>DATJMB010000151.1:0-18706 GCA_035508995.1 Solirubrobacteraceae bacterium | reverse complement strand
TGTTGCCGGCCATGGGCTTCCTCGACGCCCCGGGCGGACACGGGGAGGTCTCGTTCACGGATGTCCGCCTGCCGGCGAGCGCCATCGTCGGCGGGCCCGGACAGGCGTTCGCCATCGCGCAGGCCCGACTCGGGCCGGGTCGCGTCCACCACTGCATGCGTCTCATCGGCCTCGCGGAGCTCGCGCTGGGGCTCGCCTGCGAGCGGGCGGTGAGCCGCACGGCGTTCGGCAAGCCGCTGGCCAACCTCGGCGGCAACCGCGAGCGCATCGCCGACGCCCGCATCGCCATCGACCAGGCCCGCCTGCACGTGCTGCACGCCGCGTGGCTGCTCGACACCGGCTCCCCCGCGGCCCTCGGCGCGGTCTCCCAGATCAAGGTCGCCGTGCCCAACATGGCCCAGCGGGTGGTGGACATGGCGATGCAGCTGCACGGCGGCGCGGGCCTCTCCAACGACGTGCCTCTCGCCGCCGCCTGGACGATCGCCCGCGCTCTGCGCCTGGCGGACGGCCCCGACGAGGTCCACCGCGGGGTGATCGCCCGCATCGAGCTCGCTCGCCACGGCATCGGCAAGTGGGCCGGCTGAGCGCCGCCGCGCCGCCGGGGGCACAACATCTAGTCCGGGCTCGCCTGTTTGCCTCGTTTGGCTTCGAACCTGCCGCTGGCACTCACATTGCTGACGATCACCGCCACGATTGTGACCAGGTAGAGCTGGCCGAAAAGAGCCTCCAGCGCGGAGGTCATACGAGCGGCGCTCGAGATCGGCGCGATGTCTCCGTAGCCGACGGTGGTGAGGGTGATGAAGCTGAAGTACACCTCTTCTGCGTGCTGGTTGGTGCCCAGGCCTCTCAGCACGGCCGTGCCGGCGATCGCGTCCATCGTCGAGTAGGCGAACGCGAAGATCAATCCCGCCAGCAGATACACCGTCAGGGCGCCCATCACCGAGTGCAGCGTGACCCGCCGCTCGATGCGGATGCCGCCCACGATGCCCCGGGTGACGACAACGGCGCCGGACACCGCGAGGATGCCGCTGAGGCCGAACACGATCGCCCGCTCGGTTTGGCCCTCGCCGGCGATCGCCGCCACGACCAGAGCGATGACGGAGAACCCGATGAATCCGCCCACCCGCCGCCACTGCGCACGGGTGGCGTCCTCGGCGAACAGCGCCGTGATCACGGTGGCGGCCATCAGCAGCGCTTGCACGAGCCACGACGGGGGCGTATTGGGCAGTGCCATCTGCACGCCGGTGCTGAGCAGCGTCAGCATCAGCACGAGCCCGTAGCGGTAGCTCCCTCTCAGCTCCACGAGTTTCCGGGCGGCGCGACGTTCGGCCATCCGCCCAGATTTACGGCCCGCTCGGACGGCATCGCCGGCCGGCAGGCGCGTACACGCCACCGTGGATAACCTTCCGAGCCGTCACATGGCCAAAGACCTGCTGAGCGACATACGCGCCGAGATCGACGCCCGCATGGGCGAGCTGCGACCGGCGCTCCAGGAGTACGAGGGGCTGCTGGCCGCCGCCGACGCTCTGGGCGTGAGCGTCCCCACGGGCGGCGCGCGCGCCGGTGCGGCCAAACGGGCGGGCTCCCGCGCGCGAGCCGGCAGCGGCGGGACCGGCGCCCGGCGCGGACGCCCGCCGGGCGGCCGTCCGGCGGGCAGCGGCAAAGCTCGCCGGGGGCCCCGTGCCGGCTCTCCACGCGCCCCCAGGGGCGCCGCCGGCAAGGCGATCCTCGCGGCCCTCGAGCACGGCTCCCACACGGTCAGGGAGCTGGTGGTGGTGACGGCCATGGCCGACCCCAACATCCGCGCCAACCTCCGCCGGATGCTCGCCGAGGGGACCGTGGCGAAGGTCAGCCGCGACGGCAAGTCCGCCTACGCGCTGCCCTCCGCCGCGTAGCAGCCGCTATTTCTTCTTCGCGGCGGCCTTCTCGGCCTGGCGCGCGACGAGGGCCGCCTCCTTGGCGCCGAGGAAGGGGGCGAGGGTGAAGAAAGTCAGCTGGGGGGCGGCGCACGGGAGCTGCTCGACGATGTCGTGCTCCACGTAGTGGTGGAGCACCTGCCAGATGCCGCCGGCGATGGCCTCCGGGGCGATGGCGGGGGTGGAGCGACCGACGGGGAAGTGGAAGCCGGGTTGCAGATAGGAGGCGAAGGCGTGCAGGCCGGTATCGCGGATTTCGGTGGCGAGCGGGCTGGCGGCGAAGGTGTCGACGACCGTGAGATGGGCGTGGGCGGGCTCGGAGGCGAGGTAGCCGAGCAGTGCGCGCAGGCCGGCGGCGACGCCGCGGGGCCAGTCGTCGGTGTAGGCCTCATACGCTTCCACGGCGATGCCCAGGGCCTGGTGCAGGCCCACCTTCTGAGCCCCCAGGAAGGCGTCCTGCTTGGTGGGGTACATCTCGTAGAAGGTCTGGTGGGACACGTTGGCGCGCTTGGCGATGTCCGGGATGGTGAGGGCCGCCAGGCCCTTCTCGGCCACGATCTCGGCGGTGGCGTCGACGATGCGTTCGCGCTGGTTCTTGATGATGAAGTGGCGGGGCAGGTCGTGGCGGCCGCTGGGCAGGCGGCCCTCGGCCTGGCGGGCGCGCTCGGAGGGGCGGCGGCTGGGCTCTTGTCCATTGTCCTCGGCGCCGCGGCGCGTGGCGCGGGCGGGCCTGGGGGGCTGCAGGCCGGCCGGCAGCTGCAGCGGGTAGGTGGCGGCCCAGGCGGCGAGATCGGTCATCAGGCTGAGGAGCTCCTCGGCGCGGTGCTGGCGCAGGCGGGCGGCGGTGACCTCGCGGATGCCACCGAGGATCATGCGCACGGTGAGGTCGTTCTGCACCGGTCCCTTGCGTGCGCGGCTGGCACCGGAGCGCCCTGCGCCGCCCACGGCGGCGCGGACGGTGGCGACGCCGTGTTCGAGCGACTCGAGGGTCTGGTTGCGCCGCGCGAAGGCCTGCGGGCCGGCGCCGAAGCCGCCGAGGACCAGCAGGGAGACGGCGTCGGGCTCGGCGGCGGCGAGCTCGGCGAAGGCGAGCATCGCGGCGCGCAGGCGCTCCACGGGGGAGCCGTCGCCCTTGTAGGCGTCGCGTACCACCTGGTTGGCGCGGCCGGCGATCTCGTCGAAGGCGGCGAGGAACAGATCCTCCTTGTCCTTGTAGAGGCTGTAGAAGGTCGGCCGGGAGACGCGGGCGAGCTTGGTCAGGTCGAGGATGCGCACGGCCGGGAAGCCGCGCTCGGCGGTGAGCTCCACGAGCGCCGACTGCAGCCGCTCGCGCTGGTCGCGACGGACCTCCTCGGGGTCGAGGCTGTGGGCCCCGGTGGGCAGCCGCCGATAGCGTCCGGCGCCCGTGTCCTTGGCGGGCAGCGGCTTGTGCTTGGGCCCCGTCTGCTTGGGGTCCGGCTGCTTCGTCGACGTCCCGTTCACCCTGGCTCCCACCTCAGAAACCTCTATTTGACACCGAGCCAGACGAGAGTATCAAAGGGTATCCCCAACAGTCAAGCGCCCCATGGCCGCGGTGCAGCCTGTGCGCGGGGGAGGCCGCGGTGAGGCGATCGATGGCGTGCATCAGCCCCTTATCGGCAGCGAGGTGCCGAGCGTTGAGCCGCTCGCGGAGAGCGCTTGCACCGCCACGTAGGGCTCGGCGTGGGGCGCGACGATGGTGGTCTCGAAGCCGTTCTTGGCGGCCTGGGCGATCGGCGCGAGGCTGTGGGGCGAGGAGCCCCCGTAGACGCGCCAGCTGGCCACGGTGGTGGCGCCGTTCCAGCTCGCGTACACCGTGGTGGGCCCGCCGGAGGTTCCGCCGGCGGCGATCGAGGGACGGCCGGCGGGGGTGGCGGTCCAGGGGAAGCGATAGGCGCGATAGGACTGGTAGGAGCCGTGCATGTGGGCGTCGTAGAGGAGCTGGCCGCTGGCGCTGTATTCGGAGAAGTAGGGCTCCGCGCCCCAGCCCACGAACAGGTTGCCGTTGGCGAGCGCCTGCACATCCCCCTGGCTGCCCGCGGAGAGGGCGGGGGCGGCGTGTTCGTAGTCGTGCAGCAGGGTGTCGGTGTGGGCGGCGGGCTGCAGCGAGACGACGATCGCGCGAGAGCTGGGATGGATCTTGGGGACGGCGCCGTTGTCGAAGATCGTGATGGTGCCGTTGGAGAGCTCGGTGGCGTCGTGCTGGAAGGCGGTGCCGGAGCCGCCCAGCTGTTTGACTTCGCTGTGACGGCCGCCCACGCGCAGCTTGATTTCGCCGGTGGTGGTGTTCAACTCGTACAGCGCCCAGGTGTTGCGGGCGCTGATCAGGGTCGTGTTGGCGGGGCTCGAGAGCTGGTCGATGGAGTTGATGTGGAAGTAGTCGAAGGGCCATTCGTCGCTGGAGCCCTCGGGCGTGGAGTAGGAGTCCGTGAGGGGCACGTGGTCGATGCTGTGCCACTCGCGGCGCACGAGGCCGGTGCGCAGGTCGATTTCCTGAAAGACGCTGTCGGTGACCGCGCCCCCGGCGGGCCCGCCCACGCTCGAGAGGTTGCAGGAGATGGGGTTGAAGACGGTCAGCAGGGCCGTGTAGGAGGGGGTGATGTGGAAGTCGTGGAGGTCCGCTTTGTAGCCGTTGCCGGCGTGGACGGTGCCGATGCGCTGATAGGCGGTGTTGTCGATGATCTCTTCGCCCTCGCCGAAGCCCTGGGGCGGGATGTAGCCCTGCCACCAGGTGAGCACCGGCTTGCCGCTCAGCTGCTGGACCTGCAGGTTCGTCGCCGATGTTTCTCCCGAGAGCGGATCGAACCAGATCAGTTCGCCCGTTTCGCTGAAGATCTCGGGGCCGTTGGGGCCGGGGCCGGAGTAGGGGGCGGCGAACAGGTCGCCGGGTGAGGCGGCGCTCGAGCGGGTGCTCACGGCCAGCACCGGCGGCTGCAGGCTGGGGGCGGAGTGGAAGTGCTGCTCCTCGTTGTAGTCGCGGGAGATCTTGGCGGCGGGCGGGTAGGTGATGGGGTCCTGATGGGCGATCACGAAGTGAAAGGCGAAGGGGCTCGTTTGGGCGCCTGCGCGCACATGGCCGCGGACGGTGACGGTCTCGCCGGGCACGAAGGCATGGGAGGGCACGAAGCTCGCCCCGTCGCCCTGGGAGTAGGCGCGTAGAGAGCCCGTGTGGGAGCCGCTCACGGAGCCGCTCACGCTGACCGCGGAGATGTCCGACGCGGGCGCTCCCAGCAGGCTCACCTGGGTGCGGGCGGAGGCGTCGTAGGAGTCGGGCAGGGGGGAGACGGCGAGGTGGGTGCCCGGCAGCACGTCCGAGCGGTTGAGCTGCGAGGGCACGCAGGTGGGGGCGGCGGGCGCCCGGTAGGCGGCCTGCTCGGCGCTGATGCGGGCCGCGCCGAAGGCCAGGGTGCCGGCACTGGCCAGCAGCACGAGGGTGCCGGCGCCCAGCAACGCGTGGCGCAGGCGCCGGTGAGGGTGGTGATGGGGGCGGTTCAAGAGTGCGGTTGGCTTGCGTAAGGTCGCCGATCCTAACCTCAAGACACGACGGGTTTGTAAAAAGTTGCTAATGCACCGCCGGAGTTTGCGCCATTAAGGCGTCCCGGCGGCGTGGAGGTGGTGCTTGGAGGGCGCTCAAAAGACCGGCGTCTCGCGGTAGTCGCCGAAGACCCGCTGCAGGGACTCCACGATCTCACCCTCGCTGGCCAGCGCGCGGGCGCACTCCAGCAGGGGCTCCATCAGGTTGCGGTCCGGGTGGGCGGCGTGCTCGCGCAGGGCCGCCAGGGAGCGCTCCACGGCGGCGCCGTCGCGGCTCGCGCGGGCGGCCTGCAGGCGGCCGATCTGCTTGTGCTCCAGGGCGGGATCGACGCGCAGGGTGGGGATCGGCTGCTCGGTCTCGTCGACGTGGCGGTTGACGCCCACCACGATGCGCTCGCCGGCGTCGATCTGCTGCTGCAGGGCGAAGGCGGCGTCGGCGATCTCGCGCTGGGGGAAGTTGCGCTTGACGGCCTCCACCATGCCGCCGAGCTCGTCGATCTTGGCGAAGTACTCATAACAGGAGCGCTCCATCTCGTCGGTGAGGGCCTCCACGAAGTAGGAGCCGCCGAGGGGGTCGGCGGTGCCGGCCACGCCGGTCTCGTGGGCGATCACCTGCTGGGTGCGCAGCGCCACCTTGACGGCCTCCTCGGTGGGCAGGGCCAGCGCCTCGTCGAAGCTGTTGGTGTGCAGCGACTGGGTGCCGCCGAGGACGCCCGCGAGGGCCTCGACGGTGGTGCGCACGATGTTGTTCAGGGGCTGCTGGGCGGTGAGGCTCACGCCGGCGGTCTGGGAGTGGAAGCGCATCAGCAGGGAGCGCTCGTCGCGGGCGCCATAGGTCTCGCGCAGCTCCCGCGCCCAGATGCGGCGGGCGGCGCGGTACTTGGCGATCTCCTCGAAGAAGTCGATCTGGGCGTTGAAGAAGAAGGACAGGCGGGGAGCGAAGTCGTCCACCGACAGGCCCCGCTCGATGGCCTGCTCGACGTAGGTGAGGCCGTCCTTGAGCGTGAAGGCGAGCTCCTGCTGGGCGGTGGCGCCGGCCTCGCGGATGTGGTAGCCGGAGATCGAGACGGGGTGCCAGCGGGGCATGTGGGCGGTGCACCACTCGATCATGTCGCCCACCAGGCGCATGGCGGGGTCGATCGGGAAGCACCACTCCTTCTGGGCGATGTACTCCTTGAGGATGTCCGCCTGGATGGTGCCCGCCAGCCGCTCGGGGGAAATTGGGCCCACTCCCCCGCTCACGCCGGACTCGGCAGCGGCGACGTAGAAGGCCAGCATGATGGCGGCGGGGGCGTTGATGGTCATCGACACGGACACCTCGCCGAGGTCGATGCCGGCGAACAGGGTCTGCATGTCGGCGAGGGTGTCCACGGCGACGCCCTCGCGGCCCACCTCGCCCAGGGAGCGGGGGTGGTCGGAGTCGTGGCCCATCAGGCTCGGCATGTCGAAGGCGGTGGAGAGGCCGGTCTGGCCGTGGTCGAGCAGGTAGTGGAAGCGCTCGTTGGTCTCCTCGCTGGTGCCGAAGCCGGCGAACTGGCGCATGGTCCAGAGGCGGCCGCGGTACATGGACTCGTAGACGCCGCGGGTGAAGGGGTAGTGGCCGGGCCGGCCGATCGGATCGTCGGGCCCGCCGATGCCGGCGGGTAGGTCCTGCTCGGTGTAGAGCTCTCGGACCGGCTCGCCGGATAGGGTCCGGTCGCCGGCCTTGCCGTCCACCTGGCGGCGGGAGGTCGCGTCGATGGCCATGACTTCTGGAGATGCTACCGGCACCCGGCGCGCCCGCTCGGCGCTCGTGCTCGCACGCGTGGGACTGGCGCTGGCGTTGTGCGGCGGCTGGGCGAGCGGCTGCGGGTCCACCTCCTCGGCGCCGCTGCGGCAGGCGACGCTGGTACTGGACTTCGTGCCCAACGCGGTACACGCGGGCATCTACCGGGCGCTGGCCGCCGGCTACTACCGCCAGCAGGGGATCGCGCTGCGGGTGATCGAACCGAGCGCGACCACCGAAACGCTGAAGCTGATCGACGCCGGCAGCGCCCAGTTCGGGTTGGCGGACGGCAGCGACGTGATGGGACTGATCGCCCACGGGGGGGATGCGAAGGCGGTGATGGCGATCGTCCAGCGACCGCTCGGTGGCCTGATCGGGCTGGCCGGCGAGGGGCTGCGCTCGCCGGCGGACCTGCAGGGGCGCACGGTGGGGATCACGGGGGTGCCCTCCGACAGGGCGGTGCTCGACACGGAGGTGCGGGGCGCGGGCGGCGATCCGCGACGGGTGCACGTGGCGACGGTGGGCTTCAACGGGGCCCAGGCGCTGGTGGCGGGCCGGGTGGCGGCGTTCACGGGCTTCATCCCCGACGACGGCGTGGGGCTTCAGGTGGGCGGCCATCCGATCACGGCGTTCGCCCTCGATCGCTACGGAGGGCCCTCCTATCCGGGGCTGGTGGCGTTCACCACCCAGCGCGAGATCGCCGCCCATCCGGGGCTCGTGCGGGGCTTCGTGGCGGCGACGGTGCACGGCTACGAGGACACCCTGGCGGACCCCGGCCGAAGCCTGAACGAGCTGCTGGCGGCCAACCCGTCGCTGCAGCGCAAGCTCACGAGCGCCTCGCTGGCTGCCTATCTGCCGCTGTTCGCGGGGACCGAGTCCCACCCAGCCCGGCGGAAGGTGGCCTTCGGGACGCTGCAAAGGGGAAACGTGGAAGCGATGTCGCGGTGGATGCTCGCCAACGGCCTGATCGAAGGACCGGTGAGCGCGAGCCGGTACGGCACAAACGAGTTCCTGCCCTGATCCCTTTCCCAGAGCGGCCTTTCTGGGGGCGCTCGCGCTAGGCTGCCGGGCGCTGGGCCAACCCACTGGAAATCGAAAGGAACCCGCCTCATGAACAAGTCTCAGCTGGTCGATGCCGTCGCCGCGGACAGCGGTCTCTCGAAAGCCGATGCCGGTCGGGCGCTCGAGTCGTTCGTGGGCACCGTCGGCAAGACGCTGAAGAAAGGCGACGAGGTGAACATCACGGGCTTTGGCAAGTTCTCGGTGGTCAAAAGGGCGGCTCGACAGGGCGTGAACCCGCGGACCGGTGAGCGGGTGAAGATCAAAGCCTCCAAGGCGCCCAAGTTCAGCGCGGGTGCGTCCTTGAAGCAGACCGTCAGCCCGAAGAAGTAAGCCGGGGCTGGGATGGCGCTGGTCAGCGAGCTCGAGCTGCCGACGCTCGACTACACCGACGCCTCGCTGCGGGGGGAGCGCTTTCACGAGACGATGGCGGAGCTGCGGGCGCGGGGCTGGCTGGCCCGCGGCCCCTATGGCTATGTGGTGCTCGACCGGGAGTCGGGCGAGTTCTTCCTGCGCACCCGGGAGGCGATCTTCCCGGGGATGACGATCGCGGAGATCTTCGGCGTGCGAGAGGGGCCGCTGTACGAGCAGATGAGACGGAACATCCTGCACGTCAACGGCCCCGACCACACGCGGCTGCGGAGCCTCGTCAACCCGGCCCTGAGCGCACGGGCGGTGGAGCGCTACCGGCCGCCGGTGAGGGGCTTCATGGAGGAGCTCCTCGCGGAAGCCGTGGCCGAGTCCCAGGCGGGCGGGAGCGGGGAGGAGGTCGTCGGGTGCGAGTTCGTGGAGGCCTTCGCCAAGCCCTACCCGTCGCGGACGATCGCGCTGGTGATGGGGGCGCCGCTCACGGACGCGCCGCGGCTGCACCACTGGTCGAACTGGATCCAGCGACAGTTCGACGCCCACTCGATGGCCACCGAGCGCGAGGTGATCGAGCAGGCGGTGGGGGAGTTCTACGAGTACGCCGAAGCCCTGGTGGCAGCGCGGCGGCGGGACATGCGAGAGGACCTCATCTCGAAGCTGATCGCGGCGGAGGAGGACGGGGAGCGTCTCAGCGACGTGGAGTGCGTGAACCTGGTGCTGAACGTGCTGGTGGGGGGCGTTGACACCACCCAGAGCCAGCTGGCCCAGGCGGTGCGGCTGCTGGCGGAAGACCCGGAGCAGTGGCGGGCGCTGCGGGAGGATCCGGCGCTCGTGGACGGGGCGGTGGAGGAGGCGCTGCGGTACGAGCCGATCACGCCCTTCACCGCTCGCATCACAACCGCCGACGTGACCTTCCGCGACGTGACCTTTCCCAGGGGCACGGTGGTGATGGTGTGCGCCTTCACCGGCAACCGCGACTTCGAGCCCAACACCGGCGAGGAGGCCGACTCTGGGGCCGATCCCGACAGCTTCGACATCGCCGCCGACCGCGGCCGGGCGCGGGCGCTCACGTTCGGGGCGGGGGTGCACTACTGCCTGGGGGCGAACCTCGCGCGGCTGGAGCTCCAGGAGGCGCTGCGGTACCTAGCGGAGCGGGTGTCCACGCTGGAGCTCGACGGCGAGCCGGACTACGAGACCATCACCGGCATCTACGGCCTCGCCCGGCTGCCCGTGAGGCTCACGCTCACCGACGCCCGCTAGACACCCGCGCCGGCTGCCGTTCCCCGTTGCGGGGGCGCCAGGCAGCTGGAACAATTCGGGAGGGGGTCGCCACGGGCCTGCCAACGACATGAGGTCGAGGTGTTTGTGTCGATCGAGAGGAGCAAGGCGAGGACCGTCGCCCGGCTGGCCGGGCCGATCGCCGTGGCCTGCGCCGTGGTGCTGGCCTGGAGCGCGAGCGCCGAGGCGGCCGTGTACCACGTCTACTCCTGCCGCACCCCGTCGGGCGGCGACGCGCCGACGGAAGGGTGGAGTCCATTGAGGGTCGGCGGCGACGTGGTAGCCGAAGACACATGTGGGAGTCCAAGTGGCGCGCTCGTGGCGGGCCTAACCGACGGAGAGACGCATCTCATCAACAAAGACGCTGCCGAATGGTGGTTTAGTGCACCGGGGGGCGAGAAGATTGTGGCCGCGACGCTCTGGCGTGCTGGAGACGCCGATGGAGGATCGAGCAATGGCTGGTCATACGAATTTCGGCTGCGCGAGCCGCCTGAAAGTGTCTTCTTTGGTGGCTGTATCTACGAGGAAGGATGTACTAACGGCGTCGGCAGCTTCTCACAGCCGCTTGCGTCTGAAAACCTCGTTGTCGCTCCCGCAACCTCTCTAGATTCGTCGCTCTCTGTCGGGGCTACCTGCACCGGGAACCTGGAATATCTCTGTCCAGTAAGCCAACACGACCCCAACGGCTACGAGGCGGTGGTTTACCTTTACGCGGCTGATATCGAGCTCGAAGACCCCACGAGCCCTGGCGTGAGCGATGTGTCCGGGGAACTGGCTACGGCTACGACGTTGAAGGGGACCAGCGACGTGGCGTTCGATGCCACGGATGCCGGTTCGGGCGTGTATCAGGCGGTGGTGAGCGTGGACGGACAGGTGGTGCAGCGCACGGTGCTCGACGAAAACAAAGGACGGTGCGTGGACGTGGGCAGCGCGGACGGGCTGCCTGCGTTCCTGTGGCCGCAGCCGTGCGCCGGGAGCGTGAGCGCGGATGTGGCCTTGGACAGCACGAAGGTGGCCAACGGCGCGCATCACCTCGTGGTGACGGTGACGGACGCCGCGGGCAACGGCACGGTGGTGCTGGACCGGCAGGTGACGGTGGACAACCCGGCGGCCTCCACGCCGGGGCCGCCCAACGGCACCAACGCCTCGGCGCGGGCCTCGCTGAAGGTCGCCTGGGTGGGCTCCAAGAAGGCTCGGATCTCCAGCCGCTTCGGGCGCGGCGAGACGATTGTGGGACGCCTGACCGCGCCCGGCGGGGTGGGGATCGGGGGGGCGGAGCTCGAATGCGCCTACACGGCCGCCTATGCGGGCGCCAGGAGCGCGGCGATGGCCTGCCCGAAGACGAGCTCACAGGGGCGGTTCACGGTGAAGCTGCCGGCGGGGGCGAGCTCGCGGACGCTGTGGTTCTCCTACCGGGAGCACCTCGGCGACGCCCAGCCGGTGGCGCGCGCGAGCCTCTCGCTGGGGGTGCGGGCGGGGGTGAGGCTCGCGGTGAGGCCCCACACCGCGAGCGTGGGCCGGCGAATCTTCTTCGCCGGCAGGCTGCTCGGCGGGCCGGTGCCGCACGGCGGCAAGCAGCTCGTGCTCGAGGCTCGCTCGCCGGGTGGCCGGTGGATCGAGTTCGACGTGGTCAGGAGCGACGGCAGGGGCCGCTTTGGCTCCTCCTACCGCTTCCGCTTCCCCGGGCCCGCCGCCTACCAGTTCCGGGCGGTGAGCGAAAGCGAAGCCGACTACCCCTACGCCACCGGCGGCTCGAACGTGGTGGGGGTGTACGAGCGCTAGCTGTGTCCCTCCGCCAGGGGTTCGAGGTCGCGAAAGGCGGCGGTGCAGTCGGCTTCCGCTTTTTCGATGGTGTCCTGTTCGTAGGGGCCGGTGGCGCCGCTGCCGTGGTGCGCTTCGAGATCTGCCTGCACCACTTCGTTCTCACGAGCCGCCGTGGAGACGGCGAGCCAGTCGTGCTCTGAGAGGTGGCCCGCGAGCAGCTTGCGGTCTTCGTCGTCCATGCGACTCACGAAGGTGCGCTCACGGTAGGCCGCCGGTTCGTAATGGCCACCGGAGGCCATGTAGTAGAGGCGTTCGGCGTCCACCTGGTATTCGCCCATCAGCATCCGGGCGATGGCCCGGGCGGCGGTGGTCTGGCGGGCTTCTTCCTGGGCCAGCTCACGGTCCTGCAGCTGGCGATCGCCCACGTAGGTGACGAAAGCGCCCACCAGGGTTCCGGAAATGGCTGCTACCGCGGCGATGATCGCCACCACCATGGCTTCGGGGGGGCGACGGTGGCGGTGAGCGGCTTGTGCGTCCTCGTCAGGGGCCGCCACAGGCGTGCATGGTGCGCTGGTTGAGCAGCCGTTCGCTCTGTTCCAGCCGTTGCAGAATGGCGCGTGCGTCGCGGCGGCCAGCCAGGCGGCGGCGTTCTCGCTTCGTGGCGGCCGTCGCCTGGCGCAGGGCGCGGCCATCGCCGCGACAGGCGCTGGAGATGATGGGGAGGGGGCCGTAGCGAGTTTCCCCTTTGGGGGTATCGCAGCCGTAGGACACGCCCGGGGGGAGGTTTGGAGGCGGTTCGCAAACGCTCTGCAGGGGTTCGAACTGGCGCAGGAGGTAGGCGGAGGTGGGGCAGGCGGAGCCGGAGGGAAGGGCCAGGCGCAGGTAATAGGTGTCGGCGGTGGCGTGGGTGGGGGCGAACACCACGAAGGCGAGCGTTTCCCGAGTGGTGGAGAGGATCTGGCCGAGAACCGCGCCGCTGGAGCCGACCAGGCTGGCCTGCACGGGGCAGGCGGAGGTCTGTCCCCGCAGGGAGAAGCGGGTCTTTTCGCCGGGGCTCACTTCGAGGCGGTACCAGGACTGGCGAGCAGCGGGGGTGAGCGCGCCCCTGTAGGCGTCTTCGCTGACCAGCCGGGTGGACGTGGCCGCGGTTGCGCCCCCCGGCGCTCCTTCGGCCGCCAGCGCCGTGGCCGGCGGCGAGCAGCCGAGCGCCAGCAGGCAGAGCAGGGAGCGGGGCGAGATCAAACCTCCGCAGAGCGCCATAAACGCCAACATATCGGAACTACCTCCGCCTATGGGACCGTGTCTCCGACCGGTGGCGCCGGTCGAGGGCTTTTGGCTCCGCCGGGCCCCTCGAGTCGCCCTCCGGCGCCGAATTGGCCGATCAAGTGCGTATTCGCCCGCATTTCCCCTGCAATTGGACGAATCGGACAAGCGTCCAAATACCTAGGCCGATCGGATGCTTCCGGCGGTGTCGTCCGAAAAGAACGACAAAGAGTTGCCCTTCAAGGGCGGAAAGAGTGCCCGCCAAGGGCAGGATCCGGGGGTAAGAGCAAATGCACGTTCTACAGGCAAGGCAGATGAGGAGAGACACAGCTCAGGGGTTGCCGACGGGGGATCCGGCGCCGGTGGTGTCGCTGCGCTCGCGGGAGTCCGTGGTGGCCTTCCCGCGGGTCCACGGCCAGGCGCCGGTGACGGCGCTGGTGGACTCCTCGCGGCTGCTTGGCGAGTCCGTGCGGTGCGTGTGGCGCAGCCACAGCCACGACGGGCGCTCGTGCGGGCTGCGGGTTCCCGTGGAGGTGATGCGCGGCTCCTGGCGCCAGGAGCTCGAGCGGGGGCGCAACGGCGGCTTCTTCCACTTCGCCTGGCAGGGCGAGGTGTGGCTGGGATACGGAATGGCCAGCGGCGAGGTCCGGGGCGTGTACTGCCCGTCCCACCGAGCCGAGCGCGAGCAACGGCTCGGCTACGATCCTCAGCTTGACGCCTGAGCCGAGCGAGAGCGCGAACGAGACGACGGTACCCGCCAAGCCGAGCCTCGACGGCCTGGAGGCGAAGTGGAGCGGCGCCTGGGAGCGCGAGGGCGTCTACCGCTTCGACCGCTCGGCGCCGCGGGAGCGGGTGTTCGCGATCGACACCCCCCCGCCCACCGTGAGCGGCTCCCTGCACGTGGGCCACGTGTTCTCCTACACCCACACCGACGCCGTGGCCCGCTACCAGCGAATGCGGGGCAGGATGGTCTTCTACCCGATGGGCTGGGACGACAACGGGCTGCCCACCGAGCGACGGGTGCAGAATCACTACGGCGTGCGCTGCGATCCCTCGGTGCCCTACGACCCCGATTTCCAGCCGGGTGAGCGGGCGCCCGCACATGCAGCCGAGGAGCCGATCTCGATCTCCCGGCCGAACTTCGTGGAGCTGTGCCTGAAGCTCACCGAGTCAGACGAGCGGGCCTTCGAGGAGCTCTGGCGGCGGCTGGGACTGTCGGTGGACTGGTCCACCACCTACACCACCATCGGCGAGGTCGCCCAGCGCGTCTCCCAGCGCTCCTTCCTGGGGCTGCTGGAGCGGGGAGAGGCCTATCAGCTGCAGGCGCCCACCCTGTGGGACGTCGACTTTCGCACCGCCGTGGCCCAGGCGGAGCTCGAGGACCGGGAGCGGCCGGGGGCCATGCACCGCGTTCGCTTCGCCCCCGCCTGGGCGGGCGCGGGCGGGGAGGCCCCGATCGAGACCACCCGCCCGGAGCTGATCGCGGCCTGCGTGGCGGTGCTGGCCCACCCCCAGGACGAGCGCTGGAAGGGTCTCGTGGGCGCCCAGCTGCTGACGCCGCTGTTCGGCGTGCGGGTGCCGGTGCTGGCGCACGAGCTGGTGGAGATGGACAAGGGCACGGGCCTGGTGATGGTGTGCACCTTCGGGGACATCACCGACGTGACCTGGTGGCGGGAGCTGGGGCTGCCGGTGCGGGCGGTGCTGGGCGAGGACGGGCGGCTCGTGGAGGTGCCCTGGGGGCAGGAGGGGTGGGAGAGCGAGGACCTCGAGCGGGCGCGGGCCAGCTACGGAGAGCTCCAGGGCAAGACCGTCAACCAGGCGCGCAAGCGGATCGTGGAGCTGCTGAGCGAGTCGGGCGATCTGATCGGGGAGCCCCAGCCGGTGAGCCGGGCGGTGAAGTTCTTCGAGAAGGGCGAGCGACCGGTGGAGATCGTCACCAGCCGCCAGTGGTTCTTCAAGACCGTGGACCATCGCCAGGAGCTGATCGCGCGGGGACGGCAGCTGCAGTGGCATCCCCCCTACATGAGGGCTCGCTTCGAGGATTGGGTGAACGGCCTCACCGGCGACTGGTGCGTGAGCCGCCAGCGCTTCTTCGGTGTGCCCTTCCCGATCTGGTATCCGCTGGACGAGAGCGGCGCGGTGCTCTACGACCGGCCCCTGGTGCCGGGCAGCCACCGGCTGCCTGTGGACCCCTCCACGGACGTGCCCGATGGGTATGACTCCGCGCAGCGGGGCCAGCCGGGGGGCTTCGTGGGAGATCCCGACGTGATGGACACCTGGGCCACCTCCTCGCTCACCCCCCAGATCGCCGGCCGGGCGGGCGAGGAGAGCGGTGGTGCCGGTCAGGCCGGTGGCGGGGAGGGCCACGGTGAGACCGACCGCGAGGCGGGCGGAGAGGCAGGGCTGTTCGAGCGGGTGTTCCCCATGGACCTCCGTCCCCAGGCCCACGACATCATCCGCACGTGGCTGTTCTCCACCGTGCTGCGCTCCCACCTGGACTACGAGGAGCTGCCCTGGAAGGGGGCCGCGATCTCCGGCTGGGTGCTGGACCCGGACCGCAAGAAGATGTCCAAGTCCAAGGGCAACGTGGTGACCCCCATGCACCTGCTGGAGGAGCACGGTGCGGACGCCGTGCGCTACTGGGCCGCCAACGGCAGGCCCGGCACCGACACAGCCTTCGACGCCCAGCAGATGCGTGTGGGACGGCGGTTGGCGGTGAAGCTCCTGAACGCCTCCAAGTTCGCCCTCGCCGACCTGCCGCCCGCGGGGGAGCGCCTCACCCACCCGCTCGACCGCGCCATGGTCGGCCGTCTGGCCGCGGTGGCGCAGGAGGCCACGGAGAGCTTCGAGGCCTATGACTACGCGCGCGCCTTGCAGCGCACGGAGGAGCTCTTCTGGTGGTTCTGCGACTACTACCTGGAGCTGGTGAAGTCCCGCCGCTACGGGACCGCGGGCGGGGAGGGGGCCGCCTCGGTGAGCCGCGCCCTGCGGCTCTCCCTCTCCACCTTCCAGCGCCTGTTCGCCCCCTTCCTGCCGTTCGTCACCGAGGAGGTGTGGTCGTGGTGGCAGCAGGGCTCCATCCACCGCGCGCCCTGGCCCGAGGCGGCGGAGCTGCGCGCGGAGCTAGCCGGCGCGGGCGGTGGCCGCGGCGAGGGCGCGGGCGGCGCCGAGCGGGAACGGGAGGAGGCGCAGGCGCTGGAGGTCGCCGCCGACGTCCTGCGAGAGGTGCGCAAGGCCAAGTCCCAGGCCCAGCGCCCGATGCGAGCGCCCGTGGCGCGGGTGCTCGTGAGCGACACCCCCGCCCGCCTGCAGGCCCTCCAGCTCGGCCGCGAGGATCTGCTCGAGGCCGGCGTCGTCGAGACCCTCGACACGGCTGAGGCGGATGAGCTGGCCGTCGAGGTGGAGCTCGCCGAGGCGACGGGCTAGCACCGGTGTCGCAAAGCTCCGCCCGGTAGGGTCCCGTGGCGATGGAGAGGACGCTCATAGGGGATCTGCCCGGGAGGATCGGCGGCGAGGCCACCGTGCGCGGCTGGCTGCAGGCGCTGCGGGACCAGAAGCGGGTGCAGTTCCTGATCGTGCGCGACGAGTCGGGCCTGGTTCAGGTGGTGCTCGGCAAGGACGATCCGCCGAGCGCCCTCAACGAGGCGGTGTCCGCCCTCACGCCGGAGTCCGCCGTCACGGTCACCGGCCAGGTGGTGGCGGACGAGCGGGTGAAGCTCGGCGGCCTGGAGCTGCAGCTGCAGGACCTGCGGGTGGACTCCCTCGCCGAGCCAGAGCTGCCGATCGCGCCGGACTCGGCGCTGGACAAGCGCATCGACTGGCGCTACCTGGACCTGCGCCGGCCCGACCGGCGGCTGATCTTCGAGGTGGCCACGGCCGTGGAGCAGGCCATGCGCGAGCACTGGCGGGCGGAGGGCTTCATCGAGATCCACACCCCCAAGATGATGGGCTCCGCGAGCGAGTCCGGCGCGGAGCTGTTCAAGGTGGAGTACTTCGAGAAAGTGGCCTATCTCGCCCAGTCGCCGCAGTTCTACAAGCAGATGGCGATGGCGGGCGGCTTCGAGCGGGTGTTCGAGATCGGCCCGGTGTTCCGCGCCAACCCCTCCTTCACCTCGCGTCACGACACCGAGTTCACCTCCGTGGACGTGGAGATCGCCTGGATCGACACCCACGAGGAGGTGATGGCCTTCGAGGAGCGCTGGCTGGCGCACGTGTTCGCGGCGACGAAGGAGCGCTTCGGGGAGCGCATCGCGGAGACCTTCGGCGTGGAGATCAACGTGCCCTCGCTGCCCTTCCCCCGCATCCCCCTCGCGGAGGCCAAGCGGATGCTCGCGGAGCACGGCCACGAGCAGGTGCCCGGCCCCGACCACGACCTCGATCCCCCCTCCGAGCGGGCTCTCTCGGAGATCGTGGCCGCGGAGCTCGGCCACGAGTTCGCGTTCGTCACCGACTATCCCACCAGCGTGCGGCCCTTCTACCACATGCGCCACCCCGACGATCCGACTCTCACCCGCAGCTTCGACCTGCTCTGGCGGGGCATCGAGATCACCACCGGCGCCCAGCGCGAGCACCGCCACGACGTGCTCCTGGCACAGGCGCGGGACAAGGGCGTGGACCCCGGCCCGATCTCCTACTACCTCGACTTCTTCCGCTTCGGCGCCCCGCCCCACGGCGGCTTCGGCTTCGGCCTCACCCGCCTGCTGATGCAGATGCTCGGCCAGGAGAACGTCCGCGAGGTGACCTTCCTCTACCGCGGCCCCCACCGCCTGACGCCCTGAGGCGCCAGCGCGTCTCTCCGTCGCTCAGGCGGCGGCGGCCACCGCGCCTCCATCCCGCAACCCCGCCACAGCCTCCCGCACCGCCTCCCGGGCGTCCGCCGGCTCGAGCACGGCGGCGTCGCCGGCTTCCTTGAGGATCTCCCGCACCAGCCACTCCAGGCCCGCGAAGCTCAGCTCGATCACCAGCGAGCCGTCCCGGCGCTCCTCCACCACCCGCCGCGTCTCCCGCGCCCAGCGGGCGCGCTCGGGGGAGATCCACACGCGGGCGCTGCGCGAGGCCTCCACCTCGCCGGTGCGCAGCCATCCGTCCACCTCCGCCGCCGGGTCCACCTCGGGGCGGGGGGTGAACTTGCGGTTGGTGACGTGGGCGTGCTTGATGCGGTCCAGCCGGAAGTGGCGCATGGCCCCCCGGTCGGGGTCGAAGGAGGCCACGTACCAGCCTTCCCGGCCGTTGGTGAGCGCGTAGGGCTCGACAGTGCGGTGGGAGATCTCGTCCTCGTTCTCCTTGTAGTACTCGATCTCGATCAGCTTCCTGCGCACGATCGCCGTGGAGATCAGCCGCGCGATGTCCGAGTCGTCGCCGGAGTCGTGGGCCACCTGCAGGCCCTGCTCCATCGGGTCCTCTCCGAGGGCCTCCACGATCTTCGCCCGGGCGCTCTGCAGGGAGCCCTCCGGGATGTGCTCGCCGATCAGGTCGATCGCCGCCACCAGCGCCTTGGCCTCCACCGGCAGCAGGCGCGCGGGCCGGTCGAAGTTGTCGCTGTAGGGCTCCGGGTCCACCTCGATGGCGGCGCCCTCGGGGGTGTCCACGATCTCCGCGTAAAGCACGTAGGAGCCGCCGCCGAAGTTGACGACGTTGAGGACGTTGACATCCTCCTGCAGCTCCTCCTCGCTGATCTGCAGGCGCTCGCAGACCTCCGGGATCGAGACCCGCTCGCCTGCCCTGCCGGCCCGGATCAGGATGC
>DATJMB010000150.1:0-19193 GCA_035508995.1 Solirubrobacteraceae bacterium | reverse complement strand
TCCCCGATCAGCTCCTCCACCACGCCGGTGGAGATGGGGTCCAGGGCGCTGCAGGGCTCGTCCATCAACAGCACCTCCGGCCGGGAGGCGATGGCGCGGGCTATGCACAGGCGCTGCTGCTGGCCGCCGGAGAGACGCAGGGCGGGGCGGTCGAGATCGTCCTTGACCTCCTCGAACAGGCCCGCCCGGCGCAGGGCGTCCTCCACGAGCGGCTCGAGCTCCCGCCGGCGGGGGCGCTTGCGAGATTGTTCGCGCAGGGCGAAGGCGACGTTGTCGAAGATCGACATCGGGAAGGGGTTGGGCTGCTGGAAGACCATCGCCACCCGTGCCCTGAGGTCGGTGTCGGGCAGCTCGTGGATGTCCTGGCCGTCGAGCAGCACCTCGCCGGCGCGGGCCGCGCTGGGGGTGAGCTCGGTGAGCCTGTTGAGGGTGCGCAGCAGCGTCGTCTTGCCGCAGCCGGAGGGCCCGATCAGCGCCAGCACCTCCCCCTGGTGGATCGACAGCGACACGGACTTCACGGCGGGCTTGCCGGAGTACCGCACGCTGAGGTTCCTCACCGCCAGCCGTTCCGGCCCCGCCGGCGAGGGGCCGAGCTCCCGCAGCGGGTTGCGCTCGCTCGCCGGCGGGACCACCGCGGTGGGGAGCCGATCGAGCACGATCGTGCGCACCGGCGGCACCGCCGGCGCCTGGGACTCCAGCGACGCAAGCGGAGCCACGGGCGGCGCCTCGGGCACCAGTCGCAGGGAATCGTCGAGGAGCATCTCTTCAGCCGCCATCGGACACATTTCCAATCAAGTCAGGTTTCTTCATCGGCTTGCTGAGCTTAGCGCTAAAACGGCCGTTTGGGAAGACCTCACACCACACCCCCCGCCAGCGACATGCCGGTGTTCTTGGCGTGGGCCCGGCCGATGCGGTCGACGACCAGGTTGAGGACCAGCACGAGCACCATCAGCACGAAGGCCGCCGCGTAGGCCTTCTGCGGCGCCGCGCCTTCGCCGGCGGGAGAGTTGTCGTAGACGTAGCTCGTCAGCGAGGAGCCGGTGCCGCGCAGCAGGCCGATCAGGGGCGCGGAGCCCTGGCTTTCGATGTGCAGGGTGTCCCCCAGCAGCAGCAGCACGATGGCGGTGTCGCCGATGATGCGGCTCACCCCCAGGGTCACTCCGGTGGCGATGTTCGAGCGCACGCTCGGCAGCAGCACCCGCCGGATGGTGGCGATGCGGGTCTTGCCCAGGGCGAAGGCGGCCTCGCGCATGTGGTTGGGCACCGCCCGCAGGCCGTCGCGGGTGGCCACGAACAGGGGCGGCAGGGCGATCAGCGACATCACCGCGCCGCACGCCAGGAAGGAGCGTCCGTAGACGCCGCCGCCTTCGGCGCGGAAGGAGAAGGGGGCGAGCAGGTTCAGCTGGAAGACGGCCAGGCCGAACAGCGCGAGCACGATGTCGGGCGTGCCGGCCACGATCTCGATGCTCGACTCCACCACCCGCGCCAACCAGCTCGGCCGGCCGTACTCGGCGATCCACACCGCGCTGCACACCGCCAACGGCACCGCCAGGGCGATCCCGATCGCCGTCAGCAGCGCCGTGCCGATCAGGGGGTCGAGGATCCCGCCGGAGCTCGCCTGGGAGGTGCCGATCGCCGGCCGCGTGAAGAGCAGGCCCGGCCGCAGGTACTGGAGGCCGCGAAAGCCCATGTACAGCACGATCGCGCCGGCGATCGCGCACAGGCCGAGGCCCGTGGCCCACGCCAGCGCCAGCACCACCCGGTCGCGCCAGCGCCAGCTCCACGGCGAGGACCGCCGCCCCGGTCGGGAGCTCGGCTGAAAGCCAGGCTCCGGATCGTCCTGCAGTTGGGGGGCGTACACGCTCATCTGATGTCCTGACCCACGAGCTAGCCCGCCGTCTGGTAGCGCCGCAGCGGCAGCTTGATCAGGTAGCCCGCCACCGAGAGCACGCAGGCGGAGAACAGCAGCAGCGCCGCGAACGCGTACAGCGTCGCCTGCAGGGCCGGCGCGCCGATGCCTTCGTGGTAGTCCACGATCGCCGAGGCCAGCGTGCGCAGCGGCTCGTAGAGGAACACCAGCGGCCCGTGGGAGAGGTTCGGTATGAACGAGCTCCCGCCGGCGACCATCTGGATCATCACGGCCTCACCGAGCGCGCGGGCGGTGGCGAGCACCGCCGCGGCCACGATCGCCGGGCGAATCGCCCGCAGCGTCACCGCGAGCACCGCCCGCAGCGGGTTCAGCCCGAGCGCCACCGCCCCCTCGCGCCAGGAGCGCGGCGCCGCCTGCAGGGCCTCGCAGATCAGGGCGATCATGATCGGCGTGATCATCACCGTGAGGATCACGATCACAACCCCCAGGCCCTGGCCGGTGAGCTCCACGGTGCTCTGCACGGAGGCCTTCTGGGAGGAGGTGATCAGGTGGTTGCCCACGAAGGGCACCAGCACGAGGATGCCGATCAGGCCGTAGATCACCGACGGCACCGACGCCAGCAGCCGGATCACGGGGATCGCCACCTTGCGCAGCCCATCTGGGGCCAGCTCCACGATGAAGATCGACGCCAGCACCGCCACCACGATGCCGAGGATCACGGCGAAGAAGGTGCTCAACAGCGTCCCGTACACGAGCGGCCAGGCGTTCAGCGCAAACGCCGACGCCGGCGGGTTCACGCCCGTGGCCTGCATGCTTTCCAGCTGCTCGTTCAGGTTCCCACCCGGCCCGAGCCAGGAGAGCCCGTTGTGGGCGAAGATCGGCCACGCTCGCACGCCCACGAACACCACCATCGCCAGCACACACGCACCGATCGACAGCGACACCGCGCCCAGCACACGCTCGGCGCGGCGGTCAGGCCACGGGTTGCGCACCCGCGCGAGCGCACCCGAGAGCCGCCGGCGGACCCCTCGCAGGAGCCCGCCGGGGCCGGGCGACTCAGGTGGCGCCGGCCCCGCCTGGAGAAACGGGGCCGGCGCGCGCTGGCGAGAGGTGGTGCTCACCGTCCCGTCAGGTGATGGGGATCCACTGGCTGGAGATGATCTTCCGCGCCGCCGCCGACTTGCTGATCCAGTTGATGAACGACGACGCTTTGCCCTGCGCCATCCCCTGGGTCACCTCGTAGAAGCGCGCCACGCCGGCGTACTGGCCGGAGGTCACCGTGGACTTGTTGCAGGCCACGCCGTTGAAGCCGACCGAGTTGAGCTTCGCCTGGCCGAGGGTCGCCTGGTAGTTGGAGAGGAAGCCGATCGCGTTCGGATCCGATTCCACCGCCGCCCGCAGCAGGCCCTCGGAGGACTTTTCCTGGGCCAGCGGCTCGGTCACTTTCTTGCCTTCCAGCAGCAGCGTCTGGAAGCTCGTGAGCACGCCCGCCACCGAGGTGCGGCTGATCAGGTCGATCGTGCCGCTGGCGCTGGCGCCGGGAACCTGGCTCCAGTTGCGGGTCTTGCCGGTGAAGATCGAGGTCAGCTGTGAGCCGGTGAGGTTGGACAGGGCGTTCGCCTTGTTGGTCACCACGCAGATCCCGTACTTGGCGATCGGGTAGAACACCAGGCCCTTGGGGTCCGTGGGCAGCGGGTCGCGGGAGACGTCGGCGATCGTCACACGGCCCGCCGCCACGTCGTTGATGCCCACCTGCGCTCCACCCTGGGAGATCTTGAACTTGACCGCCCCTTTGGCGATCTTCGCGTACTTCTGGGCGAGCAGCGACACGAGCGGGTAGGACGCCGTGGCGCCGCTGATCGTGATCGTGGTGCTCGCCGCCGAAGCGGCTGCGGGCGCCACTGCGAGCCCGAGCACGCCCGTCGCCACGAGGGCGATGGAGCGGCTTCGTATGCGGCGATTCAGGTTCATTGGAAAAGCACTCCGTTTTCTCGGTTCGTTGACTGTTGGTTGACAAGCTGTCGCAGAATCTACCATAATCCTCATTAGTTGGATTGACTTTCCTTAGTTTATGAGGAACACGGGCTGGGGGCGCAGGTTGCGCACCCGCCGCCATCACCACCCACCCAGCAGCCACCCAACCACCACCACCCCAACCACCACCACCCCAAGCGGATGACAGGAACAGGCACAGACACGGAGGGAACGGAGCCGGAGGGCTCTTCCTCGCGCCCCGCCCCCACGGGCGGGGCAATCGGCGGCTCGAGCTCGCCCGCGTGGCGGCCGCGCGCGGGGCAACCGCGCGGGCCGCGTTTGCCCTCCATGCGCGTCACGGCGGCCCTCGCCGCGGGCATGCTGGCGCTGGGGGTGGCGATCGGCGCGGCCATCGGACCGGCGCCGGACGCCTCCTTCGCGGGCGCCTCGGAGATCTCCAAGCTGATCCCCGCTCTCGCCGCCACCGTGGCGAGCTCCGCCGCCCACCGGGCCGCCGCACCGACCACCGCCACCGCCACGCCACCGTCCGCGCAGGCCCAGCCCACGCCGGCCGCCAAACCGGCCTCCAGCGCCGCCTCCCCTTCCAACGCCGGCACAGGCGCCACCGCCAAGGCCACCCAGCCCAAGAGCCCCAGCTCCTCCGCGCCGAGCAGCGGCGAAGGCGAAGGGGCGCAGCAGGCCAAGCTGCCGCCGGTGACGAGCATCTGGCTGATCACCCTCTCCGGCGGCACCTTCTCCCAGATCCTCGCCCAGCCCGCGGCCGCCCCCTACGTCACCGCTCAGCTCCTGCCCGCGGGCACGCTGCTGAGCGAATGGTCGGCCATCGACGCCAGCTCCCTCGCAGCCGAGACCCCGCTGCTCACCGGCAAGCCGCCCCAGCTGCTCGACACCATCGTGCAGCCCCCCTGCCCGGAAGGCGCGGCGGGCGAAGGCTGCAAGCCCGAAACCGCCGGCGCCCTCGCCGCAGCCGACGAATTCCTCAAGCAGACGGTGCCCACCATCACCTCCACCGCCGCCTACCGCGAACGGGGCCTGATCGCGATCACCTTCGGCGCGGTCGGCAACGCCACCGCCAGCGGCCTGCCGGCCGGCGCGTCCACGGCGACGCTCAGCGCCGAACCGCCCGCGGGGGTGCTGCTGATCTCGCCCCACGTCAAGAAGGGCGTGCGCTCCTCGCGCGCCTACGACCCGACTTCACCCGTGCGGAGCCTGGAAGCGCTCCTGCACTGAAGGCAGCACAGCAGTCCATCGATCACGAACGGAGACCCACATTGCAGCTACTGAAAACGACCAACCGCAACGCCACTTGGTGGCTCGCCGCAATGCTGGGCTCCTTCGCCCTGCTGCTCGCGACCCCGGCGCTCGTGCGCGCGGAAGAATCCAATCCCAACAACTACTCCTGCCTCGGCGGCCTCTCGCCGGGCTCCCCGGAAGTGGGCAGCGAAGAACAGCAGGTCGCCTACTCCTTCTACTGCGACGGTCCCATCACGGGCTACCAGCTGCAGGCCCAGATACCGGTCACGGGAGTGCAGGCCGCGCCGTTGGTGAGCTCCAACGCGACCAAAGAACCCCTCACCGACACGTTCTCCTGCTCGAACGAAATCCCCGGCTACGCGGCCAACTGCGTGGGCTCCGCCAAAGCGGGCTACGAGACGATCGCCGGGCAGTTCGCGATCGGCACGCCGATCTGCAAGGAGCCTCGGGTGGACGTGCTGCTCACGGTCGTCTACGCCTACCTCGAAAAAGGCGTGGTCACCCAGGCGATCGCCGGGCCCTACGACCTCGGCCGGCCCAGCGGCTGCAAGCCCGACGCCTACTCCGGCTGGAACCGCTTGAACCCCAAGCCCGTCCCGCCGGCCAAGCACAAGAGCAAGAGGGGCAAGAAGCACAAGAAGGGCGCCGCCAACAAGAAGGCCTCGAGCAAAGCCAAGAAGAGCTAGTCCGCGGCCCAGCGGGGAACCGCGGCTCCGGCGAGCTGGCGTCTCTAGGATCGTCCTGGATGCGCCAGCTCGCCCTCCTCACGGCCGTGTGCCTGCTCGCGGGCTGCGGCTCCGCCACCGCCACCCACAGCCAGAGCACGCCGCCGGGCGCCGCCGCCAGCCTGGCTCCCAGTGCCGCCTGCGGGGGCGCAGTGGGGGACACGCTTGGGACGGTGGCGGCGCGGATCTACCACGAGGCGGCGAGCGGCGGGGACGTGGCGCAGGCTGTCCACCGGGTGGTGAGCTCGGCGGCGCTGGCGAGCGCCGTGAACGCCGGCAACGGAACGGCCGCGGGAGCGGCCCTGCGGGGATTGCTGCTCAACCAGATCGTCGCCATCGAGGTGCTCCGCGGCGGACGGGTGCTCGCGCGGGCGGGCGGCGGAGCGGCGATCGCACCCGTCCGGGGCTCCATCCCGGGAACCTCCGCCACCTACGTCCTCTCGGTGCAATCCGACAGGAGCTACCTGCAGGTGGTCAACCAGGTGACGGGCGCCCAGGTGCTGCTGCTGGGCGGCGCAGGAGCCGGCGCGGACGCCGGCGGCTGGCGGCGGCTGGCGGGCACCATGGCCGGCACCCTGCCAGCGGGCTCGCCCACGGACGGCGCCGTGAGCGTCGCCGGGAAGAGCTTTCAGGCGCACGTCCTCACCGGCGCGGTGTACCCGTCGGGCACCCTGCACGTGGCCCTGCTCACGCCCTCGGCCGGCATCTCCTGTCCGGGCTCGCTCGCGCAGGCGCGAGTGGAAACGCTGGGGCACGTCGGGGAAGCGATCTACCGGGAGGAGCTCCACAGCCCGGACGTCGGCGAAACGGTGCGTCACATGGAACACGCCGCCTTCTTCACGGGCGCCGTGGCGGCCCAGGACCCAGCGGCCACACGGTCGGCGATCGTGCGGTTCTTCCGTGAACACATCCACGTGGTGCGCGTGCGGGTGACGGTGGGCGGACACCTGCTCGTGGACGTGGGTGGGCCCTACGTGCTGGCGCCCGTGCAGGGGGTGCTGCGAAGCGGCGGCCGCGTGGTGGGCCACTTCGAGATGGCCATCCAGGACGACGCCGGCTACCTGAAGCTCGCCCATCTCTTCACCGGCGCCCAGGTGCTGATGCGGGTGGGCTCCCGGCAGGTGATGGGCACCCTCTCCCCCGGCCCCCCCGTTGTCCCCGACCGCGGCTCGGTCTCCTACGGCGGCCACACCTACGAGGCCTACTCCTTCACCGGCGAAGCCTTCCCCTCCGGCCCGCTGCGAATCTCGCTTTTGCTGGCGTCCTGAGACTCGCCGGCCGCGACCACAGCCTGGTTGAAGCCCCGCACCCTCCGTGAGGCGTCGCCTCTACGATGAGGCTATGGAAGCGGTGCCGGTCGACCTTCCGGGACACGAGCTGGTGAGCCAGGGCCTGGCTGATCTGCGCGAGGGACGCGAGAGCGAGGCTTCGCTGCTCGTGAGCATGGCGGCTCCGCGACTGCGGGCGCTGGGCTTTGAGATTCCCGACGGCGAAGCCCATCGGCCGTCTCACCGTCTCTACGAACTGCTTTCACGGGAGCCGGGCGCACACAGCCGCTACAACGCGCTCGTGCGCCGCATGGTGAGCTTCGCCCGGGCGGCCGAGAGTGCGTCCGCTCGTCGATGAGACACGCATCCGGGAGCTCGCGCGGGAGCTCGGGCGCGTGGCTCGCGGGCCGGTCCGGATCTACCTGACGGGCGGCGCCACGGCGGTGATCGAGGGCTGGCGTGCGACGACGGTGGATGTCGATTTGCGTTTCGAGCCGGAAGACGACGATCTTTTCCGTGCCTTGCCGGACCTCAAGGAGCGCCTGGGCCTGAACATCGAGCTCGCCTCACCACCGGACTTCATCCCCGAGCTCCCAGGCTGGCGAGATCGAAGCCCGCACGTGCTCAGCGAGGGACGTGTAGAGGTCCACCACTTCGACCTCTACTCGCAGGCCTTGTCGAAGATCGAGCGCAGCTTCGAGCAGGATCTGAAAGACGTCCGCGTCATGATCGAACGTGACCTCGTGGAGCCAGTTCGCCTGCGTGAGCTTTACGAGGCAATCGAGCCCGAGCTCTACCGCTACCCGGCGATCGACCCGGCTGTGTTCAAGCGGCAGCTCGACGCGGTGCTGGAGCCAGCGCCGGAATAGCTTTCGCGCGTCCTCGACCTACGCCAGCAAGCTGGAGGTCATGCGTTCGATCTCCGCGATCGTGGTGAGGCCCTGGCGGACCTTTTCCAGGCCGTCGTCGCGCAGACGGCGCATGCCTTCGCGGACCGCCACCGTGACCATGATGTCCACGGAGGCGCGTTCGAGGATCAGGGCGCGGATGTGCTCGGTGACGGACATCACCTCGTAGATCCCCAGACGGCCGCGATAGCCGGTGCCGCCGCAGCGGGAGCAGCCGACGGCATTGAGGGGCTGGGCGCCGGCGAGGTCGTGCTCGGCGAGCACCGACTCGGCCACCTCCAGCGGCTGCTTGCAGTGCTCGCACAGCTGGCGGACGAGGCGCTGGGCGACGATGCAGTCGATCGCCGAGGACACGAGGAAGGGCTCGATGCCCATGTCGATCAGCCGGCCCAGAGCCGAGGGGGCGTCGCGGGTGTGGAGGGTGGAGAGCACGAGATGGCCGGTGAGGGCCGCCTCCACGGCGATGTGGGCGGTCTCCCGGTCGCGGATCTCGCCCACCATGATCACGTCCGGGTCGGCCCGCAACATCGAGCGCAGGCCCACGTCGAAGGTGACCCCCGCCTTGGGGGCGATCTGCATCTGCTTGATGCCGGGGATGCGCTGCTCCACGGGGTCCTCGATGGTGAGGATCGAGCGATCGCCGTCGTTGAGCACGTGCAGAGCGCCGTAGAGGGTGGTTGACTTGCCCGAGCCGGTGGGACCGGTGACGAGCACCGCGCCGCTGGGCTTGGCGATGGCCCGTTCGAAGCGTTCGAGCTCGTCGGTCCCCATGCCCAGCGACTGCAGGCCCTGGACGGTGACGCCCTTGTCGAGGATCCGCAGCACCACGCCCTCGCCGTAGACGAGCGGCAGCGTGACCACCCGGATGTCCACTCGCCGGCCCTCGACGGTGACCGCGAAGCGGCCGTCCTGGGGAAGGCGCCGCTCGGCGATGTCGAGGTCGGCCATGATCTTGATGCGGGAGATCACACCGGTGGCCATGCGTCGTTTGATGGTGGCCGCCGGCGCGAGCACGCCGTCGATGCGAAACAGCACCTTGGCGTCGCCCTCTTCGGGGTTGAAGTGGATGTCGGAGGCTCCCTGCTGGACGGCCTGGGCGATCACGGAGTGCACGAGGCGGATGATGGGGGCGTCGTTGTCGGCCTCCTCGACGAATCCCTCGGCTTCGGCGCGGGCCGCGACTTCGGCCTCGTGCTCCTCCTCGAGGATGTCTTCGATGGACTCGTCCATGCCCGCCAGGCGGGTGAGGAGCATGCCCAGGTCCTCGCCGGAGGCCACCGCGACACGGACCTTGCGGCCGGTGATCATCGCGATGTCGTCCACCGTGAGCACGTTCGTGGGGTCCGCCGTGGCGAGCAGCAGGCTGCCATCCTCGGCGAAGCCGATCGGCACCGCCTGGTAGCGCTTGGCTGCCTCCGGGCCGATCAGCTGCACGGCGCCCATGTCGATGTCGTACACCGACAGATCCACGTAGTCCAGGCCGAAGCGCTCGGCCACTACCCGCGCGAGCTGATCCTGGCGCAGGATGCCCTCCTGCACGAGGATCTCCCCCGTCTGCTTGCGACGCTCCTTCGCGAGGTCCACCGCCCGGTCGACCTCGCCGCGCTCGGCGAAGCCGAGGTCCACGGCGACCTCGCCGATCATGCGACTCGAACGGCCCCCCTCGCGCGCCGGATAGAGGCCCTTCTGGGCGCGCTCGTGGACAGCGGGGGAAACCTCCGGAGAGCTGTCGGCTGAGGCTGCCTCGGCGGGCGTGGCAGGGGTGTCGAGGGCGGAAACTGCCATCAGGACACCATCGGCATCATCCTGACGGCCCTTGATCGCGGGAAACCACCGACATCCGGGGCGCTGTCGCCGGTGCGGGCAGCTGGGCGGAGACGACGGCGGGGGCGGGACCACGGCGGCGGGGCGAAACATCCAAAACGGGGTGCCCGCGCGTGCCCGCGCGCACGCGCACGCGCACGCGCGGGCACCCAAAAAACGGAGCCTCGCCGTCCGCGGCCTCCCCACCCCATCGCGGCCGGCCCCGACTCAATCCCCACCGATCGGATCAGGAACAACCGCTGGCGATCTCGAGCGCATGATGTACGGTGATTGACATGCCCCCTTTGATCTGGGATCACCGGCCCGAAGGCCTGCGCAGGCCGGCGATGGTATGCGCCTTCGAGGGCTGGAACGACGCGGGCGACTCGGCGTCGAACGCGATCGGCTTCTTCGTGCGCTCGCTGCGGGCCAGGCGCTTCGCCCACTACGACCCCCAGGAGTTCTTCGACTTCCAGGCCAACAGGCCGGTGATCCGCCACACCGAGGGAGGGTCCCGGGAGCTGAAGTGGCCGACGGTGGAGATCTTCGAAGGCCACGCCCCCCGGGCGACCCGGGACCTAGTGCTGGTGCGGGGCGTGGAGCCCTCGATGCGCTGGCGGGCGTTCAGCTCGCACCTGATCGATCTCGCGGAAGCGTTGGGGGTGGAGATGATCGTGTCCCTCGGTGCGCTGCTCGGGGATGTGGCTCACTCGCGGCCGGTGTCGATGACGGGCTACGCGTCAGAGCCGGCGCTGATCGAAAGCCTGGGCGTCAAGCCCTCCACCTACGAGGGCCCCACAGGCATCCTCGGCGCCCTGCACGTCTCCTGCCTGGAAGCCGAGATGCCCTCGGCGAGCATCTGGGCGGGGGTGCCCCACTACGTGGCGGCCGCCAGCAACCCCAAGGCGGCGCTGGCGCTGGTGCGCAAGGTGGAAAGGCTGGTGAACGTGTCGGTGGACGCCAGCGAGCTCGAGCAGGCCGCCGAGGACTACGAACGACAGGTGGGAGCCGCGGTGCAGTGCGACCCGGAGATCCTCGCCTTCGTGGAGCGGCTGGAGGAGGAGGCCGACAGCGACCCCCAGTTCGCCGCCCGCCAGATCCCCTCGGGGGAGATCCTGGAGCGGGAATTCCAGCGCTTTCTCAAGCAGCGCGGCCCGCGGCCCTGAGCTACCGCTCGGCGGCGGGGCAGACGATGCGAAAGTCGCACAGCGAGCAGGCGGCCTTGGAGGGCGTGGGCTCGAAGCGCTGGCCGAGGATGCCCTCCCCCACCTCCATCACCGTCTCCCGTACCCGCTCTGGTTCGGCCTCCCGGGGAAGCGTCACCTTGACGTCGTCGAGCACGTAGTAATAGGCGCCGGACACCGCCTGAAGACCCCAGGACTCGCGGGCGGCAATGGCATAGAGGGACAGCTGCACGTCGTCGGCAAGCTGCTCCCGGGGCTTTGGCTTGGACGTCTTGTAGTCGATCAGCTCGTGGGCTTCGCCGCCCCCGGCCTCCGCCCGGGCGCCCGTCGCGCCCGGGCCACCCACCGGTCCCGAGCCGTGTGCGTGAGCGGGTAGTCGGTCCACGCGATCCACCCGCCCGCGCAGGTGATGGGGGCCGATCTGGATCGAGAACTGGCGCTCGAACCAGACGGGCTCCGCCTCCTGGGTGTGCAGGCGGGCGTGGTAGCGCTCGAGGGCCAGGCGGGCCTTGGCGCGCAGCTCGCGCTCGTCGCGGCTGCCGGCGAAGCCGGCGCGGCGCCAGCTGGCATCGAGGAGGTCCAGCAGCTGCTCCAGCGTGCTGCCGCCGGCTGAGTGATAGCGCTCGAGCACCTGGTGGATGACGATGCCAAAGCGCTGGCCGACGGTGGTCTCGGTGGGGATGCGCAGGACGCGGGCGAACTTGTAGCGCAGGGGACAGCCGCGATAGGTCTCGATGTCCGAGGCCGAGAGCGCCAGGCCCACGCCCTTGCGCGGCAGGAAGGGGTGCAGGGAGGGCTCCCCCCGGGGGGTCGTGGAGTGGGCGCGGAGCTTGGTCTGGCCCTCCTGGGCTTCCTCCTGCAGGGAGAGGATGGTGGCGTCCAGGGGAGAGCTCTGGAGGATCTCCCGCTGAAGCGCCGTGGCGGCCACCAGCAGGCGAGCGTTGACGTCGGCGAGGGCCTCGCCCAGCGACTGCTCGGCAGGCCGCTGGGCGAGCGCGGAGAGCTTGAGGAGCTCCATGTAGCGGACGATGCCGTGGGAGATGTCGAGGTCGGTGTCCAACCGCAGCTCGTTGAGGTGGGCGCCGATGCGAAGCACGTCCGCGAGCACCTCCTCGGAGACGATCCGCTGCATATCCCGCAAAGCCTCCTCGGCGGCGGGAGGGCTCTTGGCGGAGGCTCCCCGCGGCGGCTCTCGCTCGGCGCCGAGGGCGGCGCGGGCCAGGAGGTCGGGACGGGCGGCGTCCAGCGCCTGAGCGGCGGCGGTGTGGAGCTCCAGGAAGCGGCCGATGCGGCTCCTCGCCTCGGGGGGCAGCTGGGGAGACTCCACGGCGGCGTGCAGGGCGGCGAGCATGTCGAGCTTGCGCCGGCGGGCGATCTGGATCACCCGCGCGAGGTCCACCTGGCGCAGCTCGATGGGCGGGCGGGCGAGCGCCCGCACGACGGCGGAGGCGTCGGTGGGGTCGGCGAGCAGGCGTGTCCAGGCGACGACGTCCTTGTCGAGGGGCGTCTGGAGGGGCGTCTGCACCCTCCTAGGATATGTGCATGGACGCGGCCGCCGCGATCGACTGGCAGACCGCGCAGCGGGTGGGAGAGCTGATGGCGGGGTCGGCGCCCACGGGGAGGATGCCGGTGCGCTCGGTGCAGCCGCTGGCGCACGACTTCGCGCGGCGGGTGAGCGAGTACACGGGCCTCGAGCTATCCCGGGAGCTCCCGCCCCTGGAGGCTGTTGACAGGCCGGGATGGATCGCCGCGAACCTGCGCACCATGCGGCCGCTGCTCGAGTCCATGGAGCGAGCCAAGCAGGACGCGAACGGCTCTCGGGGACTGCTCTCGGGACCCGTGGAGGCTGTCTCGGGTCACGTGCTCGGGGCACAGCTCGGCGCGGTGACCGGCCTGCTCTCCCAGCGGGTGCTGGGCCAGTACGACATCTCGCTGCTGGACCCCTCCGCCACACCCCGGCTGCTGCTGCTGGAGCCGAACCTGCTGGCTGCCTCCCGCACGCTGAAGGTGGACCGGGAGCAGCTGCTCGCGTGGGTGGCCATCCACGAGATCACTCACGCTGTGCAGTTCTCCGGCGCGCCGTGGCTGCAGGAGCACCTGGCGAGTCTGCTGCGGGAGCTGCTCCAGGGCCTGCAGGTGGCCGTCGGCGGAAGCTCCGGTGAGCCTTCGGGGGAGGGCTCCGCGGCGGCCGGCGGCAAGGACACGGCTGGTGAGCAGGGCCAGAGCGGCGGGCGCTTCCCCGACCCGCGAGAGCTCCTGCGCTGGGCCCGTGAGGGCGAGTTGCAGGCGCTGATCGAGCGGGCCCGTCACGGCGAACTGCTGCGACTCACCCTGGGGGAGGACCGCTGGCGACTGGTGGAGCGGATGCAGGCCACCATGTCGCTGATCGAGGGCCACGCGGAGCACACCATGGACGCGGTGGGAGCGGAGCTGCTGCCGGGCCTGCCGCGACTGCGTATCGCGATGGACCGCCGGCGCGAATCCAGGGGGCTGCCGTGGCGAGTGCTCGAGCGGCTGCTCGGCCTGGAGCTGAAGATGCGCCAGTACGAGGCGGGCCGGAGCTTCTGTGACCACGTGGTGGAGCAGGCCGGCGTGGAGACGCTCGCCCTGGCCTGGCGCTCCCCCGCGGAGCTGCCGAGCGGCCAGGAGATCGCCCAGCCGGCACAGTGGCTCGCGCGGATGAGCATTCCCGCCTAGCTCACCCTCCGCCCCAACCTTCGCCACGCGTTCAAATCGCGTCTCCCCGGCCCATGCGGCGGATCAGCGAATGTCAGCAACGGTGACACTCACGGTTAACGGTCCTCATCCGCGGCTGACGGCCACACCGTGACAGCCGATAGTCAGTCACTGCCGGACAGGCGGAAGATGCGCCGCCGAACAGCCGCGACGTGTTCTTACATAGGCTGGTACATTAGTTTGAACCATCCAATTTCTTTCGAGAAGAGGGTACAGAGGGCGTTTCTATGAACAATCCCACCGGGCATGGCGGATCCCGCAGTCGGAAACAAAAAGGTGAAAGTCGTATTTGCGGAAACTTTGCGCTTTCCACGCTTCTGGCCGTGCCCCTCGCACTGGCCAGTCTGGCCGCCGGCGCCACCGCGCAGGCCGCCGGTCCCGTCGTCGCCCGCATCTCGCGCTCGCTGACGGTCAACGACGAAGGACACCTTCATCTGGTGGGCGAATCGGGCGCCTACCTGATCGAGGAAGGCAGGGTGTCGGGAACCCTCGTTGGACGGGTGCGAGTGTCGTTCGACGTCGGCACCTCCGTCAGCGCGAGCTTCGTCCTCTATCCCAACGGCGGCGGCTCCCTCACGGGCCACGGAGTGGGCAAGCTGCGCTCCTCGGGGCGCTACGCGAGCTTCGGCGGCTCGATGTCGGTGTCGAGTGGCACCGGCCGCTTCAGCCACGCCAGCGGACAGGGTGGGCTCTACGGGACGATCCTGCGGGAAGGCTCCTTCCCGGTGGTGGTGCAGACGCGGGGGACATTGCGCTACTGAGCCTCCGGCTCGGGGCGTGTGGGGATCTGGGGAATCGGGTGAACGGGTGAGGAAGGGCCTGACTTGCGCCTTCACGGCATGCGTTCTGCTCGGCGCCTGGCTGCCCGGCGCGTGCCTGGCGCGGGAGAGCGCGAAGCTGCACGTGAGCCTTCAGCCCGAGCGGCTGGGCGCCGGCACCACCATCCTGTTCGGCTTCTCCCTCGCCGCCAACCCCGCCGGCGGCGTCCCCTCGCCGCTGCGCCAGATCGACCTGCGCTATCCCGGCGACCTCGGCTTCGCCACCAGCGGCCTCGGCCTCGAAAGCTGCACCGCCACCACCCTGGAAACGGCCGGCCCGGGGGACTGCCCGGCGAACTCTCGCATGGGTTATGGATCGGCCATCGTGGTGGTGCCCTTCGGCGGTCAGCTGATCGACGAGCACGCCACCATCGCCACCTTCATGGCGCCCCTGAGCGAAGGCCAGATCAGCCTCCTCTACGACGCCCAGGGCACCACCCCGCTGCTCGCCAACCTCGTCTTCCCGGCGGCCCTCGCGCCAGGCCCGGCCGGCGGCAGCCTGCAGACCGAACTGCCCCTCGTGCCCACCCTGCCGGCGGCACCGGACGTGGCGGTCGTACAGCTCACATCCACCATCGGCCCAGCCCACATCCTCTACCGGCGCCGCGGCCACGGCCACACGATCTCCTATACGCCCAAGGGCGTGGTGCTGCCCCGCGGCTGTCCTCATGGTGGCTTTCGCTTCGCCGCCCAGTTCGCCTTCGCGGACGGCACCCGCGCGAGCGCCACCGCCCGCGTGGCCTGTCCGAGGAGGGCATGAGCGTATGAGCGGCGGCGGGCCTCAGCGATCGCAGACGGGCGAGGGAGCGCGCGAGCTTCTCCGGCACGCGGCGATCACCCTCGCCCTCGGGCTGTGCGCCTCGCTCGCCTTCGCCAACACCGCCGCGGCCGCCCTGCCCGACGGCCGTTCGTATGAGCTCGTCAGCCGCTACACCGACGCCGGCCACGAAGTGGGCCTCGACGGTGAGCTCCCCGACTTCGCCGCCGCCGCCACCTCCGGCGAAGCGGTGAACTGGGAGGGCGTGGGGGGCTGCTGCGGCGCGGGCTCGGCGGCCGTCAACCTCTATCGCTCGCAGCGCACCCCTGAGGGCTGGCAGACGGAGGCCCTCACACCCACCCCGCCGGAACCCGTGAGCGGCTTCTTCGAAGCCCAGCAGCCGGTCTTCTGGACCGCCGATCTGCGGCAGACGATCTTCCAGACCCCCGTCTCTTACGCCTCCGGCGTGGACCAGCCGGCCCCGAGCCGGCCGGCCCACTCCCACGCCGAGGATCTCTACCTGCAGAGCCCCGAAGGGACGATGACGTGGCTTTCGCGGGGACCCACCGGCACCGGCATGGGTTCCTACTCGGCGGAGCTCGACGCCGCCACCCCCGACGCCAGCGCGGTGGTGTTCAGCAGCGCCGAATCCCTCACCCCGGGGGCCACGGGCCTGGAAGATCTCAACTACCCGCCCCAGTTTCTGTACCTGCGAGACGTCGCCGCCCAGACCACCACCCTGCTCGACGTCAAAGAAAACGCGCTCGTCAGCCTCTTCGGCGCCATCCTAGGCGCCGGCAACTGGCTCAAAGAAGAACTCGTCCCTCCCAACTACCAGGGCAGCACCACCCACGCCCTCGCCACTTCCGAACACGCCATCAAGGCCTTTTTCGAGAGCCCCCCTCCCCGCACCGAACTCGAGGGCGCGGGGCCGCCCCATCTCTATATGCGCGAAATCCCCGCACAGGAGCCCGGCGAACAGACGGCCCCCGAACCGAGGACCGTCGAAATCGACCAGGCGTCCTCCGCCGGAGAAGCCCGCTACGAGGGGGCCGCCGAAGACGGCTCGCTGGTGTTCTTCACCAGCGACGAGGGTCTCGCGGGCGCCTCGAGCGCTGACGAACTGTACGAGTTCGACACCACCTCCCAGCCGATCGGCGCCGCGGCGCCGATGTCCGTCGCCGCCATCGGCGGCGGCAGCGGGGTGCTCGGCGTCAGCGCGATCGCCAACGACGGCGCCGCCGTCTACTTCGTGGCCACCGACAAGCTCGGTGTCGCCGCCCCGCAGCGCCCCGAACCCGTTGCGGGACAGCCCAACCTCTACCGCTACGCAACGGCCACCGGGCTCACCACCTTCATCGCCACCCTCTCCTGGCCCGACGTCAACCAGTGCGATCCCGACTGCGGCCGAGGCCATCCCGCGGGCCTCGTCGCCGAGCCGGACGTCATCCGGCCGGCCTACCCCACGCCCGACGGCTCGGTGCTCGCCTTCTCCGCCTACGGCGATCTCACCGGGAAAGCCGGCGGCGCCCGCACGGACCTGACCGCGGAAGCCATCACCGGCGAACACACGCTCACGGTCGCCAGCACCGCGGGATTCGCCGCCGGCCAGCGCATCGCGATCGGCTCAGGCGCGGACGAGGAGATCGACGCGGTCCAGTCCGTCGAACCACCCCCGGCACCCGGAGAAGCCGGCCACCTCACGCTCGTCGAATATGGCCCCGACGGCCTCGACGGGCTCTCCGACGACCATCCCACGGGCGAGCCGGTGGTGCAGCTCCACAGCGAGGTGTACCGCTACTCGGCGGAAGACGACACGCTCGCCTGCCTCTCGTGCGCGCCCGAAGGCGTGGCGCCCGCCGGCAACGCCACCCTCGGCCCGGCCGGCGGCGGCAGCTACGCGCCCCCCGGCAAGCCGGTGGCGCTCAGCGAAGACGGCTCACGCGTCTTCTTCGAATCCCCCGACCCCCTGCTGCCCGAAGTCTCGCCGGCGCCCGCCGGCGTGAGTGACCCTCCGGACAACGTCTACGAGTGGGAGAACGACCAGCTGCAGCTGATCTCCAACGGCTCCAACGAGGGCTTCCACCTCGACGGCACCACCGCCAGCGGCGATGACGTCTTCCTCACAACCAACGCCCAGCTCACCTCGCCGCGGGCCACCGAAAGCTCGGCGCCGAGCGGCGAAGCCGAGATCTACGACGCCCGCGTCGACGGCGGCTTCCCAAGCCCATCCGCTGCGGGTGCCTGCACCGAAGCGACCTGCCGTCCATCCGCCTCGAGCAGCGGATCCCCCGCCTTCACGACCCCCCAGAGCGCCATGCTCGGCGCCGCCGGCTTCGAAGAACAGGCACCCGCTGTCGCCACCATCGCGATCGGCAAGATCGCGTCCCGCCAGCGCCGCGCCTTCGCCCGCACCGGCCGCCTCGCCCTCGCCGTCCACACGAGCGCCCCTGCCGCCCTCACGGTGCGGGTCACCGCCACGATCCACGCTACGAGCGTGCTCGTCGCCCACGGCTCCGTCCGACTCGCGAAAGCCACCACCGCCCTGATCCCCATCTCCCTGAACCGCCTCGCCCGGCGGCAGCTCGCCCGCACCGGCACCCTCACCCTGCGCATCGAGGCCGGCGCCGCCGGCGACACCGCGACGAGCCTCACCCTCACCCTCCACAGGCCGATCGCCGCCACGAGCGGCGCGGAGGCCAGCCCAAAGCGGTCCCATGCCTGAGCGTCGCTTCGCACGTCCCTGGCTGAGGTCAGCCACCTCGCCGCTCGCCGCGGCCCTGCTGGCGGCGTTGGCGGCGCTCGCCGCGAGTCCCGCCATCGCGCACGCCTCCTTCGGCATCGAAAGCTTCGCCGTCGAAGAGTCCTCCTCACAGGCGGGCGTGGAACCCAACCAGGCCGGCGCCCACCCGAACGTATCGGCCACCTTCGCCATGAACAAGGCCGCCTCCGGCGAACCGGCCGACCAGCTGCAGACGGCCACGGTCACCCTCCCCCCCGGTCTCCTCGGCAACCCCCAGGCGATCGAACGCTGCTCCCAGGAAAGCTTCCAGGCGCTCCACTGCTCCAAGAACGCGCAGGTTGGGGTCCTGGAGGCCTCCTTCCACATCGAAGGCGAAAGCGCGGGCGAAGCGGAAACGCAGGCCGTGCCGCTGCCTCTCTTCAACCTCGCCCCCTCCGCCGGCCATGTCGCCACCTTCGGCGCCTCGCTGCTCCTCGCCAACCTCCTCGTCCAGGTCGACGCCCAGCCGAGCGGCGAGCTCACCCCCGCCACCAAGCTCACCGCCACCATCACGTCCGTCTCCACGCTGCTGCCCCTCACCAAAGCCACCATCACCCTTTGGGGGGTGCCCGCCGACCCGAGCCACGACGAACTGCGCTGCAACCAGCTCGACGCGGAATGCGGCCCTGGCGAAGCGCCCCCGGCGCCCTTCATCACGAACCCCACCCAGTGCAGCGGAAAACCGCTCGAAGTGGGCCTGGAAGTGCAGTCCTGGCAGGACGCCTCCGATCGCGGCGCGGCCACCCTGCCGGCCGTAGTGGGCTGCGAACAGCTCTCCCTCTCCGGCGCCGAACTGCATGTCGGCCCCGATCCCAGCGAGCACCCCGAAGCCGACACCACCCGACGGGACAGTCCCTCCGGCTACGACATCGACCTGGCGCTGCCCCGAGATCAGGAAGCCTATGGCCTCGCCGCCCCCGCCCTCAGCGAGATCTCCCTCGCCCTCCCCACCGGCACCTCCCTCTCGCCCGGCCTCGCCAACGGCCTGCAGGCGTGCACCGATGGCCAGTTCGCCGAAAGCTCCTGTCCAGACGCCTCCCAGGTGGGCACGGTCGAAATCGCCACCCCGCTGCTGCCCGAGCCGCTGACCGGC
>DATJMB010000149.1:0-4065 GCA_035508995.1 Solirubrobacteraceae bacterium | reverse complement strand
CGCGATCCTCGCCAACCACCACCGCGCGGTCCTCGAACACCGACCTCCCCGCCAACGACAACCCGACATCACACACACCCACCTCCGGACTCCCCCCCAGATGCGCCAGCAACCGCCCCGCCTGCCCCCGCAACGCACCCTCACCCCTACCCGAAAGCACCCACGGCACCACCCCACCACCCAACACCACATCCCCCACCGACAAACCACCCTCAACAACAACCGGCGCCCCATCGACAGGCCCACCATCGACAGGCCCCCCGTCAACAACCGGCGCCTCCTCGATGATCACATGCGCATTCGTCCCACTGATCCCAAACGAGGACACCCCCGCCCGCCGCGGCTCCTCCCCACGCAACCACGGCACCCCCTCAGTCAACAACGAAACCTCACCCGCACCCCAATCGACATGACCACTCGGCCGATCCACATGCAACGTCCTCGGCAACCACCCATGCCCAAGCGCCAGCACCATCTTGATCACACCCGCCACACCAGCCGCCGCCTGCGTATGCCCAATATTCGACTTCACCGACCCCAACCACAACGGACGCCCCCCACGCCGCTCCCGCCCATACGTCGCCAACAACGCCTGCGCCTCAATCGGATCACCAAGCGTCGTCCCCGTACCATGCCCCTCCACCACATCCACCTGCCCCCCCGACAAACCCGCACTCGCCAACGCCCGACGAATCACCCGCTGCTGCGAAGGACCATTCGGCGCCGCCAACCCATTACTCGCCCCATCCTGATTAACAGCACTACCCCGCACCACACCCAACACCCGCCGCCCACCACGCACCGCATCAGACAAACGCTCCAACAGCAACACACCCACACCCTCACCAAAAACCGTCCCATCAGCCCCATCCGCAAACGCCTTACACCGACCATCCGACGCCAGGCCGCCCTGGGTATGAAATTCGAGAAACGCAAACGGAGTCGCCATCACCGCGACGCCGCCCGCCAGCGCCAGCGAGCAGTCCCCGCCGCGCAACGCCCCACATGCCAGGTGCAACGCCACCAGCGACGAGGAGCACGCCGTATCCACCGACACCGCCGGACCCTCCAACCCCATCACATACGACACCCGCCCCGAGACCACGCTGCCGGCGCCGCCCGTCACGTTGTAGCCGCCACCGGACGTCAGCTTCTGTTCGCCACCGTAGAACTGCGGGCTCACGCCGACGAACGCCCCCGTCTGGCTGCCCCGCAGCGACAGCGGGTCGACGCCCCCGTCTTCGATGGCCTCCCACGCGACTTCCAGCAGCAGACGCTGCTGGGGATCCATCATCAACGCCTCCCGCGGACTGATCCCGAAGAACGCCGCGTCGAACTCGCCGGCGCCCTGCACGAACCCCGCTTCGCGCGCACAGCCCGCATCCATCGCATCCAGAGCGGCCCCGATCGCCCCCCCATCCCAGCCACGATCGGCCGGGAACGCCGAGATCCCGTCGGATCCGGCTCGGACGAGCTCCCAGAGCTGCTCCGGCGAGCTCACGCCGCCCGGCAGGCGGCAGCCCATGCCCACGATCGCGATCGGCTCCCGGCTGCGCAGCTCGGCCTCCCGCAGCCGCATGCGTGCGTCGTGCAGATCGACGGCGACCCGCTTCAGATACCGGCGCAGCTTCTCCTCGCCCTGCACGTTCTCGCTCTGCACGTGATCCTCCTCCTCTGCGGTGTGTGCGATCTCGGGCCCGCTCACGCTCCCAGCTCCCGGTCGATCAGCTCGAAGATCTCCTCGTCGGATGCCTCCTCGATCCTCTCCGCGAGGACGGCGCCCCCAGCGGACTCCCGGCCGCCATTCAGCCGTCCCAAAAGCTCCTGCAGGCGCGATGTCAGTCGACCGCGTTCGCCGTCGTCCGGCAGTGAGCCGATCGCCGCCTCCAGCCTGCCGAGCTCGGCCTCCAGGGCGACGCCCGTGGGCGCCGGCTCCGCGGCGAGCAGGCCCAGCAGGCAGTCGGCCAGGGCGGTGGAGTTGGGGTGGTCGAATATCAGCGTCGTCGGCAGCTGCAGCCCGCTGGCTTCGCTCAGGCGGTTGCGCAGCTCCACGGCCATCAGCGAGTCGAACCCGAGCTCCTGGAATGGCTGTTGCGGCGGCACCGCGGCGGCACTTGAATGACCGAGCACGGCGGCCGCCTCGGCGCGCACGAACTCGCGCGCGACCCGCGCCCGGTCGCCCTCGGAAAGACCTTCCAGGCGATGCGCCAGAGCGCTTTCCCGCGCGTCGCCCGCGGGAGCGGAGGCGGCCCGCTCGAGCATCCGCCGCACCTCGGGTATCTCGCCGATCAGCGGGCGGGCGCGGGCGACGGTGTAGGACGGGGCGTAGAGCTCCCAGTCCAGGTCGGCGACCGTCAGGCACGTCTCCCCGCGATCCAGCGCCTGCGCCAGCGCCGCGATCGCCAGCCGCGGCGGCATCTCGAGCACTCCCCGCCGGCGCAGGCGAGCGCCGGCCAGCTCCCCCATGCCGGCGCCGGCCCACAGGCCCCACGCCACCGACGTCGCGGGCAGGCCGCGTGCGCGGCGATGCGCCGCAAGGCCGTCCAGGAGCGCATTCGCGCTCGCGTAGCCCCCCTGCCGGGCGGAGCCGAAGGTGGCCGCGATCGAGGAGAACATCACGAACGCCGAGAGCTCCATCTGCTCGGTCAGCTCGTGCAGGTGAAGCGCCGCCTCGGCCTTGCAGGCCAAGGTCTGCTGGAGCATCTCCGCCGTCAGCGCCTCCAGCTCGCGGTCCTCGGTGCCGACTCCCGCGGCGTGCACGACGGCGTCCAGCGGATGCTCCGCCGGCACCGACGCCAGCAGCTGCTCGAGCTGCCCCCGATCGGACACGTCGCAGGCCGCCACGCTCACCCTCGCGCCCAGCCGCTCGAGCTCGCCCACGAGCTCCTCGGCGCCCGGCGCCTGCGGGCCGCTGCGGCTCGCCAGCAGGATGTGCTCGGCGCCCGCGCCCGCGAGCCACCGCGCCACGTGCCCGCCCAGCGCACCGGTGCCGCCCGTGAGCAGCACCGTGCCCCGCCCTCGCCATCCGGCCCCCTCCCGCGCATCCGGCCCGGCGGGGGCCCGCACCAGTCTGCGCGCGAACAGGCCGCCCGCACGGATCGCGACCTGGTCCTCCTCCCCCGCCAGGGCCTCGCACAGCCGTCCCCACGCGCGCCCGTCGAGTGCCTCCGGGAGATCGAGCAGGCCGCCCCAGCGGCGTGGGTGCTCGAGGCTCAGCACCCGGCCCATCCCCCACACCGCGCTCTGCAGCACGCCGCCCACGCGATCCTCGGCACCCACCGCCACGGCGTCCTGAGTCGCGAGCCACAGGGGAGCCTGCACGCCGACATCTCCTAGCGCCTGCCCCAGAGCCAGCGATCCGGCCACCCCCCACGGGACGGCCGGGCACGCGCGATGGCGAGCGCCGCTCAGCGCCAGCAACGAGAGCACTCCACTTGGCACCAGGCCCTCCCCGGGCTCCTCCTCGTCCGCGAGCGCCTCCCGCAAACGGCGAGCCAGCGAGCCACGGTCGACGCCGTCGTCGCGATCGACGGCGATCGGAACGACCTTCGCCCCGCGCGCCTCCAGCGCCCCCGTCAGCTCCCCGAGCCACCCTTCCTGGAGAGCCTCCGGTGCGACGAGCACCAGCCAGACGCCAGCCAGCGCGCCCGTTCCGGGAGATGTCACCCGCCGCCAGTCGATCCGATACCGCCAACCGTCCAGCGCCGACTCCTGCTCCCGCCTGCGCCGCCACTCCGAGAGCGCCGGCAGCACCGTGTCCAGCGCCGCCCGCTGCGCCTCGCCGCCAACCCCGAGCTCGCCGGCCAGCTCCTCCAGGTCACCCGACCGCACCGCATCCCAGAAGCCCGCGTCCCCGGCGGCGCCATCCCCGGGCGCGCCGTTCGCGCTCCCGTCCGACGGCTGCGGCCGCGGCCAGTAGTGCTCGCGTTGGAAGGCGTAGCTCGGCAGTCGAGTCTTGACCGCGCCGCTGCCCTGGAAGGCGCGACCCCAATCCACCTCGACACCGCGCACCCAGGCCTCACCCAGCGAGCGCAGAAAACCCCCCGGGCCGCCATCCCCACGCCG
>DATJMB010000148.1:0-9151 GCA_035508995.1 Solirubrobacteraceae bacterium | reverse complement strand
GGGCGGGGCGGCGGCGGCGTGAGGCTCGCGGGCGCGCAGCAGCAGGTAGAAGCCGAGCACGATGGAGAAGACCATCAGGAAGTCGTTGTGGTCGCCGCCGAGTCCCCACACGAGCACGACGGGGTTCAGGCCCACGAGCACGATCGCCTTGACGGGATCGAGGTCGAGCAGGCGGGCGCACTTCCACACCAGGAAGATGGTGGCGAGGCTCGTGACGGCCAGGGCCAGCTTGATGACCCAGAATGAGGCGGCGACGCCGAGGGGTACGAGGGCGAAGGTGAGCAGCGTGAACAGGGGGCCGTAGGGGCTGAGCAGCTGGTGCCAGTTGCTGAGCGCGTAAGAGGGGTCGTCGTGGGGCTCGAGGACGGGGAAGGTGGTGTAGGGGTTGAGGTGGTGGACCACCTCCATGCGTCCGTAGTTGACGTAGTTGAAGATGTCGGTGAGGGCCATCGGAGGGGCCAGCAGGAAGATGGCGTGGACGGCGAGGATCGCCACTATCGCCCAGCGGGCGCCGAGGCGGCTGGGCACGTAGGCGAGAGCGATCAGGTAGCTCGCGTACATCGCCACGATGGCACCGGTGAAGATGTACTTCAGGGCGGTGGCGTTGCGGGTGAGGCCGGGCCACAGGCCACCCAGCGGGCCTGCCATCCAGCCGGGGAAGAAGCCGCTGTGGCTGGTGGCGGAGAGCAGGCTGGGGCGGTCGGCGGCCATCACCACGAGCAGCAGGCTGAGGCCCACGATGACGATCAGGCCAAGGGCGGCGACCCGTGCCTGGACGCGCACGCGCGTGTCGCCCACGGTCCCCGCCGGCGCGGGCACCGCGAGCTCCATGGGCAGGGTCGCGCCTCCCGGGGAGCCGGCGCCGGGAAGGGCCGCGGCCTCGCCGCTCACGCGCCCCGGGTCCCCGACAGCTCGTATCCGAGCGCCAGCAGCTCCTCGCCGGCGAGCTCCTCGGCGGCGGCGATCTCGTGCCGCTCACGGCGGCGGTGGACGCCGATCGAGCCGAGGCTGGCGGCGCGCAGCCGCCGCCGGGTGCGCCGGGTTGAGCGCTGGCGCAGGTGGGCGACGATCCGCTGGCCCTCGGCGAGAGGCTCGCGCACGAGATCCTCGTAGCGCACGCTCAGCACACGTCCGGACTGGGACACATGGGAATCGGCGAAGAGCTCACGACAGCGGCTGACCATCTCGCGCCACATCCATATCGCACGTACGTAGGGGCTTGCGGCGAGGAAGCGCTCCTGCTGGCCCTCGTGCACCCACCAGGGCACGTACAGCTCGCCCACGCGGCGGCCGATCATGACCTCGCTGGACTGCAGGCCCGCGAGCTTGCGGTCGCTGAGCACGTCGTAGCTGCGCACCAGCGAGTCGGCCACGTCGCGTCCGTCACGGAAGATGTGGATCACGGGCGCCTCGCCGCAGACGCGGTACGCCAGCTCCGGGGCGAAGGCCAGAAAGGGCTCCTTGTAGATCAGGGCGCGCTCGCGGCGCACGGACCGCAGCGCTCCGGGCAGGCCGCGGGGCGGGCATCCGATCAGCCGCCACTTGCGCAGGGCCGCCCATTGGGAGCGGAAGGCGGGCCCCTGCAGGTAGTCGTCGATGGCCCCGCGCAGGCTGCGCCGCAGCAGCGCCTGCATGTCCTCGGGAAGGGGCTGGGCGGCCAGGTGGGCGATGCCCACGGGCAGCAGGCCGCCGGTCACGCACTCGGCGTCCGGAAGGGTGGCGAGGACGTCCATCAGGAATGTGGTCCCCGAGCGGGGCGCCCCGAGCACGATCCCGTATTCGACGCTCATGCGAGCCTCCCAAGAGATGGGGCCCGCCGAAGCGGGCCCCGAAGAACATCTATCGCGACGTGCTCAAATCGCCTGGACGTTGACGGCCTTCGGGCCCTTGTCGCCCTGCTCTGCGTCGTAGGACACCTTCGCGCCCTCCTGCAGCGAGCGATACCCCTCGCCGTTGATGCCCGTGTGATGTACGAACAGGTCCTTGTCGCCGTCGTCGGGGGTGATGAACCCGAACCCCTTGTCGTCGCTGAACCACTTCACTGTGCCGGTAGGCATATATGGAGCTCCTCCACGGTGTTTCGGTGCTTGCTGATCCCGCGGAGAATGCTTCAAGAGCCTCAACCTGCGAGCGCCTGCACTGACTGCTTTCGCCGGTCAAGATGGCCGGCCAGACGCCCCGACCGTAGCAGGTCGTCCCATTCAGGTGTTTACAAGTTGCTATATCTCGACGGCCATCGTCGAGCCGCCGATCGCCCTCAGACGCCTGCTTCCCCCCGGCGAGTCGCTGACGCCGGAGGAGTTCGTGCGGGAGCTCGCGCTGCGCGGGCGGCGGGCGGCGGGCGGCGGGCGGCGGCCGTACGTGCTGGTGAACATGGCCAGCACGCTCGACGGGCGGGCGTCGGTGTCGGGGCGCTCGGCGCCGCTCTCGGGGCCCGCGGACCGTGGGCTCTTCCACGCGCTGCGAAGCGTGGTGGACGGGGTGCTGGTGGGCGCGGGGACGGCACGAGCGGAGGGCTACGGGCCGATCGTCACCGACCCGGCCACGCGGCGGGCGCGCGTGGCGGAGGGTCGCAGCGAGCAGCCGCTGGCGTGCATCGTCTCGGGCCGCCTGGACCTCTCCCCCACGCTGGCGCTGCTGGCGGATGAGGACTCGCGGGTGGCGATCCTCACGCCCTCGCAGGCGAGCCTGGCGGCGACGGCGGCGCACGTGGAGTACGTGCGGCGTGAGCGGGAGGGGGCGCTCGATCTCCCCGGCGCTCTCGCGGAGCTGCAAGATCGCCTGCAGGTGGGGCTGCTGCTGTGCGAGGGGGGGCCGCGGCTGAACGGACAGCTGTTCCGGGCCGGGCTCGTGGACGAGCTGTTTCTGTCCCTCGCGCCGACGCTCGCGGGCGAGCCGCCGGACGGCGAGCCGGCGCTGCGGATCCTCGCGGGGGCGGGCGCCCACTTCGACTCTCCCCTGGGCGTGGAGCTCGCCTCGGTGCTCGAAAGCGACTCGCAGCTCTTCCTGCGCTACCGCGTGTGCGCGCGCGGGGACTCTTAGGGGGCGCTGGCCCGTCGGCGGGGCTTCTGGCGCCTCGGCGCGCGTCTGGCCCAGCCGCTGGCCCGTCAGCGGGCGCCGGACGGTCCCTGGGCGATGATGGCGACGTTGAGGACGACGCTGTTGGGCACCATCACGGACTCGCCGCCGGAGACGAAGGTGGTGTAGAGGAGGCCCTGGGAGCTCACGGTGCCCTCCACCTGGCCGGCGAGGGGGCCGCCCTGCAGGCGCACCTTGTCGCCGACCTTGAAGGGCCTGGCGCTGAGGATCACGGTGCCGGCGATGAGGTTGCCGAGGGTCTGCTGGGCGGCGAGGCCGAGGACCACGGCGGTGAAGGCTCCGCCGACGAGCAGGGTGCGGGCTTCCACGCCCGCCACGCGCAGGGCGATCAGCAACGCGAGGGCCAGGGTGGCGAGGCGGATCAGGAACCCCACGGGGCCCGCGGCGGCGGGGTCCAGGCGGCGGAACAGGGCGGGGCCGAGGGCGCGGCCGAAGTCGCGGGCGATGCCCCAGCCGAGGAGCATCAGGAGGATCACGGTGGCGACGTTCACGGCCGTGTTCACGGCGGGGGAGCTGCCCCTGGTGTCCACCGCGAAGAGGGCCTGGCGGTTTTCGTAGACGACGACCACGACCACGAACAGCACCGCCAGCACGACGGCCTCCCAGCGGGCGCGGCGGACCCGTCGGGGGCTGACCTGCTCGAGCAGGCCGACGTCCTGCCAGGCCTGGCTGCGGGTCTCGAACATCTTCGAGGGCGTCTTGGGAGCCGGCGGCACTAAGCGGTGGTATAGACGATCATCGCGATGCCGAAGGCCACGCAGTAGATCGCGAACGGCACGAGGGTCCTCGTCTTGAAGTACTTGACGAGGAAGGAGACGGTGAAGACCGCCGTGACGGCGGCGGCGGCGCACGCCACGAGGGCCTGGCCGCGGACGCCGTCGCCGAGATGGCCGAGCAGGTCGGGGAGCTTGAAGAGGCCGGCGGCGAGGATGATGGGGGTGGCGAGCAGGAAGGCGAAGCGGGCGGAGTCGCTGTGGTCCATGCCGCGGGCGAGACCGGCGCCGATCGTCACGCCCTCGCGGCTGATGCCGGCGATCAGGGCGGTGGACTGGGCGACGCCGACGACGAACGCCTCGCGGTACTCGAGCGTGTCGAGCTCGCGGCCGCCGTCGGCCTTCATGCCCTCGCGCGCCGCCAGTTCGCGCACGGCGGCGCGTTTGCGAAACCACTCGGCGGCGAACAGCACGAAGCCGTTGACGGTGAGGAAGATGGCGGCCACCTCGGGCTTGGCGGTGAGGGTGCGGAGCTCGTGCTCGAAGACGATGCCGATGATGCCGGCGGGAATGCTCGCGACGACGATCAGCCAGGCGAGGCGCTCGGTGCTGGTCTCGGCGCGGCGGGTTGTGAGGGTGTGGAAGAAGGCGCGCACGATCTGGGCCCAGTCGCGGCGGTAGTAGAAGAGCAGGCCGAGGGCGCTGCCGACGTGGAGCATCACCACGAAGGCCAGCCAGAAGGACTCCGACTCGGACTGGACGTCCACGAGGTGGTTCCAGCCGAAGAGGGTTGGAAACAGCACGGTGTGGCCGAGGCTCGAGATCGGGAACAGCTCGGTGGCGCCCTGGAGGACGCCGAGGACGATGGCCTGCAGGTAGGTGATGGTGGAGGTGGCGAGAACGAGCATCGCGGGGCGACAGCTTATGGACAGGCCCCGACGGGGCGCGGCAGGTGAGGGCATTCTCATTTTCGACCCCCCGCGCGCGCACACACGCGCGCGCGGGCGCGCGCGGGCACCCCTTTTCGACACCCACCACCCCCGCCTTCACAGCCCCTTCACACGATCGTTCCCAGCTGGTCACAAAACCCGCGCTTTGCAGGCCAAAATAGGGTTTGTAACCAGATAAAGAGAGATAGAGAGGAACAACGATGAGCCTCGATACGACCACACGGGTCGACATGCACTGCCACTCGAGCGCCTCGGAGGTGTCGAAGCTCGGGGTGCAGCGGGCGGCGGGCCTGCCGGAGTGCGCGACGCCGCCGCAGGAGGTCTACGAGCTTGCCAAGCGGCGGGGCATGGACTTCGTGACGATCACGGATCACGACACGATCGACGGGGTGCTGGAGATCGCGGACCGGGAGGACGTGTTCATCTCGGAGGAGCTGACGGCGAGCTTCCGCGGGGAGGGGCAGGCGGTGCACGTGCTCTGCTACGGGATCACGGCGGCGGACCATGAGTGGCTGCAGGAGCACGCGGGGGACGTGGAGCTGTGCGCGGAGTACCTGCGGGAGCAGGAGATCGCGTGCGCGCTGGCACACCCCTACTACGCGGTGGGGGCGCCGCTGCTGGCGCGGCACCGGCGGCGGCTGGCGGAGCTGTTCGGGATCTGGGAGGTGCGCAACGGGTCGCGGGCGCCGGAGCTCAACCGGCCGGCGGCGACGTATGTGGCCACGCGGGACAGCGCGGGGATCGGCGGCAGCGACGACCACGCGGGGATCGACATCGGGCGGACGTGGACGCAGGCGCCGGGGGCGCGAACGGCGGAGGAGTTCCTCGAGCACGTGCGGGCGGGCCGGGTGGCGGCGCACGGGGCGCAGGGGAGCGCGGCCAAGTGGGCGCACGCGGCGATCGTGCTGGCGGCGCGGTCGCTGGAGGCTGGTGCGGAAGTCCCCTCCTCGTCCGCCGCCTCCCCCTCCCCCACCGCCTCGTCCTCGTCCCCCGTGCGGCCGGACCCGCGGCGGGTGATGACGATGGTGAGCCGGCTGCTGCGAGAGGGGGATGCGCGGGAGAGCGGGAGCGGGGCGGGGGTCTCGCCGCAGGACGCGCGGTGCCTGCTGCGGGCGTGGCTGGCGGCGGTGGAGCTCGAGCACCTCGACGTGAGGGGGCTGATCGAGATGATGCAGGACGAGTCGTTCAGCCACGGGAGCCTCTACCGGCGGGCGTGCAGGCTGCACGAGCGCAAGCTGCGCTCGGCGGTGGAGCTGGCGGTGCGGGCGGCGGAGGGGCGGGGGGACGCGCTGGGGGCGGCGGAGGGGCTGTTCGAGGGCTGCATCGCGGCGATCCCGTACGCGCCGGCGAGGGCGTTCCTGGCCAACGAGCAGGCGAAGCTCGCGCGGGTGCCGTTCGGCGGCGAGGAGGAGATTCCGCGGATCGCGATCCTCGCGGACGGGATCGGCTCCACGCACGGGGTGAGCAGGACGCTCGAGGAGATCAGGCAGCGGGGGGTGGCGGGGTTCGAGATCGAGGTGGTGGGGACGGACGCGCAGGTGGACAGGCGGCTGTCGGCGGTGGCGGAGGTGGAGGTGCCGCACTATCCGGGGCTGCGGATCGGGGTGCCGAGCCTACCGGTGGCGGTGGAGACGCTCGCGGAGGGAAGGTTCGACGCGATCCACGTCTGCTCTCCCGGGCCGGTGGGAGTGGCGGGGGCGCTGCTGGGGCGGGCGCTGGGGCTGCCGCTGATCGGCAGCTACCACACGGAGCTCACGGCGTACACGCGGCTGCGCTCGGGACAGGCGCAGCTGGCGCAGGCAATGGAGGCGACGGTGGGGACGTTCTACCGGGCGTGCGACGTGGTGCTCTCCCCCAGCGTGGCCTCGGACGAGGCGCTGGCGCGGATGGGCATGCCCTCAGAGCGGGTGATGCGCTGGGACCGAGGCGTTGACACGGCGCGCTTTCGCCCGCCGGTGACGGCGGCGCGGAGGGAGCGGATCGAGGTGCTCTACGCGGGGCGGCTCACGCGGGAGAAGGGCGTGGAGCTGCTCGCGGAGGCGTTCCTGCGGGCGCACGAGCGGGAGCCGCGGCTGCACCTGGTGCTGGCGGGAGACGGCCCCGAGCGGGAGCGGCTGGCGGAGCGGGTGGGCGAGCACGCAACGTTCCTGGGCTGGCTGGCGGGAGAGGAGCTCCCGCGGGCGTACGCGAGCGCGGACATGTTCCTGTTCCCCAGCAGGACGGACACCTTCGGGCAGGTGATCCTCGAGGCGCAGGCGAGCGGGCTGCCGGTGATCGCGGTGGCGCAGGGAGGGCCGCTGTCGCTGATCGAGGACCGGGTCAGCGGGCTGCTGTGCGAGGCGGACGCGCAGCGGCTCGCCGACGCGGTGCTCGAGCTGGCGTCCTCTCCCCTGCTGTGCGAGCGGCTGGCGAGCGCGGGCCTCGTGGCGGCGGCGAGACGCACGTGGGAGGCGGCGCTTCAGCGGCTGGCCGAGGGGTACAGCCGCGCCCTCGCGGGAGCCGGGGCTCGAGCCGAGAGGGAGACGCGGGCGGCGTAGGGCGGATGGGCATCCCTCGCCGGTCGCGTGTCAGCGACAGCAGCTCCTCGTCGGTGAAGCTGTCGAGCTCGCGCTCTTCGTCCGCGGCGCGAACGTCGTGACCCTGGTCGCGAAGCGGCGTCGCGACGCGGCGTGCGGAGATGTGAGCGTCGAGGAACAGCTTCACGGACGTCCGGCGGGCGTCAGGCTCCGACACGGCTGACGGCGACGAACGGGAACTCCTCTTCGAGTTGCTCTATCGGGCGGCGGTTGTCAGCTATGGCGGCGTCGTGACGGCGGCTGCCGCCACTGAGCGCATGCGCAGAGCTGCGTCGCGTACGCGTTGGGGCATCAAATGGCCGTAGACGTCGACGGTGGTGGAGGTCTTGGCATGGCCCGCGAACGCGGCGACGAGGAGGATGTCCTCGCCCTGGCCGATCGCGTTGGTGATCGCGGTGTGTCTGAGGTCGTGCAGGCGGACGGTGTCGGGTAGGCCGGCGCGGGTGGCGTAGCGGCGGAAGACGCGGCTGACCATGCGGGGTGAGAGGGGACGGCCGACGGGACGGCGCACACCGTCACGGCCCACGCCCTGCTCCACGGTGGCGAACACGGGCGCGGTGTCGCTTGTGTCCTTTGTCGTGGCGTAGAGGTCTTCGAGGGCGTGTTGGGCGCCGTCGAGGATCGGCACCAGCCGTCGGCCGGCGGCGGTCTTCGTCGTCAACTCGCCTTCGCCCGCCCGCCGCTCGGGGTCCGCGTCGGGGTCGTCGTGGGGGCCGATGCTGCGCCGCACGTGAATGATCCGCTCCAACAGGTCGATGTCGCCCCAGCGCAGGCCGATCAGCTCCCCACGCCGCAGACCGCTGTCCAGGGCGACGACGAAGAAGGGACGCCAGCGCGGCGAGCACACCGCCAGGAAACGGGCGAGCTGCACGGGGCTCAGCTGGGTGCCGCGCGCCCGCACCGAGTGCCGCCCGCCGTTGCCCGCGCGCGCACGCGCCAGATCGGCCGGGTTGACCACCACCAGCCCCGCGTCCTGAGCGAACGCGAACATCGCGTGCAGGTGACGGCGGATCTTCATCAGGGTCCCCTCCCCCACACCCTCCGCCCGCTTTCGCATCAGCAATGAGCGGATCGTCTGACCGGTGCAATCGTCGACGCGGACGTTGCCCAGGACCGGCGCCACGTGCTTGTAGAACGTGCTGCGGTAGGAGGCGGCCGCACCGGGCTTCAGGTTCACCTCGACGTGTTCGGCCAGCCACATGTTCCCCAGTTGCAGCACCGTCAACCGGCACGGCACATAACGACCGTCCTGCACCTCATCGCGCAGGCCGCGGACCATCGCAAGCGCCTTACGGCGACTCTTGCCGGCCGCGCGCTCCACGTGCTTGTAACGCGACGCTCCCGTCTTGGGGTCCACCACCAGCACACGCGTACGCACGTAGAAATGGCCGTTTCGTTCACGCAGGTAGCCGGCCGCCATCAGCGCCTCCTGGACGCGCTGCGGGTTTGGAGCGTGACCCCCGGAGAGGTGTGGGGGCCACGCTCCGTGCTGTGGGACGGTCCCGACACGAGCGGAGAGGATGCCCACACCGAGACCCCGCCCCGAACGCCGCGCGCGAGAGAACGCTGCGACGTCCGAGCTCGCAAAACCCGCAGGCGAGGCGCGCGTGACCCTCCTCCCTGAAGGCCACGCGCACCCGCCGTCGTGCACATCCCCGGCCGGGGGAGGGAATCCATGCCGGGGACCTGAACGGGCGCCGTGTCGGGGATGAGGACGCCCGAACCCTGACGCGAACACGACACGCGCGCGCGTCACCCCGACACACGACCCTGCCGATGAAAACGTGTCCGCTCGCAAAACCTTCCCCACCCC
>DATJMB010000147.1:0-2910 GCA_035508995.1 Solirubrobacteraceae bacterium | reverse complement strand
CGTCCCTGCCCGTGAGCACCACCACCGCGCCGTCGCCTTCGGCCCGATCGAAAGCCTCGTGCAGCGCCCCGAGCATCTGGATCGAGAACGCGTTCACCTTCCCGTCGTCCATCACGATCGTGGCGATTCCGTCCTCCAGCTGGTAGCTCACGAGCTCGCTCATCGCTTCTCCTCTTTCCTCGCCATGGTGTCGTGTTCGCGTGGTCACGCCGGCGAACCCCGCCGTCGTGCGACGAACTATACTGTAACGATGTTTCGTAACGATGTCATCCAACGTGGGAGCGGCCCCAGCGGCGGACTTCGCCCCTCCCCCTCCCCCATCTCCACCCCTCGCTTGCCGGCCCCGACCTCGACCGTCCAGGCCCGCTGAGCGATGCCTCGGACCAAGCAGCGCACCCCAGAGCTCCGCGACCGGGTGCTGGTCGCGGCGGTGGACCTGCTCGCCCGGGAAGGCGTGAGCGGCTTCACCGCCCGGGCGGTGGCCCACGAGGCCGCCACCTCCACGCCGGCCCTCTACGAGCTGTTCGGCGACAAGGCGGGCCTGCTGCGGGAGATCTTCTTCGAGGGCTTCCGCCTGCTGCACCGCCAGCTCGAGGCCCTCCCCCGGACGGCCGATCCCCGCGCCGATCTGGTGGCTCTGGCGGGCGCCTACCGCGACTTCATCCGCCGGCGCCCCGCCCTCGCCCAGCTGATGTTCTCGCGGCCCTTCGCCCACTTCGACCCCAGCGAGTCCGAGCTCCAGGCGGGCGCCGCGGTGCGAGAGCTGATCGTGGAACGCATCCGCCGCGCCGTCGACGCCGGCATCCTCCGAGGCGACCCCCTCGACCTCGCTCACGTTCTCGTCGCTCTCGTGCAGGGTCTCGTGGCGGCCGAGAACACCGAGCGCCTGGGCCGCACCCCCGCCGCCGTGGACCGCCGCTGGACACTGGCCATCGACGCGGTGCTCGACGGCTTCGCCTCCGAGCACACCGTTGACGACCGAGATAGCGTGTCGAGATCTTGACCCTCCACCCGCTCGCGGAGCACTTCGCCTCGGTTGCCGACGCCTACGAGCGCGGCCGGCCCGAGTACCCCCTGGCCGCCATCGGCGCCCTCACGGCCGAGCTGGGCACCCCGCCGGGCGCTCCGGTGCTGGACCTCGGCGCGGGCACCGGCAAGGTGACCCGTGCGCTGCTGGCGGCGGGCTTCGACGTGATCGCCGTGGAGCCCCACGAGACGCTGCGTGAGGTTCTCGCGGACAGCATCGGCGCAGAGCGCGTGCTGGACGGCCGCGCCGAGGCGATCCCCCTCGCTGACTCGTCCGTGGACGCGGTGACCGCCGGAGACGCCTTTCACTGGTTCGACCCCGCGACCGCCCTCCCGGAGATTCGCCGCGTGCTGCGGCCAGCCGGCGGCCTCGCCGTCCTCTCAACCGTCCCCGACTGGAGCGGCGCCTCCTGGGCTCACGAGCTCGGCGCGCTCGTCCAGAGCCACCGTCCCGAGCACCCCTACTTCGACGGAGCCCCCTGGCAGGAGGCCGTGCGCGCCGCCGACGGCTGGTCCGAGCCCCAGCAGCTGCGCCTCACCACCACCCGCCCCGGCAGCCCCGATGCGATCCTCGCCCACCTCGGCTCCATGAGCTGGATGGCCGCCATGCCCGAGCAGGAACGTGAGGCGGCCCTCGCGCGCATGCGCGAGATCATCGCCGCCGGCGACACCCCCGACGAGCTCCCCGTCCACTTCCTCATCGGCCTCGCCCGGCTGCTCTGAGGCCCTCGCCGGCTCAGGCCACCAGCCGCACGATCGCCGCCAGGCCCACCACCACGATCACGGCTCGCAGGGCGCCGGGGCGCAGGCGCCGGCCGTAGCGGGCGCCCAGCGGGGCGCCGAGGACGGAGGCCACGGCGATCACCGCCGCCGGCCCCCAGCGGACGTCGGCGACGAAGATGAAGTAGATGGCCGCCACCCCGTTCACGAGGCCCGCCAGCACGTTCTTCAGGGCGTTGGTCCGCTGCAGGCTTTGGGATAGGGCCACGCCGAGGATGGCCAGCAGGATGATCCCCTGGGCGGCCCCGAAGTAGCCGCCGTATACGCCCGTGGCGAACACCGCCAGCCCCAGCCCCAGCCGGCTGTGGTGCTCGATGTCGATCTCCTGCTCGATCAGCCACCGGTTCAGGCGGGGCTGGACCAGGGTGAGGACGAGGGCGATCGCGATGAAGATGGGCACGATCGTCTGAAAGGCGCTCGCCGGCAGCGTCAGCAGCAGCACCGCCCCGGTGGCGCCCCCGAGAGCCGACATGACGCCCAGGCGCAGCGCCCGGGAGCGCTGGCCGGCGAGCTCCCGCCGGTAGCCGAAGGCCCCGGAGGCGGAGCCCGGCACGAGGCCCACGTTGTTGGTCACGTTTGCCGTCACCGGCGCGTAGCCGAAGGCGAGCAGCACCGGGAAGGTGATCAAGGTGCCGCTGCCCACGAGCGTGTTGATGGCCCCCGCCGCGAAGCCGGCGAGCGCGATCGCGATCACTTCGCCGAGGCTCATCGGCCGCCGAGCCTACCCGCACACGCCGCCATCGCTCGCCGGGGGCCCGCGGCCAACCCTCCCGGGCGGCCGCCCGATCGGGCGGGCAGGTCGATCGGATGGGCAGGCGTATGGGGCGCTCGGTCGAGCGATCGGCAAGCGAGCATTCAACGTCTTCGCATTGAGCTACTCTGAAATGCGATGCGCGCGTTTGTCTTGGTGGCACTCGCAGTGGTGGTCGTCGGCCTCGCCGTGCTCATCGCCCGCGACCACAACATCGCCCGCTCGGTGGGCGCGGCGGCGTCCACCGGTCCTCTCAGCCCCACGCTGCTCGTGGCGTCACCTCCGCACGAGGTCAGCGACGGCACCAAGCCGCTCACCGTCACCCTCTCGGCGCCCCCCGCCGCCACCTCCCC
>DATJMB010000146.1:0-3396 GCA_035508995.1 Solirubrobacteraceae bacterium | reverse complement strand
GCTCGCCGGAAACCGCCGGCGAGCCGCGCCCGTGTGACCTCGATCAGGAGGACCCCACACCCACCCCGATGCCCAGCACGATCACCCCGGCCAGCGTCACCACGATGAACGACGATCGCAGCGACACGTCCAGGAAGCGTTTGCGCACCCAGGCGATCACGAACAGCTCCACAGCCACCACTCCGCCGGCCACGAGAATCGCCTTGTGTACGTCGGAGATGATGAACGGGAGGGTGTGAAAGATCCCTCCCAGCGCCGTCATCCCGCCTGTGATCGTGCCCCGCACAAGCGGCGAGCCGCGGCCCGTCTCTTCGCCGGTGTCCGAGAGCGCCTCGGAGATGCCCATGCTCACCCCCGCCCCCAGCGCCGTCGCGAAGCCCACCACCAGGGCGGTGTGCGAGTTCGAAGACACCGCCGCCGCGAAGATCGGCGCCAGCGAGGAGACCGTGCCGTCGATCATTCCCACGAGCGCCGGCTGCACCACGCGCAGCAGGAAGTCCCGCTCGTCGGTGTAGCCCGCGCGGTGGATCAGCCGCGCGATCAGCCCCTCGCGCGTGCTCTCCCGCGGCCGCCGGCCCGGCCCTGAAGTCGGCCTCGGCGTCTCGCGCGGCGGCGTCTCGGTCGCTCCCCTGTCCATCGCACAGTTATAAAGGCCGCCGCGCTTCGGCCTCCCTTACCTGTGCTGCGCCTCCTGTGGCTCCACCTGCCAGGATTCCGGCGCGATCGCGACGTCCGGGAACTCCAGCTCGGTGCCGCAGCGGGTGCAGATTGCGTCGTAGATCTTCGTCACCCGTCCACATCGCGGACAGCGCCGCCGCAGCTCGTCGCGCTCGAAGCGATAGGCGATCGCCGCCAGCAGCCCCAGCACCGGGACCGCCGTGGAGATCAGGAACCACAGCCAGAAGGAGCTGCCCTTGATCTTTCCCACGATGCCCCCCGCGAGACCGAAGCAGAGGGCGATCACCACATATTGCGTGCCTTCCACGCTCACGCGAAACTCCTTAGAGAAGCACGCGCACGGCCCAGATCACGGCCACGATCGCGGCGATCACGAGCACGAAGCCCGCCACCGCCACGGCCACCCCGATCAGCACGTGCAGCAGGAAGTAGCCCACCACCAGCAGCACCAGCACCGCGATGATCGTACGGCCGATGGAGCTCGCGCTCGAGGAGGACTGCTGGCTCATCACCTACAGGGTAGACCACCTGCCCCCCGGCCGCGCGACCCGTCCGACCGGCAGAGTCAGGCGCCCCGGCGGGCAGAGCCAGGCGCTCGCGGCGGGACGGCCGGGCGGGAATCGCCAACCCCGCCCGGCCGCGCCGCGCTCGCTTCCGGCCGAGGGAAGCCGGAGGGACTGTGTGAGAGGGTGCTCCTGTACTGCGTCTGACGGCCTACCGGTGCCCCATGAGACTGAGCTCGCGAACGATCCGTGCCGTCGCCACGTCGATCTCGCTCACACCTGAGCGCCGGCCGACACTCGCCAGCCGATAGCGACGGATACGCGGGCCCCGGCTCGATACGTCATCCCCCTGCTCGGGCAGCAGCATGAACCGTCGCGGGGGGGAGGCGTTCCGGTTGGCCGGTGGTGGGTTCATGGCCATCATCTTGGCGCACATCGGCAATCCCGCCTTTGGCCTGAAGTCCAAAATATGGGCCGCCCCGATGTCGCACCTGCCACACCCGGTCACATCTGGCCGTCTTCGACGCTCACCCGGCGGCTTTCCGTCACCGCAACGGCCGGCTCAGACGCCGAGCTGCTCCTCCACCAGGCGCGCCACCTCGCCACCGTCCGCCCGTCCCTTGGTCTCCCGCATCACGTAGCCCACGATCGGGCCGATGGCCTTGGCGTTGCCACCCTTCACGCGCTCCGCCGCGTCGGGATTGGCAGCCAGGGCGGCAGCCACCACTGCGGCCAGATCCTCGCCCTCGCCGATCGCCGCCAGCCCCTCTGCCGCCACGATCGCCGCCGGCTCCCCGCCCTCGGCCAGCAGCCGCTCGAGCACCTGCCGCCCCGCGCCCACGCTGATCCGCCTGGCGCCGAGCAGACCCACGAGGCTCGCCAGCGCGTGCGGGGACACCCGCGAATCGGCCGGGTCCTGCCCGTCGGCGAGCCTGCCCGTGAGCTCGCCCGCGAGCCAGTTGGCGAGCATCTGCGGCTCCGGCGCCGGCTCCACCGCCGCCGCCAGCGCCGCCTCGAAGTACTCGCCGAGCTCACCCCGAAACGCCAGCAGACGCGCGCTCTCGGCATTGAGGCCGAGCTCCCGCTGGTAGCGCTCGGCGCGGTCCGCCGGCAGCTCGCCGAGCGCCGCTTCGGCATCCGCCATCATCGCCTCGTCGATCCTCACCGGCACCAGATCGGGCTCGGGGAAGTAGCGGTAGTCGTGGGCCTCCTCCTTGGAGCGCAGCGAGGTGATGGGTGGGTGGGCATCCGGTCTCGGGTCGAAGTGAAGCGTCTCCTGCACCACCTCACCGCCGCCCGTGAGGATCTCCCGCTGGCGCGCTATCTCCGCGCGGATGCCCCGCTCGATGAAGCGAAAGGAGTTCATGTTCTTGAGCTCCGTCTTGACCCCCAGCTCGCTCGATCCCGCCGGCCGCAGCGAGATGTTGGCGTCGCAGCGCAGCGACCCCTCCTCCATGTTCACGTCCGACACCCCCAGTTGGCGCAGCGTCGTGCGCAGCAGCTTCAGCCACTCGCTCGCCTGCTCGGCGCTGCGCAGATCCGGTTCGGTCACGATCTCCGCCAGGGGAGTGCCGCCGCGGTTGAAGTCCACCACGCTCTCCCGCGAGCCATGGATGCGGCCGCTCGCCCCCACGTGGATCAGCTTGGCGGCGTCCTCCTCGAGGTGCACGCGATGGATCCGCACCTCACCGAGCGCTCCCCCTTTGCACAGCGGCTCGTCGTACTGGGAGATCTGGTAGCCCTTGGGCAGGTCCGGATAGAAGTAGTTCTTGCGGTGGAAGATCGACCGCCGCGCGAGCTTTGAGCCGAGCGCCAGACCGATGATCAGCCCGAGCCGCACCGCCTGCGCGTTGGTCACCGGCAGCGCCCCCGGCAGGCCGAGACACACCGGACAGGTGCGCGTGTTCGGCTCCTCGCCGAAGGACAGCTCGCAGCCGCAGAACATCTTCGTGCGCGTCTTCAGCTGCACGTGGATCTCGAGGCCGATCACCGCCTCCAGGTCGCCGTCCGGCTCGCCGGCCGCCGCCGTCTCCGTGGCGGCGCCGTCCGCCCCCGCCTCAGACACGCGCGGATCTCCCGTCGAAGCCGATTGCCCCCTCCAGCGCGTAGGCCGTCTCCAGCAGCCCGTTCTCGCTGAACGCCGGCCCCGCGATCTGAAAGCCCACCGGCAGCCCGTCGGAAAGCCCGCAGGGAATCGAGATCGCCGGGATTCCCG
>DATJMB010000145.1:0-3987 GCA_035508995.1 Solirubrobacteraceae bacterium | reverse complement strand
CCCGCGCGCGCGTACGCGCGCCCGCACGCGCGCGCGGGCCCTCCCTTTCGAAGACACCGCCACCGGCGGCGACGCGGCGGAAAGCGTCTCTCAGAGGGCGTGCTGGGCGCGCAGAACGGCGTGGACGACGGCGTCGGCTGGCAGCGTGCGCTGATCGCCGGCGGCCATGTCCTTGAGGGCGGCGGCGCCGTCGGGGTCGAGGATCGCGACGTAGCGGGCGCCGAGGGCGTTGGCGTGGGAGAGCTGGCCCTTCAGGGAGCGGCCGGCGAGCTCCATCTGGGCGGTGAGGCCGGCGGCGCGGGCCTCGGCGAGCAGGACGAAGGCGACGCGGGGCGCGTGGCGGGCCTCGGTCACAGCCTCGAAGGCCACGAACAGGTCGGGTGCAACGGCGGCGGGCGGGGCAGCGGGGCCGGCGAGGAGGATGCGCTCGATGCCGGCGGCCCAGCCCATGCCGGGGGTGGGCGGCCCGGCGAGCTGCTCCACGAGGCCGTCGTAGCGGCCGCCGCCGCCAACGCCGCTCTGGGCGCCGAGCTTCTCGGAGGTGAACTCGAACACGGTGCGGGTGTAGTAGTCCAGGCCGCGCACGAGGGTGGGGTCGAGCTCGTAGGGGACGCCGGCGGCGTCGAGCATGGCGCGCACCTCGGCGAAGTGGGCGGCGTCCTCGGCGACGAGGAAGTCGCGCAGCAGGGGGGCGCTCTCGAGCACGGCGCGGGTGGCGGGATGGTCGGAGTCGAAGGCGCGCAGGGGGTTCAGATCGATGCGGGCGCGGACGTCCTGGGAGAGGCGGTCTTCGTGGGCGCGGAGGTGGCGCTGGAGCTGCTCGCGGTACTCGGCGCGGGCGGCGGGGCTGCCGAGGCTCGAGAGGCGCAGGCGCACGGGGGCCACGCCGAGGTCGCCCAGCAGGTGGGCGAGCAGGGCGATGGACTCGGCGTCCACGGCGGGGTCCTCGGAGCCGAGGGCCTCGGCGCCGACCTGCCAGAACTGGCGGTAGCGGCCGGCCTGGGCGCGCTCGTGACGGAAGAAGCTCGAGAGGTACCACAGCTTCACGGGCTGACGGCGCTTGTGCATGCCGTGTTCGACATAGGCGCGGCACACCGGGGCGGTGCCCTCGGGACGCAGGGTCAGCGAGCGCTGGGAGGCGTCGGCGAAGGTGTACATCTCCTTCTGGACGATGTCCGTGGAGGCGCCCACGCCGCGGGCGAACAGCTCGGTGGCCTCGAAGGCGGGCGTCTCGATGCGCTCGTAGCCGGCTCCCTCCAGCAGGGCACGGGCCCTGGACTCGACGGCGGCGCGGGCGGCGGCGTCCTCGCCGAGCACGTCGAAGGTGCCGCGGGGAACCTTGATCTTGGCGGCCGAGCCGCTCAACTGCGGGCGGGCTCGCGGACTGCGCGGAGCTCGGCGAGGAAGGGGTTGGTGGCAAGCTCGCGGCCGAGGGTGGTGGCGCCCATGTGGCCGGGATGGACGACGGACGCGGGCGGGAAGCGGTCCAGAAGCTCGCCGATGGAGCGCTCGAGAGTCGGCCAGTCGCCGCCGGGGAGATCGACGCGGCCGACGGAGCCCTGGAAGAGGACGTCGCCGGAGAGCAGCGCGGGCGTGGCGGCCGTCTGGCCATCCGCCGCGCCGGCCCCATCCGCCCCGGCGGGCTCGTCGGTCCCAGCGGCCGAATCGGTCCGGGCGGCCGGGGAGATGGCGTAGGTGAGATGGCCGGGGCTGTGGCCGGGGGTGAAGAGAACCTCGACGTGTAGGCCGGCGAGGGACAGGCGCTCGCCGCCGGAGAGGGTGTGGTCGGCCTCGTAACTCTCGTAGGGCCCGAAGCCCTCGTAGGGCACCCAGCGCATGATGTCGGAGAGCAGGGGACGCTCGATGGCGGGGCAGTACACGGGTGCGCCGGTGGCGCGTGCGAGGGGGGCGACGGCGCCGATGTGGTCGAAGTGGCAGTGGGTGATGAGGATCGCCTCGACGCTCACGCCGAGATCCTCGATCGCGGCGATCAGCCGCTGGGGCTCCTCGCCGGGGTCGATCAGCAGGGCGCGGGTGGAGCCGGGGGCGCGGACGATGTGGGCGTTCTCCTGGACGGGCCCCACCGTGAAGGTGCGGACGTCCGGCGAGGGGGCGGCCGCGGGGGAGCTCATCGGGTGGAGGCCTTGCCGCTCTGGCGGGCTTTGGCGCGCATGCGGCGGCGATAGAGCCACAGGTCGGTGTAGTAGCTGATGGGCCAGTAGAGGAGCAGCACGAGCGGGAACAGCACCACGATCTGGCTGGAGTTCTTGATCAGCAGCAACGACACCAGCAGCATCAGCACGGCGGCGGCCATGGCGCGATAGAGGGCGCCGAGCCACGTGGGGGGTCGGTCCTGGCGGGGGATCTTCTCGACGCGGGGCTTGCCGGCCTTCTCCTCGGCGGTGGGCTTGCGGCCGGTGCGGCCGCGGGACTCGATCGCGCCCGCGGCGTTGCCCCGGTGCTTGGTCTGGCGCCTGCGCTTGGTCTGTGCCATTGCGCTACTAGCCTACAGCGCCGCCGCGGGCCTCCTCGGGCAGGGCCCGCTCGATCAGCTGGCGCTCGGGCTGGAAGCCGGCGATGGGAACCTCCGCGGGAAAGCCCGCGAGGGCCGCCGCCGGAGCCAGGCCCACGATCTCGGCGCCGGCCACGGACGCGTGGCGGGCGACGGCCGCCACCACCAGCGCCAGAGGGGTCTGGAGGGGAAGCTCCACGTTGGTGGACACCTGCGCCACGCCGCCGGCGAGAGACACCCCGATGGCGCGCACCCCCGGGATGCCCTCCCGGCCGCTCTCCCGGATCAAGCCGGCGATGCGGCGAGCCGCGGCGATGTCGGCGGGCGGGGCGAGCACGACGTTGAAGGCAACCAGCGGCGGCCGGGCGGCCACGAGGGTGGCGCCGGCCGTGGGATGCAGGCGGTCCGGGCCGAAGTCCGGGCGCAGCTCGCCCCGGCGCAGCCGCTCGGCGAGCCCCGCGACGCCGCCCCGGCGCAGGTGCGCCCGGGCGGAGCGCCGGCCGGCGTCCCGGCCCTTGAGCTCGCCGTACAGGAACACCGGCAGGGAGAGCTCGTCGGCGAGGCGATCGGCGAGCACCAGCGCCCGCGCGCAGGCGGCCCCCCGATCCTCCTCGCGCAGGTACACGATCGGAGCCACGTCCAGGGCGCCCACGTAGGGGTGCTCCCCCCGGGCCCCCTCGCCCGCGCCGGCCATCACGTCGATCCGCGCCACCGCCTCCCGCGCGCCCCGCAGGAGGGCGTCCGCGAGGGCGCCGGGCGCTCCGGCGAGGGTGTAGACGGAGCGGTGGTGGTCGGCGTCGGAGTGCACGTCCAGCAGCCGCACGTCCTCGCGGCCGATGTGTTGCGCGAAGGGCACCCCGCGCGCGCGTGCGCGCGCCCGCGCGGGCACCCCCAAAAAGGCATCTCCCACCGCATCGATCGTCGCCCGCGAGCGTCCCTCGGAGACGTTCGGCACGGCCAGCAGGGCGGGCGGCCGGCGGTGATCGTTCGCGTCGTTCACGAGAGCCATGCAGTATTTCGTGATGGGCCCGCACATGTGCGGGCCCACCGAGCGGCGCATGCGCCGCTCGGCTGGCCGGCGCATGCGCCGGCCAGAACCAACACCGATCAGGTGCTGAGAGCGAGCTCCGGCTCGAGGGTGCCCTGGCGGGCGCGCCACTCCTGGAGCACGTTCAGGGAGCTGTCGATGACGCGGCTGAGGAACTCGGCGCGGTCGTTGACGTGCGGCAGGGGCTCGTCGGGCACGGGAAGCTCGAGGAACTCGCACAGGGGCTCCCAGCCTTCTGAGACGCTCCACACCAGCAGCCGCTCGGAGGGGATGGCGCTCTTGACGGCTTCGTTGTGGCGGTTCATCGCCTCCATCAGTTCCGCTTTCTCGGCGTGGCTGCCGGCGAAGGTGCCCTTCCCCTGCCACATGATGCCGTCAGCCAGGTCCAGGAAGTCCTGCCAGCCGGGGTTGACGATGCCCTGGGCGC
>DATJMB010000144.1:0-3431 GCA_035508995.1 Solirubrobacteraceae bacterium | reverse complement strand
ATGATCGACGGCAAGATGCAGGACGACGCCACCTGGAAGCAGTGCAAGGTGATGGTCAACCTCGCCGAGATGCTCGCCCGCAAGGACCCCGAGCTCGCCGAGGCCTACGGGCTCGTGCCGGCCGGCGCCGTGTAGGCTTCCGCGCCGCAATGCGTTTCTTCGAGTTCGAGGCCCGCGAGGTCGTCAAGCGGGCCGGCATCCCGGTCACCGACTACGGCTTCACCACCGACCCCGACGAGGCGGCCGCGATCGCCCGCCGCATCGGCGGCCCCACCGTGATCAAGTCCCAGGTGCTCTCCGGCGGGCGCATGAAGGCCGGCGGCGTGAAGTTCGCCGACACCCCCGAGGAGGCTCAGGCGTACGCCGCGGAGATCCTGAAGCTGGAGATCGGCGGCCACATGCCCCGCGGCGTGCTCGTCGACCCCAAGGCGGAGGTCGAGCAGGAGTACTACGCCGGCGTCGTCTGGGACGGCACCCAGAAGCAGCCCGTGATGATCTTCTCGCCCGTCGGCGGCATCGACATCGAGCAGGTCGCCGAGGAGCAGCCCGAGGCGGTCGGCCGGGGCCACTTCTCGAACATCCTGCCCCTCAGCGACTTCCAGGCCAAGCAGACCATCGCCGCCACCGGCGTCACCGGCTCGGCGTTGAACAAGCTCGTGCCGATCCTCACCCGCCTGGCGCGACTGTTCGTCGAACACGACATGACCCTCGCCGAGATCAACCCCCTCGGGCGCCTCGCCGACGGCTCCTTCGTGGCCCTCGACGCCCACATGGAGATCGAGAACGAGGCCCGCGGCCGCCACAGGAAGCTGCTTGCCGAGCTCGGCGTGGGCGATGAGGAGACCCGCCAGGCCCGCGAGGCCACCCCCTTCGAGCTCGCCGGTGAGCAGGTCGACGCCCAGGACCACCGCGGGGTGGCCGGCAACGTGACCGAGTTCGACGGCAACCTCGGCCTCGTGATCGGCGCCGGCGGCGGCTCCCTCACCCTCTTCGACGCCGTCCGCGCCCACGGCGGCAGGCCCGCCAACTACTGCGAGATCGGCGGCAACCCCTCGGTGGCGAAGGCCTGCGGCCTGGCCAAGCTCGTGCTCTCAAAGCCCGGCGTGGACAAGATCGCGGTGATGATGTCGATCGTCTCCAACACCCGCGTGGACATCGTCGCCCGCGGCGTCATCAAAGCCTGCCTAGAGCTCGGCCACGACCCCGCCGAGAAGATCGCCATCTTCCGCATCCCCGGCGCCTGGGAGGAGGAGGGCTTCAAGATCCTCGAGCGCTACAACGTCGACTACGCCGATCGCTCCGTGTCCCTCAACGAGGCCGCCCGCCGCGCGGTGGAGAAGATTCAAGGGGTTCCGGCGTGAGCGGCGGGGGGGATGTTTCCTTTTTCAGGTGCCGTATAGCAATGGTTATACGGTGCCTGAGAAGAGAAGGAAACCTCGGGCCCAGCCCGGCCGGCGGCGATCTCCTGGAGGGCCAGTCATGTCCATATTGATCGACGCCCACACCACGTTCATCGTCCAGGGCATCACCGGCCGGGAGGCCGTGAACCTGACGCGGGAGTGCCTGGACTACGGCGCCGGCGCGAAGGTCGTCGGCGGCGTCACCCCCGGGCGGCTCGGCCGGGAGGTCCACGGGGTGCCCGTGTTCGACACCGTCGCCCAGGCGGTGGCCCACCACGGCGCGCCGATCGACGGCTCGGTGGTGACGGTGCCGCCGGCCTTCACCAAGGACGCGGTGTTCGAGGCGATCGAGAACGGCGTGAAGCTGATCGTGATCGTCACCGAGCGCATCCCCCGCCGGGACGTCGCCCAGATGGTGGAGCTCGCGACCCTGCGCGGCGCCCGCATCATCGGCCCCAACTGCCTGGGCATCATCGTGCCCGACGTGATCAAGATGGGCGGCATCGGCGGACCCGCCAAAAACGCCGCCCAGGCCTACAGGCCGGGCCCCATCGGCGTGATCTCCCGCTCGGGAGGCATGACCACCGAGATGTCCTCCACCCTCTCCGCCGCCGGCCTCGGCCAGTCCACCGCGGTGTCCATCGGCGGCGACGCCATCATCGGCTCCACCTACGCCGAGCTCATGCCCCTGTTCGAGGCCGACGAGCGGACCCGCGGCATCGTCATCTACACCGAGCCCGGCGGCCGCATGGAGGCCGAGCTCGCCCGCTGGGTCACCGAGCACCGCTCCCGGCTGCCGATCGTGGCCTTCATGGCGGGCCGCTTCATGGACGAGATGCCCGGCATGAGCTTCGGTCACGCCGGCACCATCGTGGAAGGCAAGGCCGACACCGCCAGCGAGAAGATCGCCCGCCTCGCCCAGGCCGGCATCGTCGTGGCCGAGCGCATCGAGGACATCCCGGGGATGATCGGCGAGAAGATCGGCCAGGCGGCTGGGAGCGCGGCATGAGCGTCCGGAGCCCGAGATGAGAGCCGACGGAACCTTCATCGCCGTGGAGGTGGACGACGCGATCGCCGCCGACGCCGCCCTCGCGGCCAAGCTCACGGAGGCCTGTCCCGTGGACATCTTCGCCCAGGACGCCGCCGGCAAGCTCGAGCTGGTGCAGGACAACCTCGACGAGTGCGTCCTCTGCCGCCTGTGCCTGGATGCCGTGGGATCGGATTCCACCCACCCGCTGAAGGTGATCAAGCTCTACGACCACGACGCCGTCCTCGTCTAGCGCCTCCGTCGCCTATCCTGTAGGCAGGAGCGCAAGCGAGAGCATGAACGAAAACTTCTCACTCATCGTCATGTGCCTGTTCCTGCTGGCCTCCCTGGCCTTCCTGGCCCAGCAGCTGACGGCTTATCACTAGGGACGCCGGGCGCGGCGGGCCCGCTGGCGCTCCTGCTGGCGCTCCACCACGTTCTCGATCAGCCGTAGGATCTGCTCCGGGCCCGAGCCCTTGGCCTGGCCGTAGGTGAACGCCTCCACCCAGTCCGGCACCTTCGCTTCGCGCGCCATCACGTTGAAGAACTCGCGCCGCATGTCCACGCGCACGCGCGCGTCGTGCGCTGCGCCCTTGGTGACCGCGATCTCCGGCATCTCCAGACGGAACTGCTGGACGTCGCCACGCCCGCGCAGCTCGACTCCCACGACGAGCTTGACGGGGGCCAGCGCAGGCACCTCCTCGATGAACCTGCGGACTGCGACTTCGATCAGAGCCTTGGCATCGTCGGCCATCCGCTGAAACCTCCCTCTCGAGTCGGTTGAGACGGGCCCCCGCGCGGGCGCTCAGATCTTATGACGCTGGAGCAGCTTGCGGCCGATCACCATGCGCTGGATCTCGGAGGTGCCCTCGCCGATCAGCAGCAGCGGCGCGTCGCGGTAGATCCGCTCGATCTCGTACTCCTTGGAGTAGCCGTAGCCGCCGTGGATGCGCAAGCTCTCCTCGGCGCAGAAGCGCCCCGCCTCGGAGGCGAACAGCTTCGCC
>DATJMB010000143.1:0-7210 GCA_035508995.1 Solirubrobacteraceae bacterium | reverse complement strand
GCGGCGATCGAGGCCGACCTGCTGGCGCTGCGGATGCGGATCACCGGTTGGAGCCTGCCGGCGGACGGTGTCGAGGGCGGCTTGGAGGAGGGCCTGCTGGGGATCTACCGGCGGGGCCGGGCCGGCCACCGGCGGGCGGGCCGGGGCAAGGCCGACGGGCTCACCTTGCACCGCTGGCGCAAACACGTCAAGGAGCTCCGTTACGCCGCCGAAGTGCTCGACCTGCGGACCAGTCCGGGCAAGCGGGCGGCGAGCTCCGGACGGTTGGCGAAGCTCGCACGGCGGGCGGACGAGCTCGCGGAAACGCTCGGCGAGGAGCACGACCTGGCGGTGCTGGAGGAGCTCGTACGGGCCGACACGGGGCTGCGGCGGCGCAAGGGCTCGCGACGGGCGCTGCTGCGGGCGATCGCCCGCAGGCGGGCACGGCTGCGGGAGCGAGCGCTGGGGGAGGGCGAGCGCATCTACGGACTGGCGCCCGGGCGCATGGCGCGTCGCATCGCGCGTGCGAGGGCCCGCGCGCGTGCGCGCGCCCACACGCGCGCGCGGGCACGCCGTCTCGAAAGCGTCTAGAGCCCGGCGCGCCCCCTCGGAGATCTCGAAAGCATCTAGCGCCCATCCCACGGGCGCGCGAGCGTCCTCGCAGCGCTCCAGGATCGCCCGGTGAAGGCCGATGTAGAGGCTGCGGCAGTCCCCCCGGCCAGATGCGCACGCGAGCGACCCCACAGACGCTGTTCCTGTCCTGCCTGCTGGGCGGGCTGGGCGTGCTCGTGCTGCACATGACGGTGGGACTCGGCGGCCCCGGGAGCGACGTGGCGATCGACGACTACGTCTACAACGCGCTGATGTTCGGGGCTGCGCTGGCGGTGATCGCACGGGGGGTGCGGATGCGCCAGCAGCGGGCGGCGTGGCTGGCGATGGGAGCGGGGGTGCTGTGCTGGAGCCTCGGAGAACTTTATTTCACGCTGTTCCTCGAAAACTCCTCCGGCGGGGGGGTGACGCCGGCGGACGGGCTGTACCTGGCGATGTACCCGTGCATGTACCTCGCTGTGCTGCTGCTGGTGACGGGGGGGGTGCGGCGGCTGCGGGCGAGCATGGTGCTCGACGGGCTGATCGCGGGACTGGCGGCGGCGACGCTGGGGGCGGCGGTGCTGCTGCCGCCGGTGATCGACCAGGCGAGCGGCAGCGCGGGGGTGCTGGCGGTGACGCTCGCGTACCCGATCGGGGACCTGCTGCTGCTGTTCTTCACGATCGGGGCGCTGGCGCTGACGGGCTGGCGGCCGGGGCGGGTGTGGCTGCTGATCGCGGCGAGCATGCTGGCGATGGCGATCGCGGACGGGGTGTATCTCTACCAGACGGCGACGAACACCTACGTGACGAACACATGGCTGGAAAGCCTGTGGCCGGCGGCGGCGGTGCTGCTGGCGATAGCGGCCTGGACGCCGTCTCGGCAGCGTCGGGGCGGGCGGCGAAGGCGGGAGGACCCGCGGCTCGTGACGGTGCCGGCGGTGTCGCTGCTGGTGGCGTTGGGAGTGCTGGCGTACGGCAATGTGGGGCCCCAGCTGACGGCGCCGGCGCTGGGGCTGGCGACGGCGACGGTGCTGGCGGTGTGCGTGCGGCTGGTGGTGACGGTGCGGGAGAACCTGGCGGTGCTGGCGGGCTCGCGGCGGCTGGCGCTGACGGACTCGCTGACGGGGCTGGGAAACCGGCGGCGGCTGATGGAAGACCTGCTGCTCGCGTGCGAGAAGGCAGCGGCGGAGAGCCCGTGGACGCTCGTGATGTACGACCTCAACGGCTTCAAGCGTTACAACGACACCTTCGGGCATCCGGCGGGAGACACGCTGCTGGCGCGGCTGAGCGACAAGCTCGCCACGGCGGTGGGGAGCGGGGGCACGGCCTACCGGATGGGCGGGGACGAGTTCTGCGTGCTGTTTCGCTGCGACGCCACCGAGGGGCAGGAGCTGGTGGCGAGCTCGGTGGGGGCGCTCTCCGAGAACGGCTCGGGCTTCACCGTGAGCGCGGCACACGGCGAGGTGTTGATCCCGGCGGAGGCGGGCCATCCGGCGGCGATCCTGCAGCTGGCGGACCAGCGGCTGTACCGGCGCAAGGACCCCACCAGGGACGGCAGCGCGGCGGCGCAGCTGCGGGACGTGCTGCTGCAGGCCTTTCACGAGCGCCGGCCGGAGCTGCGCGAGCACCAGCGGGGCGTGGGGGCGCTGGTGCTGGCGGTGGGGCGGCGAATGGGGCTGGAGGGGGAAGACCTCGACGTGCTGGCGCGGGCGGCGGAGCTGCACGATGTGGGCAAGATCGCGATCCCGGACGCGATCCTCGACAAGGCGGGGCCGCTGAGCGCGGAGGAGTGGCAGTTCATGCACCGGCACACGATCCTCGGGGAGCGCATCCTGATGGCGGCGAGCGCGCTGCGGCCGGTGGCGCGGCTTGTGCGCTCGAGCCACGAGCGCTTCGACGGCAAGGGCTATCCGGACGGGCTGCAGGGCGAGGAGATCCCGCTGGGGGCGCGGATCATCTTCGTGTGCGACGCCTACCACGCGATGATCTCCAAGCGCCCCTACAGCGCCCCGCTGAGCATGGCAGAGGCGAGGGCGGAGCTCAGGGAGTGCGCGGGCACGCAGTTCGATCCCGAGGTGGTGGGCACGTTCCTCGCCACGCTGGCCGGGGACGGAGCCGAGCGCGGACGGCAGAGGCTGGCGCGGGGCTCAGAAATAGGTGCTCGGGGAGGAGGCGAGCAGGCCGTAGATCTGCACGATGGCGGCCTGCACGAGCAACTGTGAAGCGGGCGGGGAGCCGTAGACGAAGAGGTCGTCGGCGAGGCGCAGGTGCTGCCAGGCGTAGTTGACGTAGGCCTGGGCGAGCTTCGGGCCGGGGGGATCGTGGGTGACGGAGTCGAGGTAGAGGATGTTGCGGAAGTAGACGGAGGGGAAGAAGGGGATTTCCTGGCCGAGTCGTTCGGGGGTGAAGTAGGCGAGGCCGGCCTTGGCGGCCTGGCGGGCCTGAAAGAGATAGGCGCTGTTGTGGGTGGCCTGGTAGAGGAGCACGCCGGCGCCGATCATGGAGCCCTGGTTGTAGCTCCAGTAGGTCGCGGCGACCTTGCCCTGGGCGCCGATGTGGTCGGCGTAGAGGCCGTTCGGGCTGAGCAAGCAGGCACGGACCCATTCGTAGGCCATCTGGGCGAACTGCAGGTACTGGGAGTTGCCGGTGATCTCGTAGAGCTTCACGGCGAGCTCCGCGCCGGGGCCGTCGGTGACGGTGTTGCGTTCGCTGTTTTCGGAGGAGTTCGAGAAGGGCACGCCGCCGGGGCAGGCCAGTTCGGGATCGGTGCTCCAGCCGGCCATCACGAAGGCCATGATCGCCTCGGCGCTGCCGAGGGCGTCGGCGTCGTGGGTGGTCTCGTAGATGCGCACGAGCTCGATGCCGACCCACTCGTTGTCGTCGTAGTACTTCGTGCCGCCGGGCCCCGCGGGGGGCGCGACGGTGCCGTCGAAGGCGGCGAGCTGGCTGGTGAAGGTGCCTTCGGAGGCGCCGGAGTTGTCGGTGTCCAGGTAGGAGTGCAGGCCGATCATGCGGGCGTTCAGTTCGCGGGAGAGCTGGGTGGAGAGGCCCGGCACCTTGGCGATGGCCTGCATGTGGGAGAGGGTGACGGTGGCGGCGAGCGCCTGGGAGAAGGGCCACAGGTAGGAGAAGGGTTCGCCCTGGTAGAGGCCGGAGCCGCGGATGTAGTAGGCCTTCTGCATCGCTTCGAAGGCCAGCAGAGCGCGAGCGGGGTTGCCGCGAAGGACGGGCTTGGGCTTGGCTTTGGTCTTCCCCTTGGTCTTCGTGGCGGGCGTCTTGCCGGTGGAGCCGCCCGTGGCGGTGGAGCCGCCGGAGGAGCCGCTGGGGCCGGTCGACCCGCCGGAGCCGCTGGTGGGCCCGGGAGCGCCACCGGCGGTGGCCGGCGAGACGGAGGCGGAGCGGGCGAATTCGCCGGGCCTCGCGAGACGGCGCGGGCGGGTGGCGCCGGCGGGGTAGGGGGAGCGGGTGGCGGTGGCGCGGGCGGCGGGCGGCCGGGCGAGGGCACCGGCGGGGGCGGGGGCCACGCCAAAGCCCACGATGGCGGCGCAGGCGAGAGCGCAGGCACGGGCAAGCACGGCACCGGCGGGCGCGGGAGAGCACAGGGGGAGAGCGACGCGAAGCCTCATCGGAGCTCTATTTGGCGATCGGGCACACGGTCCTGCAAGAACAGCTCAGGCGGCCCATCGACTTGGTGCGGTGGGAACCGGATCGACGGTGTCAGGCTAGCGCAGGGGCGTGTGTGGATGTCCTCCCGAGCGGCTGCCCGCGCGCACGCGGGCACGCGCGCGCGGGGCCCCCAAAATGGAACACGTCTCCAAGCCCTCGGGACGTCTCCAAGCCCTCGGGCGATCTCCAAGCCCCTCGGGGATCCGCAGGCCCTCAGCCGGCGAGAGCTTCGTCGATCAGGTCGGTGAGGGCGTCGGTGGGGATAGCGCCGTCGCAGCCGCAGGCGCGGAGAGCGAGCAGCAGGCTGCCGCCGACGGGGGCCATGCGCACGGGCGCCACCTCGGCCTCCGGAGCGGCCTCGTGGACGAGACGGGTGAGGGGTTCGACGAACACGGGGCCGGCCTTGAAGGCGCTGCCGATGAGGCCGACGGGAAACGGGCCGGAGAGGCCGGTGTGGTCGATGACGGCCCTGACCTGGGCGGCGAGCTCGGTGGCGGCGCGGGCGTAGAGGCCGCGGGCCACGACGTCGCCGGCGGCGGCGAGGCGGGCGGTCTCGACGGCGAAGGCGGCGACTTCGCCCTTGGTGAGGGGAGTGGTGTAGACGCTGGCGGCCAGGGCCTCGAGGCTGTGGGCGCCGAAGAAGCGCAAAGACGCCTCGCTGAGAGCGGTCTCGGGACCGGAGGCGTCGCGGTCGTGGAGGGCGGCCTTGACGGATTCGGCGCCGAGCCAGTAGCCGCTGCCCTCGTCGCCGAGCAGGTGGCCCCAGCCGCCTGCGCGCCAGCAGCGGCCGTCGGAGCCGACGCCGAAGACGTTCGAGCCGGTGCCGGAGATGACGCCCACGCCGGGGCGGGCGCCGGTGGCGGTGGCCCAGGCGGAGACGACGTCGTTGACGAGTATCCACTCGCCGGGGCTCATCTCGCGCAGGTGGCCGGCGATCGAGTCGGTGTCGGTGCCGGCGACGGCGAGGACGGCGGCGGCGAGATCGCCTTCGGCGATGGAGGCGGCGGCGAGGGCCTGGCGGGAGGCGTCGAGGAGGGCTTTGACGGCGAGGCGGGGGCCGACGGCGTCCTCGTTGCTGGGACCGGCGTGGCCGAGATGGAGGGCGGGGCGCTCGAGATCGAGGACGGCGGCGAGGGTCTTGGTGGCGCCGCCGTCGACGCCGAGGACGTAGCGGGTGCGGGTGGCGGCCGGGTCCGGAGGCTCGGCGGCGCCGGCGCCGGGGACCATCAGGGCGGGAGGAAGGGTGAGCAGGGGCGGGCGGTCCATGGCGGGCATCCTCGCACGAGCCGTAGGATCGTGGAGGTGTCGAACGAGGAGCTGAGAATGCAGGCGAGGGCGATGTTCCCGGCTGCGGGGCGGGGGGAGGGGATGTACGAGTCCTTCTACCTGCGGGCGGTGGCGCCGGATGAGCCGGTGGGGGCGTGGATTCGCTACACGGTGCACAAGCGGCCCGGGGAGGAGGCGCTGGGGTCGCTGTGGTGCACGATCTTCGACGCGAGGAAGGGCGGGCCGTTCATGCACAAGGTCACGCTGGCCTCCCCCATGGCGGCAGGGAACGGAGACTGGATCGCGATCGGGGACGCGCGACTGGGTCCGGAGGAGGCGACGGGCAGCTGTGGGGAGGCGCGCTGGTCGCTGGGGCTGCAGGCGCGGGCGCAGGAGCTGCGGCACCTGACGGGGGGCTGGATGTACCGGGGGAGGCTGCCGCGGACGAAGCCGACGAGCCCCTCGCCGGACGTGAGGTTCTCGGGCACGATCGAGCTGGGGGACCGGCCTGCCCTGCGGCTGGATGGCTGGCGAGGGATGGTGGGGCACAACTGGGGGGCGGAGCACGCGGAGCGGTGGATCTGGCTGCACGGGATCGACTTCGAAGGCGAGGAGAGGGCATGGCTTGATGTGGCGATCGGGCGCATCGTGGTGGGGGGAAGGTTGACGCCGTGGGTGGCGAACGGGGCGGTGTCGCTGCGGGGGCGGCGGATCCGCCTGGGGGGGCTGCTGCGGCGGGGGGTGCGGGTGCGAGAGAGCGCGGCGGGCTGTGAGGTTCAGCTCCCGGGCGCGGGCGGAGCGAAGGTGATTGCGCGGCTGCGGGTGCCGGCTGAAAGCGCGGCGGGGTGGCGGTACGCGGACCCGGACGGGTCGGAGCACGAGGTGGTGAACTGCAGCGTGGCGGCGGTGGAGCTCGAGGTGAGCCCAGGCGATGGGACGCCCACGCGGACATTGAGCAGCGACCACGGCGGGGTGTACGAGCTGGGGATGCGGCCGGTGGAGGCGCACGGGGTGGCGCTGGCGCCGTTCGCCGACGGCTGAGGCTCAGGCCGGCGAGGGGCCATCAGGTCGGCGAAGGGCCCTCAGGCCGGCGAAGGGCCTACGGGCGCCACTTGATGGAGCAGCCGACGGGGGCGGTCTCGGGGCACTCGGGGTCGCGTCCGGCGAGGAGGGCGTCGAGGGCGTCACGAACGAAGCGGGCGTTCTGGCTGGGGTCGTCGCAGTCGCCGTCGGGGGCGCCGCGGTAGCGCAGGAGGAGATCGGGGTCGAGGAGGAAGAGGTCGGGGGTGGTGCGAGCGTCGTAGGCGCGGGCAACCTCCTGGGACTCGTCGCGCAGGTAGGGGACGGAGTCGAACTCTCCGGCCTGGACGCGAGCGCGCATCTGCTCGGGGGCGTCGCGGGGATAGCGGTGGGAGTCGTTGGAGTTGATGGCCAGGACGCGGACGCCGCGATCGGCGTAGTCGCGGGCGAGGGCGATGGTGCGGTCGTGCCAGGCCAGGGCGTAGGGGCAGTGGTTGCAGGTGAAGATGACGAGGGTGGCGGGGGCGGCGCCGGGCTCGTGCAGCGCGCCGTCGGTGTCGGGCAGGGAGAAGTTGGGGGCGGGAGCGCCGATGGGAATCATCGGGAACCTGCGGGAGCGCTGGCGAGGAGGGCGGGCTCGCCACCACAGCGGGCGGCGCGGAGCGCGTGGCGCAGGTCGGCGGGGTCGGGG
>DATJMB010000142.1:0-2714 GCA_035508995.1 Solirubrobacteraceae bacterium | reverse complement strand
GTGGCGTCGGCGATGCGGGCCATCGAGTCCCACCGCTGCGCCGCTGCCGCCGGCCCGGGCGGTCCCGCCAGCCCCGCCGCTGCCGGCGGGGCTCTGAAAGATGGCTGCCGGGCGGCCACGCCGGTGGTGCTCACGGTGAGGCGAGACGGGCGCACGCTGACGCTCCCCATATACCCGCGCTACAGCGCCAAGGAAAAACGGATGCTGGTGGGCATCGAGTTCTCGGTGGCGCCCCGCCAGCTGGGTGTCGTCGGGGCGGTGGGGGTGGCTGGCCACGAGATGTGGAGCACCACCACCAACCTGCTGGCGAACGTGGGCAAGGCGTTCACGAGCGAAAAGGTGCGCCACCAGTTCCACTCCATCGTGGGCATCACGGAGATCGCCCAGGAAGCGGTGGCGGCGGGAGCGGGCTACGCGCTCGTGATCCTCGGCTTCGTGTCCCTGGCGCTGGCGGTGATCAACCTCTTCCCCTTCCTGCCCCTCGACGGCGGCCACGTGCTGTGGGCGCTCGCCGAGAAGGTGCGCGGCCAGCGGGTGTCGGCGGCGGCCATGTGGCGGTTCAGCTCGGTGGGCATCATCCTGCTGCTGTTCCTGGTGATCAACGGCTTCTCCAACGACATCAGCCACCTGGCCGGCTGACGGCGTCCACGGGGCGCACGCAGATCCAGCTCTTGACGAGACCGGCGAAGCGCTCGGGCAGGGCGGGGCCGAAGAGGGCCTCCATCTCGGCGCGCGGCAGCAGGGCGATGTCCCGCCATTCCTCCGCGGCTCCGGCGCCCAGGCGCCAGTAGGGGCGGCGCAGGGCGGGCGGGAGCCAGTGGGCGAAGGGGAGCAGGGAATGGGGCTCCAGGGGGAAGGAGCGTGCGGGGCTCTGGACGAACCAGCCGCGGGCCACCCGGCGGAGCTCGGCGGCGAAGGCGGGGCGCCGGTGGGGGGGCACGTGCTCGATCACCGACGAGCAGTACACGAGGTCGAACTCGCCGTCCGCGAAGGGCAGGCCGGCGGCGACGTCTGCCTGGAGGAAGGGGCCGGGGTAGGAGGGCCGCTCATACAGGTCCACGCCGGTGATCTCCAGGTGGGGCTCCAGGGCGCGCAGGCCCAGGGAGCCGCACCCCAGATCCAGCACCCGGCCGCCGGGCGGAAGGCCGGTGAGGGAGAAGAAGCGCCGGTGGCGGCGGGAGCGGGCGCGGGCGGCGTAGGGGGAGGCGAGACGGGCGAGGGAGCCGCGGGCGGTGGCGTACACGTCGGGCGGGGGCGCGGGCGAGGGGCTGGCGGTGGGTGGCGACGAGGGGTCGGGGTCGGCGGGCGGGCCGGTGGGCTGGGCGGGCATGGGGACGGTCATCGTAGAATCAGCCTATGGCCTCAGAGCGGCAGATCCACGTGGGCGGGGTGGCGATCGGCGGCGGCGCGCCGGTGGCGGTGCAGACGATGACCAAGACGGAGACCGCCAACCTGCCGGCCACCATGGCTCAGATCCGCACGGTGGCGGAGGCGGGGGCGGACATCGTGCGGGTGGCGGTGCCCCGGGAGCAGGACGCGGAGGCGCTGAAGACGATCGTGGCGGAGTCGCCGATCCCGGTGATCGCGGACATCCACTTCAACCACACGCTCGCCCTGAAGGCGATCGAGGCGGGCGCCCACTGCGTGCGGCTGAACCCGGGCAACATCGGCGGGCCGGAGAAGGTGGCGGAGGTGATCGAGCTGGCCAAGCTACACGGCACGCCCCTGCGGGTGGGCGTGAACTCGGGGTCCCTGCCCAAGCACCTGCGAGAGCTCGAGTACGAGAGCCCCGTGGAGGCGCTCGTGAGGGCGGCGATCGAGACGGTGGAGCTGATGGAGCGCTTCGAGTTCGAGAACTTCAAGGTGTCCATGAAGTCCACCTCCGTGCCCAACACCATCGCCTCCAACCGCATGCTCGCCCAGCGCATCCCCTACCCCCTCCACCTCGGCGTCACCGAGGCCGGCACCAGGTGGTCGGGCTCCCTGAAGTCCGCCGTCGGCCTGGGCACGCTGCTGGCGGACGGCATCGGCGACACGATCCGCATCTCCCTCTCCACCTTCCACGCCGAGGAGGAGGTGAAGGTGGCGTGGGAGATCCTCAAGGCGCTGAAGCTCAGGGACAAGGGCCCGGTGCTGATCGCCTGCCCCACCTGCGGCCGGCTGCAGTTCGACATGGACACCGTCGTCGCCGAGGTGGAGCGCCGGCTGGAGGCCTACGAGGACCCCATCGAGGTCTCCGTGCTGGGCTGCGCCGTGAACGGCATCGGCGAGGCCCGCCACGCGGACTTCGGCATCACCGGCGCCAAAGACATGGGCATGATCTACTCCAAGGGCGAGCCCCTGAAGAAGGTCCCCACCGAGCAGCTCGTGGACGAGCTCTTCAAGGAGATCGACCGCTACTACGCCGCCGGCAAGACAGTCCACCGCGACGAGATCGCCGCCGCCGAGGCCCGCGTGTGGCTGGCCGAGAACGAGGACTCAACCCAGATGACCCCCGAGCGCGTGGCCGCCCTGGAGGCCGCCGCCGCTCAGGAGGCCGACGCGGTGCTCGACGCCATGCTCGAGCCCGCCGCCGCCCCTGCTGGGGCTGGGCCGGCGCTCGACGAGGACGCCTCGCCCGTGGCGGGCCGGCGCTTCAACCGCGGCTGATCACGCCCGCACAGGCAGATATCTGACCTGGCTCCACGCGCCGGAGCGGTGAGCCCAGTCGGGTG
>DATJMB010000141.1:0-7789 GCA_035508995.1 Solirubrobacteraceae bacterium | reverse complement strand
GGCCCAGGCGGTCTTGAGCCCGTCGGGCATCTACATCGTCGGTGCTGCACTCGCCGGAGCCCTGCTGGGAATCCTGATCCCGCTGTCGCTGAGCCCGCGCACCTCCGGGGGTCGCCAAGCGCTCCCCGGGAGCGAGGTGATCGTAGTTGTGCCGGTGCTTGTAGCTGTCTGCATCGGCTTCGTTTTCGCGTTCGAGGCCACCCTGGCCGCCGAGATCCTGGGCGCCCTCGCGGCGGGAGTCCTCTTCGGCTTGTTTGTACCGTCTCCGGCGACTCGGCGGTAGGCGAGATAATGATCAGTGCGCCGCGCTGCTCGCCGGACAAGTGGTCTGGCCTGATCCAGCATTCGATCGCGCTAAGGCTGCCCTCTGCCCGTCGGCCTTTCGAAGGCTTGCGCACGGACGAGATGGTGAAGGAGCGCTTCTCGGCCCGTGGGGGCGACTACAGCGTGGAGCCTTTGGAAGCAGTAAATAACGCCGGGGCGATGAAGTATAAAGCACGCCACAGCCCGTTGGTCGCCGACAGCCTCACCGATCGGTACACGGACGTACGGGCGCGACAAGCCAAGTTCCTGGAGCGTCATAAAAAAGGCCAGTACGTGGAAGCCCTGCCTCCCGCCGTGTCGTGGGCCGGCACATACAACGAAGAGCCTCTCGACTGCAAAGGTGACGAACCGCAACTCGTCTTCGCCGAGCGGGAAGAGGACGGAGAGGTCTCGGCCAACGATTTTCTCGTGAAGGTGGACGGTGAAGCGAATCTGATCTCCGAGCTGCTTCTCGACGTGGTGGCTCACAGGCGTTCCCTGCTGTTCGGGCTTGCACTTGCGAATCGGTTCGTCAACGTGATGCTTCCCCATGCGCTGCTGAAGCCGTCTGGGAACCTCGCACGAAACTTTCACTGTGGATGCAGGTGCTGTCGCGAGAAGCGCATGAGCTGTCGTTGCGGATGTGGCTACTGGTTGCTACAGCCGCTCGTGTCTCTCATCCGCGTCAAGCACGGCGACAGGGCATTCCGTCCAATCTACACGCTCAATCTCTTCTTGATACCGGTCGCCAGTGATGGGGAAGGGCAGCGTCAGGTCGCCACGTGCGAGATCGACTGTATGGTGAACGCCGGCTGGAGCCTTGCTTCGGCGCCCAAACACGATCGCATACCGCAGTTCGAGGTAAAAGAGTCCCTTTGCGCCTACCTTTCCCACCTCTCACGAATGGCCTTGCCGATCGAGGGAGAACCTCCGAAGATCGGTAATAGCAGCTGGCCTGGTCTAACCCTGCGCCAGGTCGCTGAGACGATCGCCTTCGCGCTAACGCTGGGACTCACCCAAGGCGTCGCCGATAACGCCGACGATGAGACCAGGCGCGCGATCGGCGATGACGTCGTGACATCTCTCGGCAGCGCCCGGGCGTCTTCCGTGGTGGTTGTGGACCCATCTCTCGAGAAGCCTGACGTCTACTCGTCGGGGGGCAGGGTGGGAATGCCCCCAGGGGGGCTCAGGCGTCTGATGAGCTCGATTGGCGGCGGGGCGCGGGTTCCGCCCTCGTGGAGCGCCGACGAGTCCCGCGAATATCGCCTGGATCGCAACTTCGTCAATGAGTTCACCTACGCTCTCGGAGTCCTGCCAGTAAATCGTTGCTTGGTCGTCACGAGCGCTCCGTGGGCCCAGCGAGGGCGCCGAGGGTCGGCGTTGACTCGGGCTGCGAGCATGTCCTACATGACGATCGGCGCCGCTGCCGCGATTGGCACGATGCGCGTGATCGACCGCGAACTGGAAGTGATGGGAAACTCCGATCCTCGCAAGATCGCCGACATCGAGCGCCAGATCGCCGTTGACCTGCACGAGATCTACGACCTCGACATCACCCAGGAGGGCTACCGACGGCAATATCGACTCGTGCGCGAGACCCTCGGGATCACACGTGACTACGAGGCGCTGCGAGAGAAGATGAGGGCGCTTGACAGCGAGATGACGACGCGCCATGAGCTCAGGTCGCAGGAGTTGCTCACGTGGCTCACTGCCGCGATCGTTGCCCTCAGCCTTCTGCTGCTCGTCGTCGCGATCTTCAAATAGAGACGGTCTCAGTCACCCGTGCATACGGGTGGCCGCCAGAGCCTCACCCGTACAGCGCCTCGATCTGCGCCCCGTACTTCTCGGCGATCGGCTTGCGCTTGAGCTTCATCGTGGGTGTGAGCTCATCCCCGCCAGGCAGCCAGTCCTCGGCAAGGATCGCGTGACGCTTGATCTGCTCCACCCGGCTGAGGTGGGTGTTGGCCTCCGCCACCGCCCGCGCGATCTCCTCCCGCAGCTCCGGCAGCTCCGCGAGGGTGGCCGGCGAGGCGTCCTCGAGTCCGTGCTCCGTGCCCCATGCGCTCGCCCCGTCGGGGTCGAGCACGATCAGCGCCACGTTGTAGGGACGCCGATCGCCGATCGCGATCGCCTGGCCGATCAGCGGGCTGGCGCCCTTGAGCTGTGACTCGATGTTCGCCGGCGACATGTTCTTGCCGGCCGCGTTGATGATCAGCTCCTTCTTGCGGTCCACGATCCGCACGTACCCGTCGGCGTCGATCGCCGCGATGTCTCCCGTGTGCAGCCAGCCGTCCGCGTCGATCGTCTGCGCCGTCTGCTCCGGATCGGAGCGATAGCCCCGCATCACCATCCCGCCGCGACAGAGCAGCTCCCCGTCCTGCGCCACCCGCACCTCGAGCCCCGGCAGCGGCGGCCCCACCGTGCCGATCCGCGGGCGCTCCCGTGGGTTGCAGGTGCCCACGCAGGTCAGCTCCGACATCCCCCACAGCTCGCAGATCGGCAGGCCGATCGCGTGGAAGAACTCGAGCACGTCGATCGGCGTCGGCGCCGCGCCCGCGTAGAGCATCCGCGTGGAGTCCAGCCCCAGCCGCTCCCGCAGCTTGCTCAGCACGAGATCATCCGCCTGCTCCGCTTCCGCGAGCAACTCCGCCGAGGGCTCCTCGCCGGCCTGTTCCGCCCGCACCCGTCGCAGCCCCGTGTCGATCGCCCACTGAACCGCCTGTTTGCGAGCCGGGTCGGGCTCACTCGCGATTGCCGCCTCGAGCCCCGCCTTGAGCTTCTCCCACACACGCGGCACCGACCCGAAGCTCGTCGGACGCGCCTCCGCCAGCGTCGAGCCGATCTCACGCACATCCGCCAGCAGCGTCACCTGCGTGCCGTAGAGCAGCGACACGTAGTGCGTCGAGTACCGGTCCGCCATGTGCGCGTGCGGCAGGTAGGAGATCACCCGCCCATCCGCCTCGTGCGGGATCACCGCCCCCGCCGCACGGCACTCCGCCAGCACATTCGCGTGACTGAGCTCCACCCCCTTGGGCGGGCCCGTAGTGCCCGACGTGTAACAGATCGTCACGAGGTCCTCCTCCGTCACACCTCGCCAGCTCGCCTCGAAGTCGAAGCCCGGTTGCTGGAGCGATTCGAGCTCCGTGAGCGTCAACCCCCGTTCGCCGAGGTCCTCCATCGCCGCCACTCCCTCTTCCACGCAGATCACACGCTCGATCTCCGCCACTCCCGCTTCCCGAATCGTCGCCAGGAACTGCTCCTCGCTCACCACCACCCTGTTCTCAGCGTTGCTGAACAGGTACGACACCTGCTCGGCCGAGCACGTGTTGTAGATCGAGAATGGCACCGCCCCCAGGTGCAACGCCGCCGCGTCCACGAGATTGAACTCCGGCCGGTTCACCAGCATGATCCCCACCGTGTCCCCTGCTCCCACCCCGATCGCCGCGAGCCCCTCCGCCAGCCGCCGCACTCGCTCTCCGTATTCCCCCCAGCTGATCGAGACTCCGTCTCCCGGCGTCCGCAACCCCACCCGCTCCGGGTGTCGCGCCACCGTCTGCTGAAACGCCTCGCACACCGTCCGCACGTCCGCCGCCAGCTCGGCGCTCGTAGCCGCCTGCGTGCCCTGCGTGTCCAGCGCTCCGCTCATCCAGATCTCCCATCAGCCTACAGTGCAACCAGCTCGCGCTCCATCACGCCATCGGCGTTGAACTCGAAGCCAAGCACCGCATGCCCCTCGAGTGCCTCAGCAAGGCGTCTAAGCGTCTCCGTCCCGGTGCGGTGTTGACCGCTCTCGATCCTTGAGATCACTGACGTGGTGGTACCCATGCGCTTGGCTACCTGCTGCTGGGAGAGCCCGAGCCGTCCGCGGCGCATGATTGCGATACGCGCTATCTGCTCGAACGGCGCGAGGCGCTCATGCGCCTCGCGATAGCCCTCGCTACGCGTGAGCTCCTCCTCCACGTGCTCCGCCAGGCTTGTTCCCACCGGATTCACACGTCTACTCATCTCTGTGCCCGCGTCGTTCGCATCTACTTAGTATTAGCAGAAGTGCGAAATCTGTGTCATCATCGCGGAGCGTCGTGACCGGCCGGACGAGGTGGGACACGTGGCCGTGTGTCCATACGCGTCCGGAAATCCTCCCACCGCTCATTGGCCACGCGGATCTCGCGTCGCTCGATCCTGCTTGCTCGCTTGGCAAAGGCATGCAGAAGGATCAGAAGTCGACCCGAGCGACGGTAGAGGATGCGAACTCACCATCTATCCCTCCCGACGCCAGCGGACCTAAGGGACGGAGAGTCGAGGAGCTGCTAGACGTCTGTCCGCCATGCCACCACCCGGCCCCCGAGCGCGTCGCGATTCCGACACCCGAGCGCGTCGCGATTCCTCGCTCCCCGAGGCGGGCGCTCAGCGCCAGCTGCGGGTGTTCGTGCGCCGCGCCGCCCTGCTGGGGGCCAGCGTCGCGAGCCTGCTCGCGCTCGCCACCCTCGCGCTGTCCATCGGCGAAGGCGTGGGCCTCTGGTACGCCTTTCGCTGGGCCCTCGACACGGCCGCCACCGTGGGCGGCTTTCCCCAGCCTCACACCACCTTCGGGCAGATCGTGGAAGTCGCTCTCGTGCTGGTGGGCATCGGTACCCTCTTCTACGCCCTGGCCACCGTCACCGAGTTCTTCGTCGCCGGCCATCTCGGCGAGGTGCTCGCCGGTCGGCGCAGGCAGCGGATGATCGACTCCCTCAAAGACCACCACATCATCTGCGGCTTCGGCCGCGTCGGCCGCCAGGTCGCCCGCGACCTGCACGCCGCCCGCGCCACCTACGTCGTCGTCGACGCCAACGGCGAGAACCGCCATCTCGCCGAGAGCCACGGCATGCAGTTCATCGAGGGCGACGCCACCGACGACGCCGTCCTCATGCAGACCGGCATCGACCGCGCCCGCTCGCTGATCGCCTGCGCCGACTCCGACGCCGAGAACGTGTTCATGACCCTCACCGCACGCGGCCTTCGCGGCGACCTGCCGATCGTCGCCCGCGCCGCCACCGAGGACACCGAGCGCAAGCTCAAGCGCGCCGGCGCCGACCGCGTCATCTCCCCCTACAAGGCCAGCGGCACCGAGATGGCCCGCCTGGCCCTCCACCCCCAACTCAGCGGTGTGGTGGACGTGGACGTGGAGTACCGCATGGAGGAGATCGTGGTGGGCTCAGGCTGCGAGGCCCTGGGCAAGCGCTTGGACGACATCCGCGGCGGCGCCATGATCGTCGGCCTGCGACGCGGATCCGACTTCCAGCCCCAGCCGCCCGCCGAGACCGCCCTGCTCGCCGGCGACCAGCTCGTCGCCATGGGCACCTCCGTCGCCCTCGATCGCCTCGAGGGCCTCCTGGAAGCCTCCTGACGGCCCCTTGACACCGCGCCCTGCCGGCGCCTTGACAGCGATCGGGGGAGCTGCTTGCATCTAGCGCTGCGCCGCGCCCAGGACCGGCGAGGATCCGGGCGCGAGCGCCACCGGTGCCGGGCGACTGGCGGGCCGATGCGCACCGGACGACAGTGCCGGCGCCGGAGCGCGGACAGGGACGGATACGCTCCGACGCCGGCTGCTTGCCCGCTTCGGGAGCCCGTTTGGGCCCCGCCGCGCCCCCCACCGCCCCGCGCCATCGTCCGTGACGGCTGCGAAGAAGTTGGTAAGGATCGCCGCCGCCGGCGCACCGCCGTCGAATAGAGACGGGTTGCACCGATATCGTGCCGACCTTCTCCCGGAGCTCCTCGCCGAGCCCCGTGGCGCCCACCATGCCCCAGCTCTCCACCCGCTCTCCCGCCCGCACAGTCACGCCCACGCCCCTCGCTGCCCGCCGGCCGCGCCCGGCCGGCTCCATCCGGCGGCCCGGCCCCCGCATCGGCGGCCTGGCGCTGGTGGATCCCCCGGCCTCCTACTCCCAGGAGGAGGTCCTCGAGCTGCTCGGCATGCGCGAGGACGAGTTCGCCCAGCGCATCTTCTCCCGCTGCGGCGTCCGCCGCCGCCATCTCGCGCTCGACGAGGCGATGCTCGCGAGCACCCTCCAGGGCCGCACCGAGCAGGTCGAGGACGAGCTCTTCGCCCAGGCCGTCCTCGCCATCGAGCGCCTGCGGGTCGATCCCCGGGAGATCGGCACCGTCGTCAGCGCCTCCCTGTACTCCCTCGGCGGTCCCACCCTCGCCCACCGCATCGTCGAGCACTTCGAGATGGAGCCCGACACCGACAAGTACCACCTCGTCGGCGTCGGCTGCGCCAGCGCCGTGCCTCTCATGCGCCTGCTCTCCCAGGCCCTGCCCGACCGTCCCGCCAAGCAGGCCCTGGTGGTGGCCGCCGAGAGCATGAGCGGCATCCTGATGGGCGCCCGTACCGATGATCCCAAGGCGAAGGTCGTCGGCTCGGCCATCTTCGGCGACGGCTGTGCCGCGGCGCTCCTCTCCGAAGACCCCCGCGCCGGCGGTCCCGCCATCCTCGCCGCCAAGGTCCACCAGATTCCCGGCACCCTCGACGCCGTCGCCATGAAGCTCGCCCCGCGGGACAGCTACCTGCACCTCGGCCGCGACCTCCCCGACCTGGCCGCCGCCGGCCTGCCGGAGCTGCTCGAGGACTTCCTCGCCACCGCCGAGCTCGACCGCCGGGCGATCGATCACTGGATCGTCCATCCCGGCGGCCGCCGCATCATCGACTGCGTCCAGGAGGCCCTCTCGCTCGCCGACGAGCAGGTGGCCGTCAGCCGCGAGGTGCTCGCCGGCCACGGCAACATGGGCACCCCCTCCATCTTCTACGTGCTTGGAGAGACCATCGATCGGCGCCAGCCCCGTCCCGGCGAGCGCGGCCTGATGGTGACGATCGGGCCCGGCATCACCGTCGGCCTGATGCTGCTGCAGTGGTAGGACACCGCGCGCCGCGGGTATGAGGCGCTACGCACTGGCAGCTCTCGCCCTCGTGGTCCTCGCGTGGGCCATCGCCGCCCTCGCCACCAACTCTCCGAGCCTCCACATCGCCGGCTCGAGCGCCACCGCGAGCGTCTCCCCGCCCTGCCGCCTCTCCGGCCTCGACCCCAGCGCGAGGCTTCCCGGCACCGACGTCGCCGTCTCGCCCGCCCCCGAAACCGACACCGCGAGCCCCCACACCCAGATCAGCTTCCTCGGCATCCCCATCGGCGACATCCACGACGTCTCCGTCGCCGGCCAGCGCAGCGGCAGCCACCCCGGCAGCCTGCACGCCTACTCCCAGGGCGACGGCGCGAGCTTCGTGCCCGACGCCCCCTTCCAGTCGGGCGAGCGGGTGGTGGTCCGCGCCTCCATCTCAGCCCCTCCCGGCGGCGACCTCGCCCAGGCCGACCAGGGCGCCGGCGCCGGCCACGCCGCCAAGCAGGTGCAGTTCGCCTTTCGCGTCGACACTCCCTATCCCACCGCCGGCATCACCGACTTCAGCCACCCCCCCGCGGCGCCCGCCGACGTGCAGAGCTTCTACACGCTCCCG
>DATJMB010000140.1:0-2427 GCA_035508995.1 Solirubrobacteraceae bacterium | reverse complement strand
GATCCCGAACTTCCAGAATCCGGGCGGGGTGACGATGTCGCTCCCCCGCCGTCGCCGTCTCGTCGAGGTGGCCCGCGAGCGCGAGCTGCTCGTGCTCGAGGACAACCCCTACGGACTGCTCCGCTACGAGGGCGAGCCGCTGCCCACCCTCTACTCCCTCGACGCCTCCCTGGCCGGCGGCGGCGCGGGTGGCGACGGCGTCTCCTCCGACTTCGTCATCTACCTCGGCACCTTCTCCAAGATCCTGGCCCCCGGCCTGCGCCTGGGCTGGGCCGTCGCCCCGCGACCGGTGCTCGAGAAGCTCAACCTCGGCAAACAGGGCGCCGACCTCTGCAGCTCCCCCGTCACCCAGCTGTTCGTGGCCGCCTACTTCGCCGAGTCCGCCGCCGGCGGGGAACCCGCCTGGCTTGACTACGTGGAGCGCCAGAAGGACCTCTACCGCACCCGTCGCGACACCATGCTCGCGGCGCTCGCCGACCACTTCCCCGACCGCGCCCGCTGGACCGAGCCCCGCGGCGGGCTGTTCCTGTGGGCGACCCTCGAGGGCGTGGACACCACCGACCTGCTCGCCCGCTGCCGCGACGTGGCCTTCGTGCCCGGCCGCGCCGCCTACGCGGACGGGCGCTCCGGCGGCACCTCCATGCGCCTGAACTTCGCCGGCTCCCCCGAGACGGAGATCCGCGAGGGCATCCGCCGCATCGGCGCTCTCGTCGAGCGCTCCCTCGACACAGGCCTGCTGCAGACCCTCTCCGCCCCCTTCGCCGCCGAGGCCCCGGACGGCGACGATGAGCAGCCGCCCGCGCCGACCGGCGAGCCGCCGCCGGGCACCGCCGAGGTGCTCGAGCTCCCCCGCCGCCCCTCCCACAAGAGCGCCAAGCGCCGCACCGGCGATCGATGAGCCGCCGCTCCCTCCAGGCCGTGGGCGCGCCCCGCGCGACCCTCAAGGTCGCCGTGCTCAAGGGCGGCAGCTCCCTGGAGCGCACCGTCTCCCTGCGTTCCGGCGCCCGCGTCCAGCACACCCTGCGCGCCCTCGGCCACGATGTCATCCCCATCGACGTCGGCCCCGACCTCGTCGAGCGCCTGCTGGAGGCCGCCCCCGACGCCGCCTTCGTGGCCCTCCACGGCCGCAACGGCGAGGACGGCACCGTCCAGGGCCTGCTCGAGACGCTCGCCATCCCCTACACCGGCTCCGAGCCCGGCGCCTGCCTGCGCTGCACCGACAAGGCGCTGGCCAAGTACACCATGCGCGCCGCCGCCATCCCCACCCCCCCCTTCGCCGCCTTCGAGGAGAGCGCCATCAAGGAGCTCGGTCTCGCCACCGTGCTGCCCCGCCTGCAGGACACCATCGGCCTGCCCCTCGTCGTCAAGCCCGCCCGCCAGGGCTCCGCGCTGGGCATCAAGTTCGCCCGCGCCGCGCAGGAGCTGCCCGCCGCGATCGTCGGCGCCCTCTCCTACGACCGCAAGGTCGTCGTCGAGCGCTACGTCAAGGGTCGCGACCTGGCGGTCTCCGTGCTCGACTCCCCTCCCACCCCCGCCGACCCCGGCCCCGACCCCCTGGCCCTGCCCATCGTCGAGGCCATCCCCCGCGAAGAGGCCTTCTACGACTACTCCTCCCGCTATGAGATCGGCATGACCACCTTCGTCTGTCCCGCCGGCCTCGACGAGGCCCTCGCCGCGCGGGCGCAGGAGCTCGCCCTCGACGTCTACCGCCTGCTCGGCTGCCACGGCATGGCCCGCGTGGACCTGATGCTCGACGAGCAGACCGCGGAGCTCACCGTCCTGGAGACCAACGTCGTCCCCGGCCTCACCGAAACCAGCCTCCTGCCCCAGGCCGCGGACGCCGCCGGCATCGACTTCGAGGAGCTCGTCGCCCGCGTCCTGCAGAGCGCCTTTACCCGCTAAGAGTCGCCGGCCGCGAAGTCCTCGGGGCTGACGTGGTCGAGGAACTCCTTGAACTTCTCCACCACGTCCTCCGACTCCTCCACGTCGTGCTCGAACTCGATCGCCGACTCCGCGATCACCTCCTCGGCGGCGTAGATCGGCGCCCCCGACCGCACCGCCAGCGCGATCGCGTCGCTCGGCCGCGAGTCGATCTCCAGCTCCCTGCCTCCTGCCGAGATCGTGATCGAGGCGAAGAACGTGTTCTCCCGCAGCTCCGTCACCGCCACCTGCGTACACCGCGCGTCGAGCTCCCCCAGCAGGTCGCACAGCAGATCGTGCGTCATCGGCCGCGGCGTCCCCGCCCCCTGGAGCTTCATCAGGATCGACGCCGCCTCCGGGTGGCCGATCCAGATGGGCAGGAACTTGTTCCCGTCGACCGTCTTTAGCAACACGATCGGCTGCTTGCCGACCATGTCAAAGCTCACGCCGTAGATCACCATTTCCTGCAAAACGACGCTCCTCGTCGGGTCGGCTCAGTATAGGCGT
>DATJMB010000139.1:0-2214 GCA_035508995.1 Solirubrobacteraceae bacterium | reverse complement strand
CGATTAGCTGCCGGACTTGCCTGGTTCAAGGATGCCGCGGCACATGCTCGCGCTCGGACGAAAATCTCGGCCAGAGCGACATCGGCGCCGCTGCGAGCGACATCGGGCGCCCTTCTGTCCGGAGGGATTGTTAGGCTTGCGCGCGAAAAGCTGAATTCCCGCGCCGCCCGAACCCAGGCTGGGCGGCGGGAGCGGGGGACCCAAGTTGTTGGGGCGAATCGCAGCCGCTGCGTAGCGCCGCTCTTTCGGCGCGAGCCCGTCAGCTAACCCCGTAAGCCACAGAAAGAGGGTCGTTAGATGCCGGGAGCAGGCGTACCTGCGCGCGCTGCGCGCCGCCAGGCCACACCGTGGTGGGAGGAATTGGACAGGGAGGCGTTCCGGGACTTTCCCGCGGCTCCGCGCAAGGCTCGCGCGGAGACGGCGGATCGGCCGACGCAGGAGCGGCCCGCGTCCGCGCGGCCGGCGGGCGCCCGCGTGGCGCAGGAGCGGCCCGCGTCCGCGCGGCCGGCAGGTGCCCGCGCCACCCAGGAGCGGCCCGCGTCCGCGCGGCCGGCAGGTGCCCGCGCCGCCCAGGAGCGCGCCGGGGGCGCCACCGATGGCCGCCGGACGGTGACGATCCGCGGATACGGGGCGGAACGCAATCTGCCGGTGGCCCGCCCGACGCTGCGGCGTCACGAGCGGCCAGGCTTCCGGCCCGACCGGGCGGCACTGTGGGCGGTGGCGCTGGGCCTGTTCCTGATCCTGGTGGCGGCGACGAGCGCGCACGCCGCCGTCCTGCACTAGCCGCTTCGCTTCCTCCACCAGCCAGCCGCGGGGCCAGGTGTCACGCGGGGACGTTCCTGGGCGCTGCTTACGTAGATCGCGGTCGTCGCTGATCCGGCGTTTATGCCCCTACGTATAAGAAGAGATAAGTGCGTCCAGGCCCCTTGTGCGCCTGCGGCCGCCGAATTACACTTATCAAGCGTAAGCAGGTCTCGAAAGTGAAGGGCACAGGGCCCCCACTCAGCCCCCTGACCTCCTGGTGGTCAACTATGAAGATTTCGATGAGTAGATTCCAGATCCACGACGACCTGACCGCGCCGGAGGGGTCTGTGCCTGTGCTCCGCGGCGCGCTCGCCACGGGCGGTCAGCTGCCGAACTTCCTCGGCGTGCTGGCGGGCTCGCCGGCGGCGCTGCGGGCGTACGCGCGCTACCGCTCAGAGTTGCGGCACGGCAAGTTGACGCTGGCCACGCTCGAGCGGATCGCATTGGCGGTCGCCGAGTACTACCAGTCCGAGCCGGGCATCGCGATGCACTCGCGCACCGCCCGGGCGGCCGGGTTGGCGCTTGACGAGGTCGCCCTGGCGCGGCAGTTCAGCTCCAAGGACCCCCGTGAGGCGGCGCTGCTGCGCTACCTCAAGGCGCTGCTCGACGAGCGCGGCCGGGCCCCTATGCACCTCCACGAGGAGGCGCGTGAGGCCGGCTGGGACGACGAGCAGATCCTCGAGGCGATCGCCTCCGTATCCCTGGAGGGCTTCACGGCAATGGTCAACGTCGCCGGTGAGGTGCCGGTCGATGGCTCGAGTGAGGCGTCCCGCGCGTTGCAAGCAGCGTAAGCTTTCTCGCGGCGATGGGAGCGCCCGAGGAAACGGCTACGAAGGCTGAAAACGACGAGTCACGCTCGGCGGGCTGCTGTCCCCTCTATCACGAGGCGGTCGAGCTGGTTGGACGGCGATGGACCGGGGCGATCCTCCGGGTTCTGATGGACGGCGCGTTGCGCTTCTCGGAGATCGCCCAAGCCGTCCCCGAGCTGTCGGACCGCCTGCTGTCTGAGCGCATGAAGGAGCTCGAGCGCCGCGGGATGGTCGAGCGGCGGGTCATCTCGGGTCCGCCGCTCCGGGTCGAGTACTCGCTCTCGCAGATGGGTCAGGAGCTCGAGCCGGCCCTGTCCGAGCTGCAGCGCTGGGCCAACCGCTGGCTCGGCGAACGGGGCATCTCCGCCCGCCTGTAGGCAAGCAAGTAACGTTCGCGGCCGTGTCGAGGACCGCCGCCCCACTGACCCGCGAGGACGTGATGGCGCTCGTCCAGGAGCGCGACATCAGGTTCGTTCGCCTGTGGTTCACCGACATCCTCGGACAGCTGAAGGCGTTCTCGATCAACGCCACCGAGCTGGCGGACGCGTTCGAGGGCGGGATGGGGTTCGACGGGTCCTCGATCACCGGCTTTAACCCGATC
>DATJMB010000138.1:0-8975 GCA_035508995.1 Solirubrobacteraceae bacterium | reverse complement strand
CGGTCTACGAAGGCGAACTGCAGTGCCGCGCGCTTGGCTGCAAGGTCGAGTCCTGGGACGAGAGCGGCAATCCGCTGATCGACGAGGTCGGCGAGCTGGTGATTACCGCGCCGATGCCCTCGATGCCGCTGTTCCTGTGGGGCGACCCCGACGGCGAGCGCCTGCGCGACAGCTACTTCTCGATGTACCCCGGCGTGTGGCGCCACGGCGACTGGATCCGCATCACCCCGCGCGGCGGCGCGTTCATCTACGGGCGCTCGGACGCGACCATTAACCGGCAGGGGGTGAGGATGGGCACGAGCGAGATCTACCGGGCGGCCGGCGCGGTGGAGGAGGTGCTGGACGCGCTGGTGGTGGACGTGCCGCGGGCAGGAGAGCTGTGGATGGTGCTGTTCGTGGTGCTGCGGGAGGGCGTCGCGCTCGACGACGAGCTGCGGGACAGGATCGGGCGGCGGATCCGCGAGGACTGCTCGCCCAGGCACGTGCCCAACGAGATCCTGCAGATCGACGAGGTGCCGAGGACGCTCTCGGGGAAGATCCTGGAGGTGCCGGTGAAGAAGATCCTGATGGGCTCCCCCGCGGGCGAGGCGGCGAGCGTGGAGTCGCTCGCGAACCCCGCGTCGCTGGACTACTTCGTGGAGCTCGCCAGGACGCTATAGACCCGGCGGGGGCCCGGCGGGCGACCGAGGGCGGGCTTGCGCCTGGTGTAGGGCCCTACAGGCCCAGGGAGCGGCCGACGAGGGCCCTACAGGCCCAATGACCTGCCGACGATCTCCAGCATGATCTCGTTGGCGCCGCCGTAGATGCGGGTCACGCGGGCGTCGGCGAAGGCCTTGGCGATGGGGTACTCGAGCATGTAGCCGTAGCCGCCGTGGAGCTGCAGGCAGCGGTCCACCACGCGGCCCTGGAGCTCGGTGGTCCACCACTTGGCCACGGCGGCGTCCTCGGGGGTGAGCTCGCCGGCGTTGAGGGCGAGGATCGCGCGATCTACGTACACGCGGGCGATCTGCAGCTCGCCGGCCAGCTCGGCGAGGGCGAACTTGGCGCTCTGGAAGGAGCCGATGGGCTTGGCGAAGGCGTTGCGGTCGCGCACGTAGGCGAGGGTCTGGGCGAGGGCGGTCTCGGCGGCGGCCACCGCGGAGGCGGCGATCGAGAGGCGCTCCTGGGGGAGGTTGGAGACGAGCTGGCGAAAGCCCTGGCCCTCGCCGCCGAGGAGGTTCTCGACGGGCACGGACACCGAGTCGAAGAACAGCTCGGCGGTGTCCTGGGCGTGCTGGCCGAGCTTCTCCAGGTTGCGTCCGCGGCGAAAGCCAGCCATGTGGCGCTCGATCACGAGCAGGCTGATGCCCTCGTGGCGCTTGCTCGGATCGGTCTTGGCGGCGAGGATCACGAGGTCGGCGTTGATGCCGTTTGTGATGAAGGTCTTGGAGCCGTCCACCACGTAGTGGTCGTCCCGGCGGATGGCGCGGGCGGAGATGGCGGCCAGATCGGAGCCGGCGCCGGGCTCGGTCATGGCCAGGGCGGTGATGAGCTCTCCGGATGCGATGCCCGGCAGCCAGCGCTCGCGCTGGGAATCGTCGCAGTAGGTGAGGAAGTAGGGCAGGCAGATGTCGTTGTGGAGGGTGAGCCCGAGGCCGAGGTCGCCCACGCCCGCGCGCTGGGTCTCCTCGCCGAGGATGGCGTTGAAGCGGAAGTCCGGCGCGCCGGCGCCGCCATAGCGCTCGGGCACGGCCATGCCCAGAAAGCCGCTGGCGCCGGCCTTGGCGAACACCTCACGGGGCACGATGCCCTCGCGCTGCCACTGGCCGTAGCGATTCTCCTCGCCCACCACCTCGCGGGCCAGGAAGGTGCGAAGGCTGGCGCGGAAGTCTTCGTGAAGGTCCTCGTAGAGGGTGCGCTTCATCGCCGTCAACCCTACTCGGGAGGGGCGGGGTGAAGGTGCGGGCGCAGGTTCGCGAGCAAGAGGCGAGGGGAATGGTGAAGGAGTGAGGGCAGGAGCCGTCGAATGAGTGCGCCGTGAAGCGCAGTGCGACACCAACCACCTCTCCGGCTCCCGCGCGGGGGCACGCGGTCAGGACACGGCGGGCGCAGCCGTCGAGCGGATCGAGCGCGAACGGGGCCGCGGCCAGCGGCAACGGCACGAGCGAGCACCAGAGTCTCTCCACCTACATCCGGGCGCGCTTCGAGGAATGCTCGCGCTCCCAGAAGGACGTGGCGCAGTACATCGTCGACCACCTCGACGAGGCGGCCTTCCAGACCGCCGAGGAGCTGGCGCGGCGGGCGAACACCTCGAGCTCCACCGTCGTGCGCTTCTCCCAGGCGCTCGGCTTCGAGGGCTTTCCCGAGCTGCAGGCGGCGGCGCGAGAGGAATACCGGCGTGTGCACGCCGGCGCCGGCGCGGGGCCGGCGGCGAGTCCCACCCCAACCGCTTCCACGCCGCTGTTCTCGCTGGACCAGAACGAGTTCGAGAGCGCCCTCACCGCCGACTACCTGAACGTGGAGGAGACAGCCCGCAAGGTGTCTCGCAGCTCGGTGGAGGCGCTGATCGAGGCGATCGTGGAGGCCGAGAAGGTGCTCGTGGCGGGCACCGACCAGATGGCCTTCTTCGCCAGCTACATGCGTCACCTGCTGATGCTTTTGGACCTGCGGGTGGACGTGGTGGCGAGCCCCTCCCAGGAGGCTCTCAGCCGGCTCGGGCGCATCGACCAGGGAACTCTCGTGATCGGCCTCTCCGCGGGCCGGCCCCATCCGCTGGTGGTGCGGGCGATGAAGCTCGCCCGCCACCGCAAGGCCCGCACGGCGGCCGTCACCGACGCCACCCTCTCGGAGGTGGCGAAGCTGGCCCAGATCAAGCTCTACTACTCCTCCAACAGCCCCGCCTACGTGCGCTCCCACACGGCCCTCTTGAGCGTCATCCAGGCGCTCGCCTACGGCGTGTACTCGCAGGACACCGCCTCCTACGACGACCGCATCAAGGCCTTTCGGTTGAAGTAGCGTCTGCTCGAGCTCGTCCACCTCTTCCATGTCTGGACGGTCGGGTCACATGTGACCCGACCCGGGTCCGCACATGTGCGGACCCGCGGCCGGCACATGTGCCGGCCGAACGACAACCTCTGGCCGTTTGCGTGTTCGGCGCGCAAGCTATCCTCCGAGCCATGCGCGACGAGGCCACATTCAGGGTGAAGACGGGGCTGGCGGAGATGCTCAAGGGGGGCGTGATCATGGACGTGGTGACACCCGCCCAGGCGACGGTCGCCGAGGAGGCGGGGGCGGCGGCGGTGATGGCGCTCGAGCGGGTGCCGGCGGACATTCGCCGGGACGGCGGCGTGGCGAGGATGTCAGACCCGGAGATGATCGCCGGGATCCAGCACGCGGTGAGCATCCCGGTGATGGCGAAGGCGCGCATCGGCCACTTCCTCGAGGCCCGTGTGCTGGAGGCGCTGGAGGTGGACTACGTGGACGAGTCGGAGGTGCTCACGCCGGCGGACGAGTCCAACCACATCGACAAGTGGCCCTTCAAGGTGCCGTTCGTGTGCGGCGCCACCAACCTCGGCGAGGCTCTGCGGCGGATCGGCGAGGGGGCGGCGATGATCCGCTCCAAGGGGGAGGCGGGCACGGGAGACATCGTGGAGGCGGTGCGCCACATGCGGGCCATCACCGGCGAAATCCGCCGCTTGGCGACCCTCGATGAGGCCGAGCTGGCTGGCGCCGCCAAGGAGCTCGCGGCTCCGCTCGACCTGGTGCGGTCGGTGGCCAAGGAGGGGAAGCTGCCGGTGGTGCTGTTCTGCGCCGGCGGCATCGCCACGCCGGCGGATGCCGCCCTGATGATGGCGCTCGGCGCCGAAGGCGTGTTCGTGGGGTCCGGAATCTTCAAGTCCGACGATCCCCCCGCGCGAGCGCGGGCGATCGTGGCGGCAACCACCCACTGGCAGGACCCCCAGCGGGTGGCGGAGGCCTCCAAGGGGCTCGGCCCGGCGATGGCGAGCCTCGAGAGCTCCAAGCTCGAGCACGAGCAGCTCCTCGCGTCCCGCGGCTGGTAGGCAGCGTGCCGAAGATCGGCGTGCTGGCGCTTCAGGGCGGCTTCGAGGCGCACGAGCGGATGCTGGGTGGTCTGGGGGCGGAGGTGCGTGAGGTGCGGGTGCCGCGCGATCTGGAGGGACTCGACGGGCTGGTGATCCCCGGCGGAGAGTCCACCACGATGACGCTCGGCATCGACCGGGAGGGCCTCGGCGAGCCGATCCGGGCGCTCGTGACAGGTGGCGGCGATGCGGGTGGGGACGGGGCGCGTGGCGATGGGACGGGCGGGAGCGGAGCGGGCGGCGTGCCGGTGCTCGGGTCCTGCGCGGGGCTGATCATGCTCGACCGCGACCATCTCGGGTTGATGGACATGCGGGCGCAACGCAACGCCTTCGGCCGCCAGCTGCGGAGCTTCGAGGCGGACGTCGAGCTGCGGGGCCTCGCCGGGGGGCCGCTGCGGGGGGTCTTCATCCGGGCGCCCTGGATCGCCGAGCACGGTCCCGGGGTGGAGGTGCTGGCGGCGATCGACGGCCACCCGGTGGCGGCACGCCAGGAGCGGATGCTCGCGGTGGCCTTCCACGCGGAGCTCACCGAGGACGACCGGCTGCATCGGATGTTCCTCGACATGGTCGCCCGCGCCGGGACGAGCGCCGCCTGCGCGCCCGCCAGCTGAGGCTTCTCTTTTTTGGGGCCCGCGCGCGCGTGCGCGCGCCCGCGCGGGGCCCGCTTTTTTTATGTCACGGCGCCGGCTGGCGGAGCGGTCCGCGCGATACTGCCGACATGCGTGTCTCCCTGTCGGCCGACGAGCCCACGGGCATCGCCACGGTGCTCGCCGAGCGGCTGCGAGAGCGCGGTCACGAGGTGCTCCGCCACGGGGCTCTCGTGGAGGGCGAGCGCGAGGATTGGGCGTGGGCCTCGGAGGCCGTCGCCAGGGACGTGGTGGAGGGCCGCGCCGATCAGGGGGTGGTGTGCTGCTGGACGGGCACCGGCGCCTCGATCGCCGCCAACAAGGTCGCCGGTGTGCGCGCCGCTCTCTGCGCCGACGCCGCCACCGCCGCCGGCGCCCGGCGGTGGAACGACGCGAACGTGCTCGCCCTCAGCCTCCGCTCGACCTCCGAGGCGGAGCTGGCGGAGATCCTCGACGCGTGGTTCGAGGTGCAGCCGAGCACCGCGGCCGACGATCGCGCCAACGTGGGCCATCTCGCGGAGATCGAGCATCGCCAGAGCGAGCCTCGGGAGCGCTGAGCTGGCGGCTGAGCTGGCGGGCGGGTCCGCCGGTGCCGTGACCTCAGACGGCCTCGAAGCGCACGACCTCGTCGCCACCAGCGCCCTCCCGTTCCGCCACCCGTCCTTCCTCGAGCAGCAGGTCCACGTGGCCGAGCACCTCCGAGAGGGTGAGGAAGGCCTGGGTGACCGCCACGTTGCCCCACAGCTCGATCGCGATCTCGTGCGCGCTGCGGGGCTGGGAGGCGATCAGCCCGTGGATCCTCTCCGCGCGGCGGCGGTGCATCCGGAAACGCTCGTCGATCAGCGCCACGTGGTCTGAGATCGGCTCTCCGTGGCCGGAGAGCACCAGCGAGAGCTCCATCTCACGGGTGAGCTTCAGCGAGGCTATGTAGTCGAGCAGCGCCCGCGGCCGTTGCGCCGGCGGCTCCTCGGCGGCGCCCAGCGGGCGCGCGAGCAGGGGGTTGGAGGAGATGTGCTTGATCAGGTGATCCGCCGCCAGCAGGATGCCGCGGGACTCGTCCAGGAACACGGTGTCCGACGGGCTGTGGCCGGGTCGGTGCAGCACCCGCAGCGTCCGGTTGGCGAGCGCGATCGTCTCGCCGTCCGCCAGCGGCCGCGACACGTCCACCGCGGCCCCCCAGGCGCGGAAGCTCGCCGACACCGCCCGCAGCGCCGTGACCACCTCGCCGGGGATGCCGTGCCGGAGCATGATCTCCTGCGCGAACTGGTCGTCGAGATCGGCCTGCTCGCGAAACCGCGACAGGTAGGGCGCCAGCAGGTCGAGCGCCGCCACTTCCGCGCCCGAGCGCCGCGCCACGATCGAGGCCAAGCCGATGTGGTCGATGTGCTGGTGGCTGACGATCAGCAGCTCGATGTCCTCGATCCCGTGCCCGTGCACACGCAGCGCCTGCTCGAGCTCGTCCAGCGCCTTGCCCGAGTTGGGCCCCGAGTCGATCAACGTCAGCGGCGTGTCCTCGATCAGATAGGCGTTCACCCGCCCCACCTGAAAGGGCGTGGGGATCGCCAGCCGGTGGATGCCCGCAGCGGCCGCCCGCTGGAGCAGATCCCGCTCGTCGGGCTCCTCCGCGGCCGCGCTCGTGTCGCCACGCGGCGTCTCGCCGCTCACGAGCGGATCAACTCGAGCACCTCGTCTCGCCGCCGCTCCATGTCCCGCCGGGACACCAGCGACTCCAGGCACAGCCTCAGCAGCGGCTCGGTGTTCGAGGGCCGCACGTTGAAGTGCCAGTCCTCGTAGTCGATCGAGATCCCGTCCAGGCGGCCCTGGCGCGCGTCGCCGTAGCGCGCGGCGATCTGCGCCATCTTGGCCTCCTGGTCGCCGACCTCCGTGTTGATCTCGCCGGAGATGAAGTACCGATCACGGTAGGGCGCCAGCAGCTCCGCCAGCGAGCACCCCGACTTGGACACCAGCTCGAGCACCAGCAGCGCGGGGATCGAGCCGGAGTCCGCGCAGAAGAACTCCCGGAAGTAGTAGTGCCCCGAGACCTCCCCCCCGAACAGCGAACCCTCGGCGCGCATCCGCCGCTTGAAGAAGGCGTGGCCCACGCGATTGACGTGCGCCACGCCGCCCGCCTCCCGCACCGTGTCCGCCACCGCCCGCGAGGCGCGCACGTCGTACAGCACCGCCTCCTGCGCGTGGCCGGCGCGGGCGCTCTTCTCGAGCAGGACGCGGGCGAGCAGCGCCGTGAGAAAGTCTCCGTCCACGAACTCACCCGTGTCGTCGATGAAGAAGCAGCGGTCCGCGTCCCCGTCCCAGGCGATCCCGAGGTCGGCGCCGCTCTCGCGCACCCGGGCGATCGCCAGCTCCCGGTTCTCGGGCAGCAGCGGGTTGGGCTCGTGGTCGGGGAAGCTGCCGTCGGGCGTCCAGTAGGTCTCGATCGTCTCGAGCCCCAGCCGCGCCAGCAGTGGGCCCACCATCGGACCCGCCATCCCGTTTCCCCCGTCCAGCACCACCTTCAGCGGCCGCTCCGCCCGCGCCGCCACGAAGGCGGGCACGTCGATGAAGCGCTCCACGTAGCGCTGGAACTCGTCGTAGAGATCTATTTCTTCGGCCGCCCCGCGCGTGCGTGCGCGCGCGCGCGCGGGCCCCCCGTTTTGAACGGTCTGCTCCGCCGTCTGCTCGATCGTGCGACGGATCTCCTGGATGCCCTCCTCGCCAGAGAGGGCGAGGGCGCCCGCCCGTACGAGCTTGGCGCCGGTGTAGGCCTTCGGGTTGTGGGACGCCGTGCACATCAGCCCCCCGTCGAGCTCGCGGGAGCCGACGAGGTAGTAGAGCATCTCCGTGCCCACCTGGCCCGCGTCGATCACCTGGGCGCCCTCCGCGAGCATTCCCTCCCGGTAGCGCTCCGCGAGCTCGGGCGCGCTCAAGCGCATGTCCCGCCCCAGCCCGATCCGCAGCTCCTCCACCGGCTTCTGCGCGAGCCCGCCGAGCACCCGCGCGAACGCACGCCCGATCAGCTCCGCCGCCCGCTCGTCGATCTGCGAGCCGTACAGGCCGCGGATGTCGTACGCCTTGAAGATCTCCGGGTCGAGGGACGCCATACCGCTGGGCATCCTAGCCGGGCCGTACGGCCCGGCGATCCAGGCCGACCGGAGGTCGGCGATCCGCCGCCAACGCGGGGCTGGATGCCCCGCGGAAGTAATCTCTTAACCGTGTCCGGGCATTCCAAGTGGGCGAGCATCAAGCACAAGAAGGCGATCGTGGACTCGCGGCGAGGCCAGCAGTTCACAAAGCTCGCCCGCGCCATCACCGTGGCCGCCCGCGACGGCGGCGGCGATCCAGACGCCAACGCCACGCTCGAGAACGCCATCCGCAAGGCCAAGGAAGCGTCGATGCCCAAGGAAAACATCGAACGGGCGATCGCCAAGGGCACGGGGGAGGGGGGAGAGGGAGACGCGCTGGAGACGGTCCTCTACGAGGGCTATGGCCCCGGCGGCGTGGCCCTGCTCGTGGAGACCGTCACCGACAACCGCAACCGCACCGGCGCGGACGTGCGCCACCTGCTCTCAAAGCACGGCGGCAACCTCGGCGAGCCCGGCTCGGTGGCCTATCTGTTCGAGAAGAAGGGCACGATCGCGATCGACGCCGACAGGCACGACGAAGACGAGCTGATGGTGGCCGTGGAGGCGGGCGCCGAGGACATCTCCGCCGACGAGGGCCTGTGGGAGGTGGTGGCGGCGCCCGCGGACTTCACGGCGGTGCGCACCGCCCTGGAGGAGGCCGGCATCGAGATCGAGAGCGCCGAGATGGGCTACCGGCCCACGAGCCTAGTGCCGATCGACGAGGGCCAGGCGGGCAAGCTGATGAAGCTGATCGAGGCGCTCGAGGAGAACGACGACGTCAGCGAGGTGCACGCCAACTTCGACGTGCCCGCCGAGGTCCTGGAGCGCGTTGCCGGTTAGTCGCTCGCTGCCTCCCGTGGTGATCCTCTGCGGCGGGCGCGGCACACGTCTGCAGGAGCACACCCGCGAGATCCCCAAGCCGCTCGTGGAGATCGGCGGCGAGCCCATCGTCGGACACGTGATCGGCCTGTACGCGGCCCAGGGCTTTCGCCGCTTCCTGCTCGCCACCGGCTACAGGGGACGCCTGATCGAGGACTACGCCCGCGCCCGGGACTGGCCGGCGGGCGTGAGCGTGAGCTGCGTGGACACCGGCCCCGACACTCCCACCGGCGGGCGCATCAAGCTGCTCGAGGGCCTGCTGCGGGCGGAGG
>DATJMB010000137.1:0-7823 GCA_035508995.1 Solirubrobacteraceae bacterium | reverse complement strand
CCGTCGTCGGCACCGCCGTAGCCGGCCCGCCTGGGGCGCCGGCGTCCCTTCAGGCCGCGCGGCTGGCCTCTCCCCGGGCCGCCGCGCGTGTCTCCACCGTCCGCCTGCGCTCCCGGTAGCGCGCTTCCCAGGCTTCCTGGTTGCGCTTGGCGTCGAGCACGAACGGCGAGTAGCCGATCGCCTTCACGATCGCACGGTTGATGGCGTCGTAGGGGGAGGGGAGAGGCCGCAGCACGTCCACGAACAGCACCACACGCGTCTCGTCCGTGTCGTTCCACACCTCGTGGTTGAAGGTGTCGTCGAAGATCATGCTCTCGCCCTCCCGCCAGTGCCGGAAGTCCCCGCCCACCCTGATCTTGCAGGACTCCGCGTCCTGCGGCACGATCAGCCCGAGGTGGTAGCGCAGCACCCCCTTGTAGGGGCCCCGGTGGTCGAGGATGTGCTTGCGGGGGGAGAGGATGGAGAACATCGCCGTGGTCATGCCGGGGACTCGCCGCATGAGCTCCGCCGTCTTGGGGCACATCTCCACGCCGAGCTTCGCCTCGAAGCCGTACCCGTAGAGGAAGAACGTCTTCCAGCGGTCGTCATCGGTGATCTCGATCTGGTCCCTGGAGATGTCCTGGAAGTTCGGCAGCGCCTCCCTGTCCTGGAGCACCCGCTCGAGCTCCTCCCGGATGACCGTCCAGTTGGCCTCCACCTCCGCGATCCACGGGAACAGGGAGCTCTCGAAGAACGTCTCGTCCCCCACCAATGACCGCCGTCCGATGAACCTCTCGACCGGCGCCAGGATCCGTTCGCCCACCGCGATCGTCAGCTCAACCGTGCGCTCCCAGAGCGTCTTCGTCTGGACCTCGCTCATCAGCTCACCTCCGCTCTCGAACTGCCGGCGAAGGTCCAGACTAGACGACTTCTCAGGCGGCCTCTCAGGCGGCCTCTCGCAGCGCCGCCATCTCGGGCGACTCCGCGAGCTTCTTCAGCGCTCGCTGCTCCAGCTGGGAGGCACGCTCCGCCGAGAAGCCGAGCCGCTTGCCGATTGCGGTGAGCGTCTGAGGCTCCTCCCGGCCGGTGCCGAAGCGCAGCGTGAGCACAGTGCGCTCCGTTTCGGGCAGCTGCGCGATCGCCTCGTGGACGATCCGCTCGCGCTCGTTGTCCCAGGCGGTGTCCTCCGGGGCCTCCACGTCGGAGGGCAGCAGGTCTCCGAGGGCGGTGTCCCCGTCCTCGCCCACCTGCTGGTCGAGGCTCACGAGGGCGGCACGCTGGTGGCGAACCTCCTCGATCTGCTCGATCTCCAGGCCCGTCTCCGCCGCGAGCTCCTCGATCGTGGGCTCCCGGCCCAGCCGCACCGAGAGCTCCCGCTCGACCCGGCCCACCTTGCGGGAGCGCTGGGCCACGTGCACGGGCAGCCTGATCGTCCGTCCGGAGTTCTCGAGTCCTCGCTGGATCGCCTGGCGGATCCACAGGGTGGCGTAGGTGGAGAAGCGAAAGCCCTTGCGCCAGTCGAACTTCTCGCTCGCCCGGATCAGCCCGAGCATGCCCTCCTGCACGAGATCCGCGAGCGGCAGGCCCTGGTTCTGGTAGCGGCGCGCGTTGGACGCCACCAGCCGCAGGTTGGAGTTCACGAGGAGTTCCTTGGCGTGCAGGTCTCCCCGCTCGATCTTCTGCGCCAGTTCGATCTCCTGCGCGGGCGTGAGCAGGGGGTACCGGCGGGAGTGGGCGAGCAGCTGGTCCACGGACTCCGGGATGAAGGTGTCCGGGGTGCCCTCCACCACGCTTCCCGCGGCCTCGGAGGCTCCTGTGCGATTGGTCTTCAGCGGTGCTGTATCTGCCATTTTGGTCCTTCTAATCCGATGCTTGTGGTCGGAATTATACGGCGAAGTAGTTGTGTTGTCAATCATTCTTCTTGGACAACGGATCGTGCGTGTCGTTCGACACCATCCAGCCCAGTCCCTCCTCGAGCACCCTTCTTGTCGGCTTCCTTGCCCGCCCTCTGGCCCATCTACGCCTTTCCCTGGACATTGTGCGGATATGCACGGAGGTTTGCGGAGGTCCAGGCCGAGGCGCCCGGGCCGGTCGCATCCATGCGACCGGCGCCGAATGAGGAGTCCACGGCGGCGTCCCCGCCTCTGAGAACCCCTCGAAAGCCGAAAAGTAGCTCTCATCTCTCCTAAGCTCACGTAATGGCCATCGATGTCGATCTCTCCGGCCGCGTCGTCGCGATCACCGGCGCCTCCTCTGGCATAGGCGAGGCGACAGCCCGCGCGTGCGCCTCCGCGGGCGCAGCCGTGGCGATCGGCGCGCGGCGGGTCGATCGGCTGCGGGCCCTCGCGGCGGAGATCGAGGAGGCCGGCGGCAGGGCGCTGGCGATGGAGGTGGACGTGGGGGAGGAGGCCCAGGCGAGCGCCTTCGTACGCCGCGCCCACGCGGAGCTCGGCCGCCTGGACGTGCTGGTGAACAACGCCGGCGTGATGCTCCTCGGGCCGATCGAGAACGCCCCCACGGAGGAGTGGCGGCGGATGATCCACGCGAACGTCTTCGGCGTCCTCTACTGCACCCACGCCGCCCTGCCGTTGATGCGCGCCCAGGGCTCCGGCCACATCCTCAACGTGAGCTCCGTGGCCGGCCGCGTGGCCAGCCAGGGTTCGGGCGTCTACAACCTCACCAAGTGGGGCGTGGGCGCCTTCTCGGAGTCCCTGCGCCAGGAGGCCCTCGAGCTCGGCGTCCGCGTCACCCTGATCGAGCCCGGCGCCGTGATGACGGAGCTCCCCGGCCACAATCGCCCCGAGATCCTCGAGCAGATGGCCAAACGCTTCGCCGGCGTCACCCCCCTGCAGGCGCCCGACATCGCCGACGCCATCCTCTACGCCATCGGCCAGCCCGACAACGTGGCCGTCAACGAGATCCTCATCCGCCCCAGCCGCCAGGCACGTTAGCGGGCCGTTCGCCGACCGGGAGGGTTGGCGGGACGGGTTCGGCCGTCGCGGGCTCGGCGGGAGGAGGTGTTCGTGGGAGGAAGTGTTCGTGGGAGGAGGTGTTCGTGGGAGGAAGTGTTCGTTTTTGGGGTGCCCGCGCGGGCGCGCGCACGCGGGCGCACACGCGCGCGCGGGCACCCCGTTTTGAATGTCATCCGCCGTCTGATCGGAGCTGGCGTCCGTCCGGTCGCCATGCGAACATATGTTCGTGCGATGGTCCAATCTCGAGATCTCCCAGGATGAGCAGCGCCGGCTGCCCGGCTACCGGGAGGAGGCGGTGGTGCGCCGCTTCCAGGCTCCCGAGGCCCTCGAGACGCGCTTCTACGAGGTCCGCGCCCGCTCGGTCCTGAACCGCGTTCCCGCCAAGTCCCGTATGCCCTTTCGCTGGACCGTGAACCCCTACAGAGGTTGCTCCCATGCGTGCATTTTCTGTTTTGCTCGTCCCACCCACCGCTATCTCGGCTTCGACGCCGGCAGGGACTTCGAGCGGGAGATCGTCGTCAAGGTGAACGCGCCCGAGGCGCTGCGCAGCGAGCTGGGGCGGCCGTCGTGGAAGCGCGAGCACGTGGCGCTGGGGACGAACACGGACCCCTACCAGTGGGTGGAGGGGCGCTACCGGCTGATGGTGGGCATCTGGGAGGCGCTGCGAGACGCAGCCAACCCCTGCTCCATCCTGACCAAGTCGCCGCTGCTGCTGCGGGATCTCGACCTGATGCTGGAGATCGCCAAGCGCACCCACATCAGCGCGAGCCTCTCGATCCCCACACTCGACGAGAAGGCGTGGCGGGCCACCGAGCCGCACACGCCCAACCCGCGCGCGCGGCTGGAGGCGGTGGCGGAGCTCAACCGGGCGGGCATCCCCACGGGCATCCTGATCGCGCCGCTGATGCCGGGCATCAACGACGCGCCAGATCAGATCGAGCCGCTGCTGGAGGCCTCTCGGGAGGCGGGGGCGCGGAGCATCGGGGGGGTGGCGCTGCACCTGCGGGGTGAGGTGAGGGACGTGTTCATGGGCTGGCTGCGCCAGCAGCGGCCCGATCTGGTTGAGCGCTACGGCGAGCTCTACCGGCAGGGCGCCTACGCAGCGCCGGAGGAACGCAGACGGCTGGCGCGGCTGGTGCGACGGGAGGATGAGCTGGCAAGGCGCGATCTGCGGGGCGCCGCGCGACCGTTCCGGCTGGCGGTCGATCGGGGGGAGGGGCACGAGCCGGCGGTGGCGGGCCAGCAGGCGCTGTTCTGAACGCCGGGAAGATTTCGGGCTCGGGGGTGTCTGATGGCATGAGGCTGTGAGACGATGCAGCCGCGAAGCTTGGGCCGGACACTTCGAGCGAAGGAGGAAGCGACGATGATCTCAGCGACTCTCGGGCGCATGATGGGACGGCGCGTCGGGCTTGGCGGCGCGCTCGCGGTGGCGTGCGCCGGGCTCCTGCTGGCCGGCTGCGGCAGCTCCTCATCGGGCACCACCAGCTCCGCGCCGGCGTCCACGCCCGCCACGACCCCGACAAGCTCGTCGAGCTCCTCCTCATCCGGGGCTGGCGCTGCCAAGAGCGCGGTGAGCCTGGAAGCGAACAAGGAAGGGGAACTGGCCTACAACACCAAGTCGCTGAGCGCGAAGGCGGGGAAGGTGTCGATCGACTTCACCAACATGTCCTCGCTGGAGCACAACGTCACGATCGAATCCTCCTCGGGGGCCATCCTCGGCGCCACGCCCACCTTCCAGGGGGGCAGCAAGACGCTCAGCCTGAACCTAAAACCGGGCACCTACAAGTTCTTCTGCTCCGTGCCCGGCCACCGGATGGCGGGCATGGAAGGCACCCTCACGGTCCAGTAGTGGCGCTGTGAGCCTCCTCCGGCGCCTGCCGCGGGCGCCGGAGCGGCGTGGCGACGGGTCGTGGCGCCGCGCGGCGGGGTGGGGGAGGGGCGCGGCTATTAATGGGGCGTGGCCATCGGCGCGAGCAGCCCCACACGAAACGGAGCCGGAGAGGGCCCTCCGCACGGCTCACGCGCGGGCGGCCGGAACGATCGGGGCGGGACGGGCGAGAAGCACGGGACCGGCGAGAGCGGGGGAGCGAGCCGCGACACCTACAAGTGGATCGCCCTTTCGAATGTGACGCTGGCGGTGCTGCTGGCGACGCTCGACGGGTCGATCGTGCTGATCGCGATGCCGAGCATCTTCAGGGGCATCCATCTCGACCCGCTGGAGCCCGCCAACAGCTCATATCTGCTGTGGATGATCCTCGGCTTCCTGGTCGTCACGAGCGTGCTGATCGTCAGCCTCGGGCGTCTGGGAGACATGTACGGGCGTGTGCGCATGTACAACATTGGCTTCGTCATCTACACGCTCGCCTCGCTGTTGCTGACGGTGGACTGGCTGACGGGACGGTCGGGAGCCCTGTACCTGATCGTCTTCCGTGTCGTGCAGGGGGTCGGCGCGGCCTTCCTGCTGGCGAACTCGGCGGCGATCCTCACGGACGCGTTTCCCGCCAACCAGCGGGGGATGGCGCTGGGGATCAACAACATCGTGGGCGTCAGCGGTGTGTTCATCGGCCTGGTGCTCGGGGGCCTGCTGGCGCCGATCGACTGGCGGATGGTGTTCCTGATCTCGGTGCCGATCGGCCTGTTCGGCAGCGTGTGGGCGTACCTGAAGCTCGAGGAGCGCTCCACGCCCAAACGGGCACGTGTGGACTGGCCGGGCAATCTCACGTTCGCGCTCGGCCTGATCCTGATCATGATCTCGGTGACCTACGGCATCCGCCCCTACGGCGGCCACGCCACCGGCTGGAGCAGCCCACGGGTGGTCGTGCTGCTCGGCGCGGGAATCGCATGCCTGGCGGCGTTCGCGGCAATCGAGCGGCGGGTGGTGGAGCCGATGTTCAGGCTGCCGCTGTTCCGCATCCGGGCGTTCACCTTCGGCACCCTCTCAACCTTCCTCTCGGCGGTGGCGCGAGGAGGATTGATGTTCATGCTGATCATCTGGCTGCAGGGCATCTGGCTGCCCCAGCACGGCTACGACTTCACCGACACGCCGCTGTGGGCGGGCATCTACATGCTGCCGCTGATCATCGGCATGCTGCTCGCGGGACCCACCTCCGGGTACCTCTCCGATCGCTTCGGAGCGCGGCCGTTCGCCACCGGAGGGATGGTTGGCGCGGCGCTCAGCTTCTTTCTGCTGGCGCTGCTTCCCACGGACTTCTCCTACCCGCTGTTCGCGGCGATCCTGTTCCTCAACGGGATCTCCATGGGCATGTTCGCGTCGCCCAACCGGGCCGCGGTGATGAACAGCCTGCCGGCGTCCGACAGAGGAGCGGGCGGGGGCATGAACCAGACCTTCCAGAACTCCGCCCAGGTGCTCTCGATCGGCATCTTCTTCACCTTGATGATCTTCGGCCTGGCCTCAACGCTGCCCGGCGCGATGCTCGCTGGCCTGCACGGCCAGGGCGTGCCCTCCGCCACCGCGAGCGCCGCCGCGCACCTGCCGCCGGTGTCGATCCTGTTCGCGGCGTTCCTCGGCTACAACCCGATCGAACACCTGCTGGGCCCGCACGCGCTGGCGGCGCTGTCGGCTCATAGTCGCGCCACGCTCGCCGGTACCTCCTTCTTCCCCCACCTGATCTCCGCGCCGTTTCGCAGCGGCCTGCACGAGGCGTTCGCGTTCGCCATCGTCGCCTGCCTGATCGCCGCCGCCGCGTCGCTGCTGCGCGGAGGCGCCTACCACTACGCCGAGGAACCCGCGCGGCCGGGCGGGGACGTCGGGAGCGAAAACGAGGCCCAGCGCCACGATGAGGGCACGGACACCCTTCCAGCCATCACCGAACCAGAGGAGCAGCATGCTCATTGAGTGGTACGCCGAGGGCACGCTCGTGGTGGTGCCCGGCGCCCCGTAGCGCGTCAGGGGCTGGTCCAGGGAGCGCGACCGCGTGAGGCCAGGTGCACGGAGAGCGCCACGAGCACCACGAGGCCGAGAGCGGTGGCGATGGCGGCGGCAACCGACACTTTCAGCACCAGCAGGCCGCCGATCAGGGCGCCCACGAGCATCGCTCCCACGGCAGCGGCCCGGCGGCCCACGCGCGCGCCCGAGCCGCCCACCACGCTGGCCTCGGAGACCAGGCCGGTGAGGGTTTTGGTGAGGACCGTGGTGGTGAGGTCCGGCACCGCCAGGCGCTGGGCGGCGGCGTTCTGCACGCCCATCGCCAGCGCCAGGGCGGCGATCTGGGCGTAGCGGGCGGCGCGGTCGGGGGGCGTGGCGGCCAGCAGGGAGACGAGCAGAGCGACCGACATGAGCGCCACCTGGGCGACGTTCGCCGCCCGCAGCAGGTGGCCGCGGTGGCTGGCGGTGCGGGCCCCCAGCCAGCCGCCGGCGAGGGCGCCGATCAGAAAGGAGCCCAGGGCGGTGAGGGAGGCGGCGGGGGCGATGCCGCCGGCGCCCGCGAGGGCGAAGCCGAGGAACACCACGTTGCCGGTCATGTTCGCCACGAACACGTGGCCGAGGGAGAGGTAGCTGGCGGCGTCCACCACGCCGGTGACGAGGGTGAGACCGATCAGCATCGGCACCAGCGGCCCGTGGCGGTCGCCGGCGCTCGGCCAGAGCGCCGCCCTGGCCTCGTGCAGAACGCTCACCGGCGGCTCAGCCGGTGATCTCGACGATGTCGCCGAGCTGGAGCATGCCGAACACGGTGTGAGCCGTTTCGATCGGCAGCTCAACGCAGCCGTTGGACTGGGGGGAGCCGTAGGAGGCGCGCGGGTAGCCGTGGACGGCGTCGCCGCCGTTGAAGTAGTTCACCCAGGGCACGTCCGGCACCACGTATTTGGTGCCGTCCACGTCTTCGCCGCTCATCGTGGTGGAGACGAAGCGGG
>DATJMB010000136.1:0-4665 GCA_035508995.1 Solirubrobacteraceae bacterium | reverse complement strand
GGGGGCGGAGGCGGGGTCATCGGCGGCCTCCGGTCACGGGCGGCCCTCGGGGACGATGCGCATGGCGCAGGCGAGCTGGCCGCCGATGGCCTGCTGGCGGTGGCCTTCGGCGAAGCTCACCACGAGGGGGCCGCCGAAGGGCTGGCGCTCGGTTACGTGGATGCGCTCGCCGGGAGCGATGCCGTGGTCGGAGAGGTAGCGGAGCATCTCGGGATCGGAGTCGGAGACGCGGGTGAAGATGCCCCCCTCGCCCTCCTTCAGGCTGTCCAGGCTGCGGCTGGGCTCGCGGGCGGGAAGCTCGAGGGCGGCGTTGGGGATGGGGTCGCCGTGGGGGTCGATGGTGGGATCGCCGAGCTTGTCCGCGATGAGGCGCTCGAGATCCTCGGAGATGACGTGCTCGAGCACCTCCGCCTCGGCGTGGACGCGGTCCCAGGGCATGTGGAGAGTCTCGGCGAGGAACAGCTCCAGCAGGCGGTGGTGGCGGATGACCTCCAGGGCCACCCGGCGGCCGGCGGGGGTGAGGCGGACGCCCCGATAGGGCACCCGGGCGATGAGTCCCTCGGCGTCGAGCTTCTTGAGCATGGCGGACACCGATCCGGGGGTGATCTGGAGGCGGTCGGCGAGGGCGTTGGTGGAGACGGGGGCCTCGGTGCGGGACTCCAGGGCGAAGATGGCCTTGCAGTAGTCCTCCACGGCCGGCGACCTTCCGGGGGCGCCGGCGGGGCGGGTTTGGGAGGGGCTCGCGGAGGCGGCCTCGCGGAGCTGCTCGATGGGGTGTTCTTTGGCCGCCATGAACTCATGTTATGGCATGCCAAGATTTCTTTCAAGGCATGGCTTCAGGTTGTGCAAGGCGGGTTGCGGAGAGGCGACGGATGTGTTCCAAAACGGAGGCGCCGCGCGCGTGCGCGCGTACGCGCGCGGGGCGCCAAAAAAAGACAACGACACCGGCAGCCCACACGGACGCGGACGCGCGCACGCGGGCCTCCAACAGAGAGGGAGAGGGAGCACGGAAGGCACCCGCAGAGCGTGGAGAGAGGTGTTTAGGAAAAGATGCTGCGTTCATGGATCGCGACTTCGAGCTGCAGACGCACGAGGCGGAGGACCGCCACTGGTGGTACCGGGGCCGGCGAACGGTGCTCGAGCGGGTGATCGCCGAGCTGCGACTGCCGGCGCGGGCGAGGATCCTGGACGCGGGATGTGGGAGCGGGCGGAACATGGTGGAGCTGGCGAGGCACGGGACGGTGACGGGGATCGAGCTGTCCCCGGCGAGCGTGGAGCTGGCGCGGGAGCGGCGGGTGGGAGAGGTGGTGGAAGGGTCGCTGCTGGAGATGCCGTTCGAGTCCGGGAGCTTCGACTTCGGAGCGTCGCTGGACGTGATCGAGCACCTCCAGGACGACGTGGGGGCGCTGCGAGAGCTGCGGCGGGTGATCGCGCCGGGAGGAGGGCTGCTGATCACGGTGCCGGCGTACGGGTGGCTGTGGAGCGGGCACGACGAGATCAACCACCACCACCGGCGCTACACCCGCCGGTCGCTGGCGGCGGCGGCGGCGGCGGCGGGATGGGAGAGCGTGCGGACGACGTACTTCAACTCGCTGCTGCTGCCGGTGGCGATCGTGTTGCGGGTGCTGGAGCGATTCTCGCGCAAGACCACCGAGTCGAGCCTCGACCTGTGGGTGCCGCCGGAGCCGGTCAACTGGCTGCTGGAGCGGCCGATGACGCTGGAGGCGGCGGTGATCGGCCACGGCGGGCGGATCCCGGCGGGGCTGTCGCTGCTCACGCTCTTTCGCTGAGACAGGTCAGCCGGCGATGTCGGCCCGGGCCGGATCGGCCCGAGAGGGATCGGCCCGAGAGGGATCGGCCCGGGCGGGATCGGCCCGGGCGGGATCGGCTCGGGCGGGATCGGCCCGAGAGGGATCGGCCCGGGCGGGATCGGCGGCTGGGGTGTCGCGAAAGGTCCAGGAGCGGTTGGCGGCGAAGGTGAGGACGGTGACGATGGCGGTGGCGCACGCCTGGCCCACGAGCTCGTCGAGGCGGAGACCGCCCACGAAGGCGTACACCAGAGCGAGGTTCGCCCCCAGGCCGCAGGTCTGGACGATGGCCCAGCGGACGGGGGTGAGGGAGTCGCCGGTGTGCTCTTTGAAGGTCCAGCGGCGGTTCAGGAGGAAGCCGTTGACGGCGCCCACCGCGAAGCCGATGCCGGAGGCGGCCACATACCACACGGCGAAGGCCTTCAGCAACACGGTGTAGACGGCGAAGGCGAGAATGGTGTTGGAGATGCCCACCACGCCGAACTGCAGGAACTGGACCATCAGCTTGGCGTTTAGGGATCGCATATGCGTGTGGCGTACTCTGTTCACGGTTGATCTCTACTGTAAGGGTCCCCCAGCGAAGGCTCCCGCCGCGAAGGGGTCCCGACGCGAAGGCTCCCGACGTAAGCTATGCCCTCCCCGCCTCGTAAGCCCAAGCTCCTCAGTGTCGTCGCGCCGGTGTACGACGAGGAGGAGCTGATCGAGGAGTTCGTGCGGCGGGCCACGGCGGCGGTGGAGGGGTTTCCGTTCGAGCTGATCCTGGTGAACGACGGCTCCAAAGACCGCACGGCGGAGCTCCTGGACGGGATCGCGGACGTGGACCCGCGGGTGCGGGTGGTGCACCTGTCGCGGAACTTCGGCCACCAGGCGGCGCTCACGGCGGGCCTCGAGCACGCAAGGGGGGACGCGGTGGCGATGATCGACGCGGACCTCCAGGACCCGCCGGAGCTGATCGTGGAGATGGTGAGGCGGTGGAGCGAGGGGTCTGACGTGGTGTACGCGGTGCGCCGCCAGCGGGAGGGCGAGACGGCCTTCAAGCTGGCCACCGCGTCGTGGTTCTACAAGCTGTTCGACAAGCTCGCCCAGGTGGACCTGGAGCCGAACTCCGGCGACTTCCGGCTGCTGGACCGGCGGGCATTGGACGCGCTGCTGTCGATGACCGAGCGGTCCCGGTTCCTGCGGGGGATGACGGTGTGGGTGGGCTTCTCCCAGACGGCCGTCTCCTACGAGCGGGACGCCAGGCACGCGGGTGAGACGAAGTACACGCTGCGCAAGATGCTGCGGTTCTCGCTGGACGCCATCGCCTCCTTCTCCCACCTGCCCCTCCAGCTGGCCACCTACGCGGGCCTGATGAGCGCGGGGCTCGCCTTCGTGGCGATCCCGGTGGTGATCGTGCTCCACTTCTCCGGCTCCTACCTGCCGGGCTTCGGCTCCATCACCATCGCCATCCTGCTGCTGGGCGGCATCCAGCTGATCGCCCTGGGGGTGATCGGAGAGTACGTGGGCCGCATCTACGACGAGGTCAAGCACCGGCCCCTGTACATCGTCCGGGAGGAGCGAAACCAGCCCCCCAACGGCGACGGCCCGGCAGCGGCGCCCGGCTTCGCCACCGTCATCTCGCCCCTGCGTGCGGGCTTGCAGGCGCGGGAGTCAGAGCGGGTGGGCTGAGGGTTCTCCAAGCTCTCTCTCTGAGCTTGGATGGTGGGGCCGCATGCGGCCCCACCCCGGCCGATCATGATCGGCCGGACGGCCGGCACATGTGCCGGCCGAACACCATCTCCGAGGTCTTGTGAAGGGCTCGTTATCGAGCGACACACCCGGGAGGAGGGGAGCGTAAGGTGCGTCGATGGCGCGTGTGTGGCTGTGGCTGGCGGCCCTCCTCTCCCCCCTGCCCTTCGCTCTCGCCCTGGCGGCGGCCAGCCCGGCGGCGGCGGGGGAACCGTGTGCGGGGTCCGGCGGCGAAGAATGCCCGTACACGAGCCTCACGATCGTGGGCAGGCGGGCGGAATCCGTGCTGCGGTTCCCGGAGGCGGTGGCGTTGGGGGCGGAAGGGGACGTGTACGTGGCGGACCAGCTGGGGTACGCGGTGCAGAGGTTCAGCGCCACCGGCAGCTTCCTCGGGGAGTGGGGCTCCTACGGGTCGGGAGCGGGCCAGTTCGGGCCGATCGGGGGTCTGGCGACGGACGGGGCGGGGAACGTGTACGTGGTGGACTCGGATCACAACCGGATCGAGAAGTTCACCTCCTCCGGCCAGTTCCTCACCGCCTGGGGCCACGGGGGCAGCGAACTGGGAGAGTTTCGCTTCTACTCCTCCCAGAACCCCAGCCAGCCGCCGGGGGGCGGCATCGGGGTGTACGGGGAACACGTGTACGTGGCGGACTCCGGCAACAACCGCATCGAGCGGTTCAACCTGAACGGCGGGGAAGCCATCCAGTGGGGCTCCTACGGGTCGGGGCCCGGCGAGCTCTCCTACCCGCGGGCGGTGGCGGCGAACGGGAGCGAGGTGATCGTCTCCGACGATGACAACCACCGGCTGGAGCGGTTCGGGGTGAACGGCGAATACGAGACCTCCTACGGAGGGGACGGAGATCGGGGGGCCCATTTCGGGTTCCCCTACGGGGTGGCGTTGGACGGGGCGGGGGACGTGTACGTGGCGGACGACATCGACCACCGCATCGTGGAGCTGAGCCCCCGGGGAGACTTCGTGCGGGAATGGGGCTCATTCGGATCTGCCCACGGCGAGCTGGCCTTCCCGCGGGCGCTCGCCAGCGACAGCCGGGGGGACACCTACGTGGCGGACACCGCCAACGACCGCGTGCAGGTGTTCAGCGCCAGGGGCCGCTACGTGCGCACCATC
>DATJMB010000135.1:0-14989 GCA_035508995.1 Solirubrobacteraceae bacterium | reverse complement strand
TCCCGACCGCCCAGGTGCCCACCCTGACCGTCACCACCCCCGACCGTGACCCGGCCGCCGGCGACGTCTTCACGACCAACGGCCCCGGCCCGGGCCAGTACGGAGCGATGATCTACACCCCACAGGGCCAGCTCGTGTGGTTCTACAGCCCCCCGCACGGCCTCACCGCCGAGGATCTCAACGTCCAGAGCTACGAAGGCCAGCCCCACCTCACCCTCTGGCAGGGCCGCGTGCTCTCCCTCGGCTTCGGCCAGGGAGAAGACCTCGTCCTGAGCTCCAACTACCGGACCGTGGCGAGGGTGCTCGGCGGCAACGGCCTGGAGGCCGACCTCCACGACTTCCAGCTCGCGCCCCACGACATCGCGTACATCACCGCCTTCAATCCCATTCGCTGTGACCTCGCGCCGGCCGGCGGCTCCCGGGACGGAACCATCACCGACACCGCCATCCAGGAGATCGACATGAAGACCGGTCTCGTGCGCTGGGAATGGCACAGCCTCGACCACGTCGCCATCGCCGAGTCCGAAGTGGAAACGCCCAGGGACCCCAGTCCCTGGGACTGGTTTCACATCAACTCCATCGACCCCGAGCCCGACGGCAACATCTTCATCTCCGCCCGCAGCACCTGGGCCGGCTACCAGCTGGAAGGCACCGGCGGCAGGATCCTCTGGCGCCTCGGCGGCAACCGCAGCTCGTTCAAGATGGGCCCCGGCACCCGCACCGCCTGGCAGCACGACGGCCGGATGCTCCCCGACGGCCAGATCACCTTCTTCGACGACGGCTCCAACCCGCCCATCCACAGCCAGTCCCGCGCCATCCGCATCGCCCTCGACCTCCACAGCCACGAAGCGCGCCTGGTGTCCTCCTACACCCACCCCGACCCGCCGCTGCTGGCCCCCAGCCAGGGCAACATGCAGACGCTCGCCGACGGCAACGCCGTGGTCGGCTACGGGGGGGTGCCCGCCATCAGCGAGTACGCCCCCGATGGCGCCCTCCTGTTCGACGCCCACCTGCCCTACGACCAGGCCTTCTACCGCGCCTTCCGCTTCCCCTGGCAGGGCCGGCCCGCGAGTCCCCCCGCGGTGCTCGCCAGCCTCAACAACACCGGCGAAGAGACCATCGTCCACGCCAGCTGGAACGGCGCCACCGAAGTGGCCGCCTGGCGCGTGCTCGCCGGCACCGGCAAGGCGCCCCCCGCTCCTCGCGCCACGATCCCCGCCGAAGGCTTTGAAAGCTCCACCACCCTCCCCGTCAAGTACACCAGCGTCGCCGTCCAGGCTCTCGACGCCGCCGGGCGGGTGCTCGCCGTCTCTGCCACCGTGAACACCATCAGCTACGCCGCCTCCCTCCCCAGCCAGGGGGGTGCGGGATGAGTCCGATCCCCGGCGCCTCTTCGGCTCTGCGCTACCGGCCCGCCGCGCAGCCGACCCTCAGTAGGCGGGCTTTGACTTGTGCTTGTGGGGCGTGGTCGTCGTGGTGCTCGTGGACGGAGCGCCGGTGCTCGATTTGGCCGTCGAGCCGCCCCCGCCGCCACCGCATCCGCCCACCGCGAAGCTGCTCGCCAGCAGGGCGAGTGTCGTTAGCATTGCGGCCAGTGAGGTTCTCTTCATGGGGCGCGCTCCAACTGTCGCTCGGGGGCTCGGCCGCTCACCCTACCAGGCGCTCCCGCCGCCGATCGGAGGGCCGATCGGCGGGCCCCCGGGGCCGCCCACGGCGCTGCTCCGAGCGCCCGCGCGGAATGGTGAGGCTCCCGTGAGCGTGGACACGAGCCCCACCCCGAAGGTGGCCCCGCAGCCCGCCGGCGCCGGCGAGCAGGGCCCCGGCACGCCCTGGCTGCTGGTCGTCTGTTGCGTGGCCCAGTTCATGGTTATCCTCGATCTCAGCATCGTCAACGTGGCCCTGCCCTCGATCCAGTCGAGCCTCGGCTTCTCCTCGCCGGAACTGCAGTGGGTGGTGGACGCCTACGCCATCACCTTCGCCGGCTTTCTGATGCTGGGCGGCCGCGCCGCCGATCACTTCGGCCAGCGCCGCACCTTCGTGGTCGCCCTCGCCCTGTTCGCCCTCGCCTCCCTCGCCGGCGGCCTCGCCCCCGACCGCACCGTGCTCGTCGCCGCCCGCGCCGGCCAGGGCTTCGCCGGCGCCCTGATGGCGGCCTCCTCGCTGGCCATCATCACCGCCTCCTTCCCGCCCGGCCCCAAGCTCCATCGCGCGATCGGCGCCTGGGCGGCGATGAACGGCCTCGGCGGCGCCGCCGGGGTGCTGTTCGGCGGCATCATCACCCAGGAGCTCACCTGGCGCTGGGTGCTGCTCATCAACCCCCCGATCGCCGCCGCCGCCGCCCTCGTGGCCTACGCGGTCGTCAGCGAACGCCGCGGCCCCCGCGCGCAGGAGAGCTTCGACGTCGCCGGCGCCCTCACCCTCACCATCGGCCAGATGGTGCTCGTGTACGGCGTCGTGGAAGCCGGCCTCGCCGGCTGGGACACGGCCGCCGCGCTCGGCCCGATCATCGGCGGCGTGGCCCTGCTGGTGGTGTTCGTGTGGATCGAGACCGCCGTGGCCTCCGCCCCCCTGATCCCCTTCAAGGAGCTCACCAAGCCCCTGCGGATGGCCAACAACATCGTGCTGCTGTTCAGCGCCTCCCTGTTCCCGATGTGGTTCGTCAGCTCCCTGTACCTGCAGCAGGTGCTCGGCCTCTCGCCGCTGGACACCGGCCTGATCTTCCTGCCCATGACCCTCACGATCATGCTCGTGGCCTCCCGCGCGGGCCGGCTCGTGAGCCACTTCGGCGTGCGCCCCGTGCTCGGGAGCGGCCTGATCATGCTCGCCGGCGGCATGCTCCTGCTCGCCAAAATCGGCGCCAGCGGCAGCGCCGTGGTCTACGTGATGATCCCCGGCCTGCTCACCGCCGCCGGCATCGCGATGTCGATCGTGCCCTCCACCATCGCCGCCACCCAGAGCGCCAAGGAGGGCCAGGCGGGCCTCGCATCGGGCCTCGTGAACACCTCCCGCCAGATCGGCGGCGGGCTCGGCCTGGCGGTGTTGATCACCCTCGCCACCCAGCGCACCACCCATCTGATCGGCACCGGCCAGCAGGTGCCCCAGGCGCTCACCGACGGCTTTCGCCTCGCCTATCTGATCGGCGCCGGCCTGGCGGGGGCGGCGGCCGTGCTGACGTTCACCTCGCTGCCCAAGCCCGCCGTCAAGGGACCCGCCACGCGGCGCCTGGCGAGCGCCGTGGCCGCCGTGCTGGCGTGCTTCGTGGCCGTCGATCTCGCCCTCGCCGGCTCCCACGGCGCGCCGATCGGCGCCTACACCACCAACGGCGCCTACAGCTTCGTCACCGAGCCCTCCCTGCACCCCCCCAAGCTCCGTGCCATCCACCCCGCCGCCGGCCGCTCGCTGGCGGGCGGGTACATCTTCACCGCCAACTTCTACGACCTCAACGAACCCCCCATCGTCGGCCAGAGCGGGCCGATGATCCTCGACGATCGCCTGCAGCCGGTGTGGTTCCAGCCGGTGCCCGAACGGGTGGCCGCCGCCAACCTCAGCCTGCAGCGATACGAAGGCAAGCCCGCCCTGGCCTGGTGGCAGGGGGTGGTCACCAACACCGGCGCCACCGAGAGCGGCGAAGACGTCGTCGTGGACCAGCACTACCGCACCGTCGCCCGCCTCAAGGGCGCCGACGGCTGGGTGATCACCCTGCACGCCCTCGCCATCGACGGCGAAGACGCCTGGGTGACGGCCAACAAGAACATCCCCATGAACCTCTCCAAGTACGGCGGCGCCTACAACGGCGCCCTGATCGACTCGGCGGTGCAGGAGTACAACCTGAAGACCGGCAGGCTGCTGCGCAACTGGGACGCCGTCGAGCACATCCCGCTGGGCGACTCCCAGGCCTCGCTGCCCACCAACGGCTTCCCCTGGGACGCCTACCACGTCAACTCGATCGCCCTGATCGGCAACACCAAGCTGCTCGTCTCGATGCGCAACACCTGGGGGGCCTATTTGGTAAACATCGACACCGGCAAGATCGAGTGGACCCTCGGCGGCAAGCACTCGAGCTTCCACTTCGGTCCCGGCGCCGCCTTCCAGTGGCAGCACGACGTGGCGTTCGGGACGGGCGGCACCGTGAGCATGTTCGACGACCACTGCTGTCAGCTGACCGGCGGAGGCACCTCCGTCCCGGCCACCGGGCCCTCCCGCGGCCTGGTGCTCCACCTCGACCAGGGCACCCACACGGCGACCCTCGCCGCCCAGTACCCGGGCGACGGCGGCTTCGAATCGGAATACATGGGCGACACCCAGCCGCTGGCCGGCGGCGGCGCCTTCGTGGGCTGGGGCTCGGAACCGTACTTCACGGAGTACAGCGCCACCGGCAAGCCGCTGCTGGAAGCCCAGTTCCCGGGTCCCGACCTCACCTACCGGGCCACCCTCGAGCCGTGGGTGGGCGAGCCCCTGACGCTGCCCCTCGGCGCCGCCCGCCAGAGCGGCGCTCGCACCACCGTGTACGCGAGCTGGAACGGCGCCACCCAGCTGGCCTCCTGGCGGGTGCTCGCCGCGCCCGCCGCCGGCGATCCCCTGAAGGTCGTCGCGGGCGCCCCCAAGTCGGGCTTCGAGACCGCCATCCCCCTGCCCGGCGGCTACGCCCGCCTGCAGCTGCAGGCGCTCGACGCCCACGGCCACGCGATTGCCACCTCCAAGCCCTTCGCCCCGGTGGCCATCCGATGAGGGCTCGCGAGCGATGAGGGCGCGAGGCCGGCTGACGCTCGCCGCGCTGGCGCTGGCGCTGGCGCTGGTGGCGCTCGCGGTGGCCGGCGGCGCCGGCATGCTCTCCTCCGCCGACTCCCCCGCGCCGACCCTCGCGGACGCCATCCCCGCCGCCGACGTCCACCTCGCGGCCGCCAACCCGGTGGCCGTCTCGCCGCTGCCGGGCACCGAGGACGCCTCCGCCGCCACCCAGATCAGCTTCCTCGGCCCCGCCGGCACCAGGGTGGCGGACGTGCGCGTGGTGGGCTCGCTCAGCGGCGCCCACAGCGGGCGCCTGGCGGCCTACTCGACGGGCACCGGCGAGAGCTTCCTGCCGGCCCATCCCTTCGTGCCCGGCGAGCACGTCACGGTGCACGCGCTGGTGGGCGTCGGCACGCCCAGCGTGCCCGCCGCCACCAGCTTCACGATCGCCCACCAGGCGAGCTTCAGCAAGCGGGAGTTCCCCGACAACCCCGGCGATCCCCACGCGGTCCAGCGCTACGCCACGCTCCCCGGCGCCGCCCCCTCCACCGTGCGCATCACCACCCCCGCCCAGAGCGGCGCGAGCCCCGGCTACCTGTTCCTCGCGCCCTACCAGGGCGAGGGCACGCCGGGGCCGATGATCGCGCAACAGAACGGCACGCTGGTGTGGTTTCACTCGCTGCCGGCGGGCGAGGAGGCGACGAACCTCCAGGTCCAGAGCTATGAAGGCAAGCCGGTGCTGACGTGGTGGCAGGGCCGCATCCTGGCGGTCGGCTTCGGGCAGGGCGAAGACGAGATCTACGACAGCGCCTACCAGCCGGTGGCCCACGTGCGGGCCGGCAACGGCTACCACGCCGATCTGCACGAGATCCGCCTCACGCCCCAGGGCACCGCCTGGATCGACTCCTTCGACCCGATCGAGATGAACCTCTCCAGCGTCCACGGATCCAGCGATGGCGTGCTCACCGACTCGGTGGTGCAGGAGATCGACATCAAGACCGGCCTCGTGATGTGGGAGTGGCACGCCCTCGGCCACATCCTGCTCAGCGAATCCCACAACCCGCTGCCCAAGAGCAGCTACCCCTGGGACTACATCCACGTCAACTCCGTCGATCCCGGCAGCGACGAAGACGTGCTGCTCTCGGCCCGCAACAGCTGGACGATCTACGACGTGGACCTGCGCAGCGGCGCCATCCGCTGGCGCCTGGGCGACCGCCACAGCAGCTTTCACAGCGCTCCCGGCACCCGCTTCTACTGGCAGCACGACGCCGAATTCCAGCCCGGGGGCCTGATCTCGGTGTTCGACAACGGCTCCACGCCGCCCGAGGAGAAGCAGTCCCGGGGCCTGCTGCTGAGCCCCGACCTCGCCGCCCACAGCGTGAGCCTCGTGCGCCAGTACGTAAACCCCTTCAAGACGCTGCTGGCCTCCAGCCAGGGCAACGTCCTGCGCCTGCCCGCCGGCAACTGGCTGATGGGCTACGGCGGCCTGCCGAACTTCACCGAGTACGACGAAGCCGGCGGGGTGCTGCTCGACGGCACCCTGGGCCTGGGCGTGCAGGACTTCCGCACCTACCTCGCGCCCTGGAGCGGCCATCCCGCGAGCCCCCCCGCGGTGGCCGTGCAGGCGGGCGCCGGCGGCGCCCTGGCGGTCTCCGCGAGCTGGAACGGCGCCACCGAAGTGGCCTCCTGGCAGATCCTCGGGGGCTCCTCCCCGAGCTCTCTCGCGCCGCTGGCGAGCGCCCCCAAGAGCGGCTTCCAGAGTACCGTCACGATCCCCACTCACCCCGCCTACGTGGCCGCCCAGGCGCTCAACGAAGCCGGCGCCGTGATCGGCCTCTCGCCCGCCGTCAAGCCCTGATGCGAGGTTCCCGCGGGCGCCTGGCGCGGGAGCTCTGGGCGGTTTCCCCTTCGAGCTCCTGCAGTTCCCGTTCGGCACGCCGGTTGGCGGCGCGCACCGCCGCCCGGGTGGCCACGCCGAAGTAGTCGCGAAAGCCCCGCCGCCGGGCCGCCCGCAGGTGCGGGGGCAGCGGCCGGCGCAGCTCGGTGGCATACGCCTGCGCCAGCAGCTCCCGCAGGCCGCCTTCGAGGGGGCTTTCGCCGGCGCTGTTGTCCACCTCCAGGCGCCCTCCGTGGCCGGAGTAGTCGTACAGCTCCCGTTCCTGGCCCGCCCGCTCGATCTCGATGCCGCCCGCGCGCCAGTTGGAGTAGGTGGCGTACTTGGCCTGCTCGGTGCGCAGGGCCGCGATGTGCAGCGGGGCGTTGGCGGCGTACAGCTCGCGGGCGAACTCCGTCACCACCTCGTCGGTTGCGTGCAGCACGTAGGGGCGGCCGGCCGCGGAGGAGTCTTCGAGGATGCCCGCGATGTCCAGGCGATGGGCCAGGTGCGAGTAGCGCCGGCGCGCCCGCCAGGCGTTCGAGCCGGTGGCCAGCGTCAGCAGCAGCGGCGCCACGTCCACGCTCGAGGTGAGCTGCTCGCGGGGGATGTCGGGGTCGGCGGCGAGCAGACCGCGGGGGTCCTTGACGATCAGCGGCACCTTGATCGCCTCCTCGTAGGCGCTCGCCCCCTTGCCCCGCAGCCCGTGGGAGGCGCCGTACTCGCCGTGGTCGGAGGTGAAGAGGACCACCGTGTTGGCCGCCACCTCGGGGCGGCTGGCGAGCGTGTCGAGCACCTGGCCCACGTGCCGGTCCACCTCGAGCTGGAGCTTGATGTAGAGGTCCAGGAACGGCAGCCACGCGTCCGTCACCCCCGGCCCCGTGAACGGCACCGGCCCGAAGGAGGCGGCGGCCGTTTCCTGCATCGAGAGCTGCAGCCGCGGCTTGCCCGCGGCCGTGAGCTGTTCGGGGGTCTCGAAGTTGGGCGGCAGCTGGGTGGCCACGCTCGGCGCCTGCGCCTCCGCGGGCACGCGATCGCTCCAGCCGTACCACCAGGCGATGTCGTGGGGGTTCACGAAGGAGACCGTCGCGCACCACGGCTCCCGCCGGTCGACCTGCTCGAACCAGCGGCCGAAGTCGTCCGCGATCGTGGGGTCCACCCGCCAGCCCTGCCCGGGGGCGCCGTCGGGGGAGGGGAAGGTGGCGCCCGCGAAGCCGTAGCGGGCGAGCGCCGGTGGGCCCGTTTCCTGATTCCAGTGGTTGTCCCCGTGGGTGAGGTGCCACTTGCCATACCAGCGCGTGCGATAGCCGTGTTCGCGCAGCATCGTGCCCCAGGTGGGAAAGCCGGGGTCCAGGGTGCTGCCGCCGGTGATCATGCAGCCCGTCTGGTGGTTGTAGAGGCCCGTGAGCAGCGTCGCGCGGGCGGGGGTGCAGTCGTTGGAGGCCGTGTAGTGGTGGGAGAAGGAGACGCCTTCGGCGCCCAGCCGGGCGATGTTCGGCGGCAGGCCCCCGGAGGCGGCCACCGTGCCGGGCAGCCACTGCGGGTAGCGCAGCTGGTCGACCACGATCACGAGGATGTTCGGCTTGGCCGGCCGGCCGGCCAGCGCGCTCGCGGGCGCGGCGGCCGCCGCCGAAACGGCCTGGGGCGGCCCGTCGGTGGCGTCCGCGAGCTTGGAGGCCACCAGCTTGCCCCCGAGGATCGTGCCTCCGGCGAGCAGCCCCGTCTTGACGAAGGTGCGCCTGTCGATTCTTCGCTCGATCTTATAATTGAACACCGCCGGGCCGATCGATGACGCGCTGGCCGCTGTAACGGGCTGTTTATGGCCTGGTAGGGTTCGTCCATGGCGGACTATTCGGAATCGGGAGGGCCGCCTGATGGCGGGCTCCCCTGAGTCTCCGGCCGCCACCCGAGGCGCGCGCCGCGACTCCCAACAGGCGCGTGCCGCCGCGCCGCAGGCCCCGTCCGTGGCGCGCCTGCCGAGCGGCCCCCACACGCTCTCCCGGGAGCAGGTCGAGGCCGACCAGCGCGAGCGCCTGCGGATGGCGATGATCGGGGCGATCGGCGAGCAGGGGTACTCGGGCGTGACGGTCTCCGACGTGATCTCCCGCGCGGGGGTCTCGCGGCGGACCTTCTACGAGCACTACGCCGACACCCAGGGGTGCTTCCTGGACATCTACGACGCCATCACCGCCGAGGGGATGCGCCGCGTGCGGCGCGCCTACGAGCAGGCTCAGGGGTGGTCCGAGCGCATGGAAGCCGCCATCCGGGTGCTGTTCGAATCGGCCATCGAGAGCCCCGACGCGCTGCGGCTGATCATGGTGGAGATCGCCGCCGTGGGTCCCGTGGGCTTCGTCCACCGGGAGCGGGTGATGGACCAGTACGCCCGCTTCATCCGTGCGGGCCTGGAACGGGAACCCGACCAGGGAAGGCTCTCGGAGCTGACGCTCAGAGCGGTGATCGGGGGGATCAACCGGGTCCTCTACGCGCGCCTGTACGACCGCCGCCACGCGCGCCTGCTCGCGCTCGTGCCCGACCTGGTGAGCTGGGCCAGCTCCTACCACCCGTCCCCGACGCAGATCGCCGCGGGCCTGCTGATCTGCCCGCCGAGCAGCCTGCGCACGCGCACCGGCCTCGTGGGAGGACGGGCGCCGGGCACCCTCTCGCTGGGCTCCCAGGGCGGCGACCGTCGCGGGCTGGTGCCGGTGGACGGCAGGGTCTCGCCGAACTTCGTGGCCCACAACCAGCGCGAGCGGATCCTCGACGCGGTCGCCAACCTCACCGCCGCCAAAGGCTATGGCGGCTTCGGCGTCAAGGAGGTGGCCGAGCAGGCCGCCGTCTCGCTGCAGACCTTCTACGAGCTGTTCACCGACAAGGAGGACGCCTTCCTGGTGGCCTACGAGCTCGGCTACACCAAGGCGCTGTCGATCTTCGAACGGGCCTACGCCGACGAGCCCGACTGGCCCACCGGCATGCGGGCGGCGCTGGCCTCGCTGCTGAACTTCCTCGCCTCCGAGCCCACCTTCGCGCACATGACCTTCGTGGACTCCCTCGTGGCCACCCCCCGCACCGCCGCGAGCTCCGCCCGCAGCGTGGCCGCCTTCGCCAGGCTGCTGGAGCCCGGCTTCGACGAGGCCCCCGTCTCCCAGCGCCCGCCGGCGGTGGTCGTGGAGGCGATCGCCGGGGGCCTGTTCGAGATCATCTTCCAGCACGTCGTGCGGGGACGCACCCGCGAGCTGCCCCAGCTCACGGCTCAGGCCGCCTACATCGCCCTGGCCCCCTTCGTGGGCGCCACCGAGGCCGGTCTGGTGGCGGCCGACAACACCGGCCGCTAGCGCCGGCGAGCGCTCAGGCGGCGGGCCTGTAGACGCTCACCACGGCGGCGCCGCCGAGGCCGATGTTGTGCTGCAGGGCCGCGGTGGCGCCGTCCACCTGACGGGCGTCCGCCTGGCCGCGCAGCTGCCAGCAGAGCTCCGAGCACTGAGCGAGGCCGGTGGCGCCGAGGGGGTGGCCCTTGGAGATGAGCCCGCCGGAGGGGTTCACCACCCAGCGGCCGCCGTAGGTCGTGTCTTCGCTGTCCACCAGCTCGTGGCCGTGGCCCTCCTGCGCGAGGCCGAGGGCCTCATAGGTGATGAGCTCGTTGGCGGAGAAGCAGTCGTGCAGCTCGATCACCTGCACGTCCTCGGGGCCGAGCTGGGCTTCCTCGTAGGCTTTCTCGGCGGCCGCCTTGCTCATGTCATAGCCGACGATCTTGATGCAGTCGGCGGTGTCGTCGAAGGTGCTGACCAGATCGGTGACCATCGCCTGGCCGGCGATCTCGATCGCCTGCCGCCAGAGGCCGTGGTCTTCCACGAAGCGCTCGCTGGCCACCACCACGGCGGCGGCGCCGTCGGAGGTGGGGGAGCACTGGAGCTTGGTGAGGGGCTCGTGGATCATCTTCGCGGCCTTGATGTCCTCGATGGAGTACTCGTCCTGGAACTGGGCGTAGGGGTTGTTGACGGAGTGCTTGTGGTTCTTCCAGCCGATCCAGGCGTAGTGGTCGGGATGGGAGCCGTACTTCTCGATGTGGTCGCGGCCGGCGTTGCCGAACATCTGGGGCGCGAAGGGCGACTGCTCGGCGGCGCGGAGCTCGAACATGCGCATCATGTGCTTGTCCATGGCGGGCGTGCGGTCGGTGTACTTCATACCCAGGGAGCCCTTCTCCATCTTCTCGAAGCCCACCGCCAGGGCGCAGTCCACGAGGCCGCCCTTGACGGCCTGGCGGGCGAGGAACAGGGCGGAGGAGCCGGTGGAGCAGTTGTTGTTGACGTTCACCACCGGGATGCCGGTGAGGCCGAGGCCGTAGATGGCGCGCTGGCCGTAGGTGGAGTCCCCGTAGCAGTAGCCCGCGTAGGCCTGCTCGACGTCCTCGTAGGGGATGCCCGCGTCCGCGAGCGCCCGCGAGCCGGCCTCCAGCACCCACTCGGGATAGTCGCCCTCCTTGGTGCCGGGCTTGTCGAACTTCGACATCCCCACTCCGATCACGAACGTGCGGTTGCTCATCTGCGGTCCCTTCCTTTCGGGCTCTCTTCTCAAGTCCTGGCTGGTCAGCCAGGAAGGGTAACCGATCTATGCTGATTTCATCTGCGGGCGCTACACCAACACCCTCAGCGTGGAAGAGCTCGACGGGCGACTCGGGGCGCGGTTCGGGGTGAAGATCCGGGAGCGGACGGACGGGGACCCCTACAACATCGCGCCCACCGAGCAGGTGTTGGCGATCGTGGCTCCTAAGGGGGAGGCTCAGGCGCGGCTGTTGCGCTGGGGGCTGGTGCCGACGTGGGCGCACGATCTCAAGGGGGCCTACAAGCTGATCAACGCGCGGGTGGAGACGGTGAGCACGAAGGCGGCCTACCGGGACCTGATCCCGCGGGGGTCGCGGCGGGCGCTGCAGATCGCGGACGGGTACTACGAGTGGCTCAAACCCGAGCGCCCCCGAGAGGCGCGCCAGCCGTTTCACTTCCGGGTGGATGGGGGAGAGCCGTTCGCGTTCGCCTCCCTGTGGACGCCGGCGAAGATCGCGGGGGAGTGGGTGGTGAGCTGCGCCCTCATCACCTGCCCCTCGGCGGCCAACCCGGTGGCGGCGGCGATCCACGACCGCATGCCGGCGATCCTCGCCGACGCTCAGGCCCAGCGGGCATGGCTCGATCCGGCGCTCGGCGCCGAGGAGGCGCTCTCGCTGTGTGGTCCCCTGGCCGCCGAGCGCCTCAGCGCGCGAGCGGTGAACCCGGCGGTGAACAAGGTGGGAGGCGTGGAAGGGCCGGCGTTGCTTCAGGGTCCGGCGATAGCCTAGTGAGGCCGCCTGTGCTCGGAGGGGTGGCAGAGTGGTTGAATGCGGCGGTCTTGAAAATCCTCCGGCCGGAAAGTCGCGCCTTCGAGCCGCCCGTCATTCTTTGGCTTGCTTGAGCCGTTTTCCGCGTGGTTGAGTCGTATTCGGCGGGTTGGTCGCTGCGGGCGCTCGACGCAGCGAAACCGCTGTTAACCGCCTGAAACCGCTCGATCCGCAGCCGGACTGGCGCGAGTTTGGCGCGAGAACGGGGAAGTTGGTTGAGGGTGCCGCTGACCCCGTTGGTGTGCTGGTCTTCGCTCACCGGGTATGGAACGACAAAGCCCCGGCCGCATAACTCCGAGGAGTCCTAGGCGGGACCGGGGCGTCGTCAACTAGCCTAGCGCGAACGTGGACGAACAGCAAGCACGCGCCTGGCTATCCGAGCCGCGCTACGCGCGGTTCCTCGACGCTGCCGGTGGCGACCACGAGCGAGCTGTGGCGCTGTACGAGTGGCATGCGGAGCTCACCATCGCGTCGTTCGGCCTGATCCACCACTTCGAGGTGCTCCTGCGCAACGCCATCGACGGAGTCCTTGGCGTGGGTCAACCGCAAACGCCGATCAAGGACACGTGGCTACTCGACTTCGAGACCCTCCAACCCGACGGGATCAAGCAAGCCATCATCGCGATCGAACGCCTGGAGAAGGGCAAGCTCGTCACCCGCGGACGCGTCGTCGCCGGCGTCTCCTTCAGATTCTGGGCCGGACTCTTCGGACGTCGCTACGAGGAGCTCTGGAGGCACCGGCTCCGAGCCGCGTTCCCCCACGCCGCGCTGACGCGCAAGGACCTCAGCTCCAGGATGCGGCTGATCCAGCGCTTTCGTAACCGCGTCGCCCACCACGACTCGCTGCTCGACCAAGACGCCCAGGCGCGCCTTGAGGACATGCTCACAATCACCGGATGGATCGACCCCACCGCACAGGTATGGCTTACCGAGCGTACCGATGCGCTCGCCATCGTTCGGCAGATGCCCTAAGCGAGTCGGGACGAACTACGGCTCCACGCAATGGGCCGAGACTTGTCGCGTCGAAGCCGTCGAGATCTTGTGTGGCAGCCTCCGCTTCAGCGCCGGAGGAGAGAGCCGACTGTCGCCACTAGTCCCGAAGCCTCGGGATCGCCACGTGCCAGAAGGTCATGTCCTTCTTTGTGGCCTCGAGGTACTCGTCCTGCGGCCCTGTGAGATGGCTGTAGTCGATTCCGGCGATGTTCATCCCTGGGTCGTTATCCAGCGGTGGCGCATCCCAGGCCTCGTGCATGTAGGTACCGGCGGTCCGGCGTGTCTCGTGGACCAGCGCCTCGTACTTCGTTGAGACGGCCGTCGATTCCGTGCTGATCTGGGCGAGATAGCTTGCAAACCTCAAAGGTCGCTTCTGGGTACTCCTCGAGCACACCCGCGAGGACGTGCACGGCCATGTCCCAGACGATGTCGTTCGGCGAGACATCTTCGCCGTCGGGCCCGAGCTCGGGGTATGTGCGCCGGTCAAGGACGACGCCGCAGTCGGCGTCGGAGACAGGCTTGTTGACCGTGCCGTGCGCCACGCTGCCCGAGTCAAAACTTTTCAGCACTCCTGGGAAGCTCCGCGCGTGGCGCTTGACGAGGTTCCTCCGGTCCTTCGTCTCGCTGAGGACGTCATCGTCCACGGCGATCTGCCTGCGGACGTCAGTCAACACCTGCCCTGCATAGTCGGTCGTTGTCGTAGCCATGTCGGCTCCTTCGCTCCTGAATTTTTGCCTGGGAGAGGCTCTTTGGCAACCGGGCATCACACCGATCAAGAAACCTCATAGACAGGATCGCATGCAGACAGGACGGATCCCCTGAGGAACTACGCCCCGCCGGACCGAGGTGATGAAGCCCGGTCCGACGGGGCCAAGCGTATTCAGGAAGCGTACGACGACCGATTTGTATCGGACAGCAATGACGGACGTCGAGCGCCCAAAAAACGGAGCTTGAGGGACGACGGTCGAACTTCGACATTGTGTGGAAGCGCATTAGCGAGCTGCACGCCCAGCGCTTCGGCACCTGAAACTCCGACCGAACACATGTTCCGTCCGCAAGCAACTATAGGCTCAAACCCGTGAGCAAGTCAACGAGCAACACCGGCAAGCCCTGGACGGCCGCTGAGCGCGCTCAACTCGCCAGACTGGCACGCGGCAATACGCCGACGGGGATCATCGGCCTGAAGCTCAAACGCACGGCCAGCGCGGTTGAGAACCAAGCCCACAGACAGAAAGTCTCGCTCAAGCCGACCAACCGCTCGCCCTACAACCGACGCAGCAAGTAGCTGAGCAGGCAGAGGCGCATACGCCCACAATCTCTGTTTCTACAACAGCCTGCGTAGCTCGTCGCGGCTGATCTCTGCATCCTTGAGCAGCCGCGACAGGGTGCCGATTGACATCGCCCGCCGGGCTACGGGTATGCTCAATGTGCGGCGGGTGGCAGCGTGGACATAGATATGGTGGCTGCCACGGCTGCGGTCATGCTCCCAGCCCTTGCGCTCCAAGACCCGGATGAGTTCTTTGGCGGTGAGCCGAGGGAGCTTCTCGCTCACGCGGCCGGAGCCAGTTTACGATGCTCGATCTTCGGTAGCGACCAGCCCCGCTCCTGGCGGGCTTCAAGATAGAGCGCCATCGCCTCCCGGATCATGGCGGTGGCTTCCTCCAAAGTGTCTCCCTCGCTGACGCAACCAGGCAGATCAGGGACGTAGACCGTGTAGCCGCCCTCGTCCTGGGGTTCAAAAATAACATCAAACTTGTGCTGTCCGTTCATGGTTCCATTATACTTCAGCCGTCGATGGCTCGGCAAGACTAGTTTGATCGGCCGCACGCGGCTGGTCCGGCTCTACGATCAGATGTTTACGTGTGGTCGTCTGCCATGGAGGAATTAGGTAGAACTTCAAGCCGTATTGCCGACGATCACTGTATGACAAACACTGCGAGTAGACCGGCGATAAGGTTTAGAGCGAATCCGACACAGACAACCGGCGTGAGTTGAAAACAACAGATTTTGCGCCCACGTTCATAGTACTT
>DATJMB010000134.1:0-2721 GCA_035508995.1 Solirubrobacteraceae bacterium | reverse complement strand
GCCCGCAGATGTGGGTGTAGTCCGCGAGCGTCTTGTTGCCTACTGCCACTGGCTGGAGCACGCGCGGACGATACCTGACGCCTGGGCGAGTTACTGTGGGGCTGTGCTCAACGGACGGCTGTACCGAGTCGCGTTCGCGCCGTTCCTGCTCGCCCTCGGCCTCGTGGCCTTCTCGCTGGGGCCCCGGCCGGCGCCGCTCACCACCACCCTCGCGCCCGACGCTTTCGAAGGGGCGCCCGCCTTCGCCGAACTCGAGCGCCTGGCCGCCGAATTCCCCGCCCGCCGCCCGGGCGGCTCCGGCGACGAAGCTCTCGCCCACCGCATCGCCGCCACCATCCAGGGCCTCGGCGGCACCGCCGGCGGGGGCTTTCAGGTGCACCTGCGACACATCTCCGCTCAGACCGTCGCCGGCAGCCAGCGCCTCACGACCGTGATCGCCCTGCGCCCCGGCTCCACCAGCGAGAGCGCCATCGCCGTCGTGGCGCACCGCGACGCCTCCCAGCGGGGCTCCACGGCCGAACTGTCCGCCACCGCCGCCCTGCTGGAGCTCGCCCGGGTGCTCGCCTCCCGCGAGACCAAGCGGCCTGTGGTGCTCGTCTCCACCAGCGGCGGCTCCGGCGGGGACGCCGGCGCGGCGGACTTCGCCGCTCACGCCGCCCAGCTCACCCACGGCTCCATCGATGCCGCGATCGTGCTCGGCGACCTCGCCTCCACCCACGTCGCCGGCCCCGTGGTTGTGCCCTACTCAGACGGCTACGGCGCCGCCCCCGACCAGCTCGCCCGCACGCTCGCCGGCGCCGTCCTCCACGAAGCCGCCATCCAGCCCGGCGCCCCCAGCGCCCTCGGCCAGTTCGCCCACCTCGCCTTCGGCTACGCCCCCGGCGAACAGGGCCCGCTGCTCGCCGCCGGCATCCCCGCCACGCTCGTGCAGGTCAGCGGCGAAGCCGGTCCCGCCCCTGACGCTCCCGTGAGCGCCGAACGCCTGGAAGGCCTCGGCAAGGCCACCCTCGACGCGATCGACGCCCTCGACGTGGCTCCCCAGCTCGAAACCGCCCCCCAGCGGGGCATCGTGCTCGCCCACCAGATCGTGCCCGCCTGGGCTCTGCGTTTGCTGATCGGCGTGCTGCTGATCCCGCCCCTGGTGGTGCTCGTCGACGGCCTCGCCCGCGCCCGCCGGCGCCTGCTGCCCATCTCCCGCTGGGTCCTGTGGGCGCTGACCTGCGCCCTGCCCTTCCTCGCCTGCGCCCTCTTCGCCCGCGCCCTGGGCGCCCTCGGCTGGTTCCCCTACGCCCCCGCCCTGCCGGTGCTGCCCCGCGACCTGCCGTTCGCGGCCGACGGCGCCATCGCCGTGCTCGCCTGCCTGCTGGTGCTCGGCCTGGGCTGGCTGGCGTGGCCGGCGCTGCTGCGCGCCCTGCGCCTGCCCGTGCTGCCCCGTGCCTCCGCCCTGGACGGCCCCGGCCTGCCTGCCGATGCGCCCGATCTCGGTGACCACGCCGGCCGCCGGCGAGGCGCATGGCGGGCCGGGCGCGGCCTGGGTCTGCGCGTGGGCGCCGGCGTGGGCGCCCGTGTGGGCACCGAGCGGGCACCGAGCGGTCCACTCGCCGGCGCCGCCGACGCGGCCGGTGTGGCCGCCCTCTCGGTGCTGCTCGTGCTGGCGGTGCTCGTGTGGCTTGTGAACCCCTATGCCGCCCTGCTGATGCTCCCCGCCCTGCACCTGCTGCTGATCGGAGCCTCCCCCGACTGGCGTCCGCGGCCGCTCGCGGGCCTCGCGCTGCTGGCGCTGGCGCTGGTGCCGCTGCTCGTGCTGGTGGCCTTCTACGCCGATCAGATCGGCTACGGCCTGGGGGGCCTCGCCCAGGCGGTCGTGCTGCTGCTCGCCGGCGGCCACATCGGGCTGCCGGCAGCCGCCGCCTGGAGCGTCGCCCTGGGGTGTCTCGTGGCGATGGCCCTCGTCGCGCTGAGCCCGCCCGCGGAGGAGCCCGGGGGCCTGCCCCTGGAGCGCGCCGAGGTGAGCATCCGCGGGCCTCTCTCCTACGCCGGCCCGGGATCGCTCGGGGGAACCGAGTCGGCTCTGCGACGATGAGTCCCGTGGAGAACGTCTCGAGCGCCGGATCTGGGTCCGTGGAGAACGTTTCAAATCGGGGTGCCCGCGCGCGCGTACGCGCGCGCGCGCGGGGCGCCGCTTTTCGAAACCACCACCCCACCGGCTCCCCCCACCGCGGCCGCGCCCTGCGGGTGCTCGCCTGGACCCTGATCGCGCTCGGCGGGCTGGCGCTGCTGGACGCCGGCGTGACGCTCGTCTGGCAGGAGCCCTTCAGCGCCCTGTATGCCAAATTCCGCCAGGACAGCCTCAACGGGGATCTGCACGCGATCGAACGGGCGACGCCCACCCCCCAGCAGCGGCAGGTGCTCGCGAGCCTCCCCGACGAGGCCCGCCGGGTGGCCTACCTGGCGCATCTGCTGCAGAGCCACGCCCGCGACGGCCAGGCGGTGGGGCGCATCGAGATTCCCCGCATCGGCGCCAGCTACGTGGTGGTGAACGGCACCGACACCGCCGACCTGGAGAGCGGGCCGGGGGTGTACGCCGACACGAGCTTCCCGGGCGTCGCCGGCACCACCGCGATCGCCGGCCACCGCACCACCTACCTGGCGCCCTTCCGCCACATCGACTCGCTGGCGCCCGGGAACCACATCTACCTGCAGATGCCCTACGCCCACTTC
>DATJMB010000133.1:0-7311 GCA_035508995.1 Solirubrobacteraceae bacterium | reverse complement strand
GGCTGGGCACGCCCGCGACGCTGGAATCGGACATCGCCAGCCTGATCGCCCTGCACGCGGGACGCTGGCGCGAGCGGGGCGAGTCGAGCCTGCTCGCCCCCGGCGAGCGATTGCCGGCGATGCTCGCGCAGGCCGGACGGGCACTGACGCCCTCGGGACGCTTTCGCATCTGGCTGATGGAGATCGCGGGCCGGCCGGTCTGGGCGAACCTGTTCCTCTCCACGGGGGGCGAGCTGCTGGCGGTCAACAGCGGCTGGGATGAGGAGTTCTCGCGCATCAGCCCGCCGCTGCTGGGCATGCTGCACGCGATCGAGGACGCCTACGCCCGCGGCGAGCGACGCCTGGACATCGGCGTGGGCGAGGACCCCTTCAAGCTGCAGTTCGCCACCGGCAACGCGCCGGTGGCGTGGGGCATCGTGGCGGCGCCCAACCGGCGACTGCTCGCCACGGCGGCCAGGACGGCGCCGATGCTCGCGGGCGGCGCCCTGCGGGACACCGCCAAGCGCACGCTCGAGCCCGAGCAGATAGAGCGCCTGCGGGGCGCGCGGCGAGCGCTCGCGCGATGAGCCTCGCCGTCGAGACGATCGGCGAGCTGGATGCGCTCGAGCAGCTCACGCCCAGCTGGGACGCGCTGGCGCGGGCGCACGCCGAGCCGATGAGCTCGCCGGCGTGGATGCTCGCCTGGTGGCGCCATCTCGCGCCGGCGGAGGCGGAGCTGCGGGCGATCGCCGTGCATGAGGGCAAGGAGCTGATCGGGATCGCCCCCTTCTACGTGCGGCGTCCGCGCCACCGTGGCGATACGGTCGTCTACCGGCTGCTGGCGGGCGAGATCTCCACGAGCGTGGTGCCGCTGGCGGTGCCTGGGCGCGAGTGGGAGGTGGCGCGGGCGCTGGCCGCGGAGCTCGCCCGCGCGCGGCCGGCGCCGGACATGGTGGCGCTCGAGCCCGCCCCCCTCGCGGGGCCCTGGCCGCTGGCGCTGCGCGAGCACTGGCCGGCGCCGGTGCGACCCTTCGTGGTCGGCCACGACCTGCAGTCCGCGCCGGTGGTGCTGCTCGCGGGGAGCACCTTCGAGCAGTGGCTGGCCGCTCGCAAGGGCAAGTTCCGCGCCAGCCTGCGACGCCTGCAGCGCATGTTCGAGCAGGAGGGCGGCGCCAGCCGGCTGGCGAGCGCCGGGAGCCTGCGGGAGGACGTGGCGGCGTTCGCGCGCCTGCACGGGGACCGCTGGCGCGAGCGCGGGCACTCGCGGCTCGCGGCGCTGGGCGAGGGTCTCGAGGCGATGCTCCTGGACGCCGGCCTGGCGCTGCAGGACGGTGCTCCCGTGGATGCCGCGGGCGGGGAGCGCTTTCGTCTGCGGATGCTCGAGATCGCCGGGGAGACGGTGTGCGCGGACCTCGCGCTGGCGGCGGGCGGCCAGATCGTGGGCTTCAACTCCGGCTGGGACGAGCGCTACAGCAGGCTCAGCCCGGCTCAGCTGGCGATCCTGCACGGCATCGAGCACGGTTTCGCGTGCGGCGACGAGCGCCTGCAGCTCGGCTGGGGCGGCCAGGCCTACAAGCAGCGTTTCGCCGACGGAGACGAGCCGATCGTCTGGAACCTGCTGCTCCCCGCGCGAAGCCGGCTGGCGCTGACGCTCGCCCGTAACGGGCCGCTGCTCGCCGGCGCGCGGCTGCGGGGCGCCGGCAAGCGGCTGCTCCCCGAGCGCCAGCTCGATCGCCTGCGTCCGCTGCTCGATCGGCTGCCGCGCTGAGCCCGCGGGGCTCGGCTACAGTCACGCCTCGTGCTCGTGCCGAAGCTCATCGCGGAGTTCTCGGAGCTCGACGCGTGGATACCGGCATGGGATCTACTGGCGGTGGAAGCGGGGCTGCCGTTGATGGCGCCGGCGTGCGCGCTCGCCTGGTGGCGCCATCTGGCCTCCGCGCGGGCGGAGCTGCGCGCGATAGCCATCCGCGAAGGCGATGAGACGATCGGCTTCGCGCCCTTCTACGCCGACGTCGGAGCCCACTGGATGCGGCAGGACTGGCGTCTGCCGGGGATCGAGCTGGCCGCCGGTCTCGCGCCGCTGGCGCGGGCCGGCCGCGAGCGGGAGGTGGCGGGGGCGATCGCCACCGCCGTGGCCGGCGCGCGCGATCGACCCGACCTGGTGGCGCTCGAGGGCATGCCGGCGACGGCGAGCTGGGACACGGACCTGAAGGCGGGCTGGCCGGGACGGGTGGCGCCGCTGACGATCGGCTATCTCACACGGGACTGCCCGGTGGTGTCGCTGCGCGAGGAGTCCTTCGAGGCGTGGCTGGCGGGCAAGAGCTCCAACTTCCGCGGGCAGATGCGGCGTCTGCGACGACGCTTCGGCGAGGCCGGGGGCGCGATGCGGCTGAGCTCGTCCGAGACGCTGACGGCGGATGTGGCGGCGTTCGTGCGCCTGCACGCCGGGCGCTGGGAGGGTCGCGGGGAGTCGCGGCTCGTCTCCTACGGCGAGCGCCTGGGGGCGATGCTCGAGGACCTCGGCCGCGAGCTGCTCGAGCAGGGGCGCTTTCGGCTGTGGATCGGGGAGGTGGCGGGGGAGACGATCTCCGCGCAACTGTTCCTCGCGGCGGGCGAGCGGTCGCTGTACGTGAACGGCGGCTGGGACGAGCGCTTCGCCAAGCTCAAGCCCTCGCTGCTGGCGATCCTCGCGGCGATCGAGCAGGGCTTCGAGCACGGCGAGCGCTGCCTCGATCTCGGCGTGGGCCCGCAGGACTACAAGCTGCGCTTCGCCGACGCCAACGCGCCGGTCGGGTGGTCGGTGCTGGTGCCGGCGGGCGCGCGCATGCCGCTCGCGCTGCCGCACACCGCCTGGGCGCTCGGCGGCACCGCCCTGCGCAGCACCATCAAGGAGCGCGTGGCCCCGGAGCGCCTGGAGCGCTACCGGGCGCTGCGCGCGCGCCTGCGCCGCGAGACCCGCCACGGCGCTCAGCCGCCGGCGCCGGGCGCGGGGGCGCAGACGGGGAGCGGGTAGGTGCCGGAGGGAGCGGCGCGGTGGCCGCACGTGATCGTGCTCGACCCGTTCGCGGCGGGCCTGTCGATCGCAAGGCGGATGAGCCGGCTGGGCGCGCGGGTGACGATGCTGCTCGAACCGGGCGATCGCTTCGCGGCGCACAGCAGCAGCGCCGAGAAGGCGATCCTGCCCTTCGCGCCGGAGGCGTGGTGCGAGCGGCTGCGGGCGCTGGCGGGCGACGGGCGGGAGTGCGTGGCGGTGCCGGCGACGGACCGCAGCTGTGAGCTGCTGCTGCGCAACGCGGCGCGGCTGCCGGAGAACCTGCGCGCCTTCGAGCGCTCGGGGGCCGGGCATCTGGCACTGATGGACAAGGAAGCGGCCGACGGGGTGGCCCGGCGGGCGGGGGTGCCGGTGCCCTGGACGGCCCAGGTCCGCGACCAGGCCGAGCTCGCGGGCGCGCTCGAGCGGGCGCCGTGGCCGTGTGTGGTCAAGCCGATCTTCTCGCACGAGTGGCGGGCCCGCTACGGCGAGCAGCGAGCGTTCCCGGTGTCCGGCCCCGAGGAGGCGCGGGCGGTGCTCGAGCGGCCGCTGGCGGATGGCGTGGGCATGCTGGTCTGCCAGTACGTGCCGGGCGGCGACGACGACGTGGAGGAGGCGATCCTGGTGCGGCTCGCCGACGGCAGCTATCCGGTGGCGTTCGGCTGCCGCAAGCTGCGCCAGAACCCGCCGGGCTTCGGCGCGACGGCGGTGGGGGAATCCTCGCTGCTGGGGCAGACCACCGCGCTGGCCAAGCGGGTGCTCGAGGAGGCGGGATTCGTGGGGGTGGCCGGGGTGGAGACCAAGCGCCACCACCAGACCGGCGAGCGCTGGTTCCTGGAGGTCAACGTGCGGGTGCCGGGACAATGGAGCCTCGGCGACACGGCCGGCGCGGAGGTCACGCCGCGGCTGATCGCCACGCTGGCGGGCCGTCCGCTGGGGCCTCAGCCTCCTCTGCGGGAGGGCGTGCGCCTGGTGCACCCGGACGCCGACGCGCAGGTGCTGCGGATCGCGCTCGCGGGAGTCTCAGCCCGCGAGCGGCCCGGCCTGGCGCTGCGCATGCTGCGCCTCTATGCCGGGGCCCGAGATTTCGGCATCGTCGACCGCCGCGACCCGGGTCCCGGGCTGGCCTTCGGCGCCGAGTTCGTGCGCCGGCGGCTGGCCGGCGTGGGCGGGCGGCTGCGGTCCGCGCGTGTCGACGCTGGGTAGGGGCTTGCGGCGGGGGGAGTCATAGGCCCAGCGGAAGCGGGGACGGCGCTGCCCGAGGAGCCCCTGGGTGAGGGCCGGGCCGGTGTAGCAGGTGCCGACCACGAAGCGCATCGCCGGCCCGAAGCTCCCGGTGGCGGCGGCGCCGGTGAAGTGCAGGCCCGTGATCGAGGACTGAAGGCCCGTGCGCAGCACGGGTGCGCCCGCCTTGACGCGCAGCTCGGCGGCCAGCTCGGGCGCCAGGAACGGATAGCGGCGCACATCCATGCGATAGCCGGTGCCGAGGAAGACGTGATCGAAGGCTCGCCGGGCGCCGTCGTCGAGCTCGAGCTCCACGCGCCCGTCGCGGACGCGTGCGCGGCGCACAGCCACGTGCAGCGAGATGTCGACCTCGCGCAGCCTGTCGGGCAGCCAGTAGGCGCCGGCGGCTCGCACGCATTTGTAGGTCAGGGGCGCACGCACGGAGCGGGGCAGGCGCCGGCACACGTCGGGCGCGGCGCCGATCCAATCCAGGAAGCGCGGGCCCACCTCGGTGGGGGCGCCGCGCCAGTAGAGGCCCTTGCGAATCCGCCAGGAGGGCTCCGACGGCGGGCCGGGCGTCGCGGGGGGCGGGAGCACGGGGCCGTCCTTGCCGAACCAGCCGTAGGTCAGCCACCAGATTTCGGGGGCTCGCACGAGCACCTGTACCTGTGCGCCGGCCTCGCTGAGCAGCGCGGCGGACTCCAGCGAGCTCTGGCCGCCGCCGATCACGGCGACGGAGCGACCGGCGAAGTCGCGCAGGTCGGGGCTGGCCGAGGTGTGGGTGACCAGACCGGCGGGCAGCTCGGAGAACGGCGGCGGCACCTCGGCAAAGGGCCGCAGGCCGGCGGCGACCACCACGCGGGCGGCGCCGAGCTGCTCGCCGTCGTCGAGCGTGAGCACGAACTCGCCGCCGCGGCGCTCCAGGCGGCTGACCATGCGACTGTCGAGATCGGGCACGACCTGGCGCTGGAACCACTCGCCGTAGTCGATGAAGTCGGCGATGTCGACGAAGCGGATGTCGGCGGAGTCCTGACCGCGCTCGGCCCAGAAGTGCTTCAGGCGCAGCTTGCCACTGGGCTCGTCGATGTTCGACGCCCGTGGCGAGGAGCGCAGGACCATGCCCGCGGGCATGGTCTCGCGCCAGAAGTCGAGCGTCCTGCCGAACGCGATGGTGGAAAAGCCGGCGGCGCGCAGGTAGGCGAGCGCCGAGAGCCCGTGGGGGCCGGCTCCGATCACGACAACCGGGGCTGCACGGCCCGACGAGGGGGACATCAGACGCTACCCTCCAGGCGCGTTCGGCGGATCGAGGCGACACCGCCGCGGCGCGTCCAGTGGCCATCTCGACCAGCGGAGTGAACGAATGAGCTATGTACGGCGAACGCTCGCCCGTGTGGTGAGTCTGCTAGGTGGCTTGCCATTGCTGATTGCCTTTCTCGGCGATTCCGCGCTGGGACGTGAATACGGGGCGGGATTTTGGACCAAGCTGAAGCTGTGCTTGCAATTCAAGCGCAACATCGGGCGCGTGGAGACCCTCAGCAGCATACGTGAGCACATCGAGCTGGCGCGGGCGCTGCTGAGCGTTCCGGCGAGCGTTCCCGGCGACGTGGTGGAGTGCGGCTGCTACGTGGGAGGCAGCTCGGTGAACATCTCGCTGGTGTGCGAGCTGGTCGGCCGCCGGCTGGTCATCTGCGACTCCTTCGAAGGCCTGCCCGAGCCCAGCGACTACGACCGCGAGCACCTGAACCTGCACAGCGGCAGCACCGACGAGTACTACAAGGGCCGCTTCGCCGCCTCGCTGGACACCGTCAAGGCGAACATCGGGCGCTGCGGGAGCATCGAGGCGTGCGACTTCGTGGTGGGCTTCTTCGAAGACACCCTGCCACAGCTGGATCGTCCGGTGGTGATGGGATTCCTGGACATGGACCTGATCGACTCGCTGAAGCCGTGCCTGACCGGCATCTGGCCCAATCTCGCCGACGGCTGCCGGGTGTACGTGCACGAGGCCAACAGCCTCTCGCTGGTGTCGCTGTTCTTCGACGCCGCCTGGTGGCGCGAGCAGCTGGGCGAGGACCCTCCGGGCTTCGTGGGGACCGGTACGGGCCTGCCGCTGACGGCCGTGCAGGGCTCGTGGATCGGCTACGCGCAGAAGGGCGCGCGCCTGATCACGCCCGCGACGCTGCCGGGCGCCGCGACGCGCTAGCTCGCCGCTCGGGCGGGACCACGCGCGGGGAGCGCTCGGCCAGCGCGCGCAGGCTGGCGACGTCGCTGCGGTCGTGGCCGCGCAGGGTGTAGCCCTCATGGGCGGCGAGTTGGGTCGCGACAGATAGGCACGGCACGCCTGTACCGGCCACGGCGCCGGCGGCGAACTCGATGTGGTGGGCGCCGGGGCTCTCCAGCGGGTGCAGATCGACGGTGCGGCCGGCGAGGGGATGGTCGTGGAAGACGACGCGAGACTCGAGCGGAAGCTCCGAGTGCTCGCGGTACCACTCGGCGAACCCGAGCTGCGCCATGGTCGCGCAGGCGAGGGGCATGTCGCGCTCCTCGACCACGAGGTCGAGATCGCGATGGGTGCGGCTGTGGCGGCGGGTGAGCGCATCGACGCCCCAGCCGCCGGAGATCCAGCACCGCACACCCGCGGCGCGCAGGCGATCGACGACGGCGAGCACCAGGTGGGCGGGCATCGGCGGGTTGCGGTAGAGCACCAGGTCGAGCCGTACGATCAGCCGGCGCGGCAGGGGCAGGCGCCAGAGGATGGCGTTCAGGGCGCCCGTGAGCAGATAGAAGAGCGGCGGCCGGAAGGCAACCGGACGCGGCGCGGGCGCGGGCCCGACGGCCTTGGCCGCGCTCGGCTCCGGAAGTAAAACGGCGACGTTCGCTGACACCCGTGCTGCCCCCCTGCGGTGCTGGATGCCGTCCGTGGCGCGCTATTGGAATCGTACGACCCGCTCGTACGATCGGACCAGCGGATTGTAAAGGATTTGTGAGCTTTGTCCAGTCTTGCGCAGGCCTGCTCAGGCTTGCCCGGCGCCCGTGTCCAGGCCGAGCGCCCGCTCCACCGTGCGCAGGGTGCGCTCGGG
>DATJMB010000132.1:0-13339 GCA_035508995.1 Solirubrobacteraceae bacterium | reverse complement strand
GCCTGGGCCTTCGATCCCGTGTGAGTGGTCACGACCGACACTGGATCTAAACGTGCCTTCTTCGACATGGATGTCGGTTTCTTCGATGAGGACTTAGGATCCGACTTTGACTTCCGAGGTACTTCTTCGGTGGTGACGGTGGTCCACGACGTGGTCTTTTCACCAAGGCCCACCACAACCACGACGCCGGCGAGTGCGATTACCAAGGCGAGCCCAATGCTCGCGATCGCTACCCGGTATGCCCCGGCATCGCGCGGATCGCTCAGCACGCGGCACTCGCAGACACTGCCCGCCGGCCGCCGCTCCGCCCAGGATGCATGAAGCCGAAACTAGACGACCCCTTGGGATCAATGGGCTTTCGTTTCTGACTAATCCGAGGCCGCGCCGTCCAGCTCCGCGACGAGTGCTGTGACCCGTCGCTCGATCTCATCGCGGGTGGCGCGGACCTCCTGCAGCGGACGACCCTTCGGGTCGGGGAGATCCCAGTCGAGGTAGCGCTTGCCGGGGGTGTATGGGCACTCCTCGCCACAGCCCATCCTCACCACCACATCCGCCCGCTCGGCGAGCTCGCGCGTGAGCAGGCGCGGACGGCGGTCGGAGAGGTCGATGCCGAGCTCCCCCATCGCCTCCACCACCTCGGGGTGAACTCGCTCTGCCGGGGTGCTGCCGGCGGAGAGCGCCGCGTGGCGGCCAGCGGAGGCGCGCTCGAACAGCGCGGCGCTCATCTGCGAGCGGCCGGCGTTGTGCAGGCACACGAACAACACCGTCGCCATCAGGTCTTCTCGGGCGTCGGCTCGGCGCCGGGCAGCGCGGGATGCTCGCCACGGACGAACTGATAGGCGAACGCACCGATGGGGGCGCCAACCAGCGGCCCCACGAGATACACCCAGAAGTCGTGCCACTGGTCGGACACGAGCGCTGGGGCAAATGAGCGAGCGGGGTTCATCGATGCGCCCGTGAGGGGACCTCCGAATAGCGCGTCGAGGGCGATGGTGGCGCCAATGGCAAGCGCCGCGGGGGCTCCCACCGCCCGGGTGTCGGTGGCGACGCTGAGGATCACGAGCATCAGCAGGGCGCTCATCACCCCCTCCACGATCACCGCCCGGCCGGTTGCGATGCTGGGCACGGTGGCCCCGAGATCGGCCGGCTGTGTGGGCCAGATCGCCCACAGCAGCAGGGCCGCGAGGGTGGCGCCGATCAGCTGTCCCGCGAGATATGCGAGCGCGTCGCGGCCGGCCAGATGGCGAGTTAGGAAGAAGCTGAACGTCACGCAGGGGTTGAAGTGAGCCCCCGAGACGTGTCCGAGGGCGGCGATCCCCGCGAGGATCACGAGACCGAACACGAGACTCACGCCGACCGGCCCGAGCGCGCCGTGGGCGAAGGTGTCGGTGACGATCGCGCCGCAGCCCGCGAACACGAGCGCGAACGCCCCAAGGGCCTCCGCCGCGGCACGGCGCGGCAGATTCGGCCGCCCGCTCAGCCCAGCCACCTGCGCAACTCCCCCCACCGAGACTCGCCGGCGAGGAAGTAGTAGGCCCACAGCCCCCGCCGCTCGACGCCGAGCAGGCCGGAGTCGGTCAGGACCTTCAGATGCTTGGCAAGCGCCGCCTGGGAGATGGCGAACAACGGCAGCAGCTCGCACTGGCAGACCGCCTCCGGAGAGGCCTTGCGCACGGCATCCACGATCCGCAGCCGAGTGGGATCCGCGAGCGCCTTGACGAGCGCCGCCAAGGCCGTTGCGTCCACGCTCGAGAGGTCGGGCTCCACGAACGCCGCCTGGCAGCCGCCCGGCCGACGAACGCGGTCGTTGATGACCGGTACGGAGGAAGGCACGGCCCGGGAGAATACACAACTAAATGGTTATTGATTCTCTGTGCCGGCAACGCCACGAGCGCTCGCTCGCGCTCGGATCCTCTGGCGTAACGAGCGTCGCGCCGGGGATGTAGGTGGCGATGCGGCGTGGATCGCGTGTCAGCAGCGGCCGGCGGGTGACGGCGGCGTGGGCGCCGATGAGGAAGTCGGGGAGGACCGCCTGGCGTTTGCCTCCGGCGCGGCGGTAGTCGGCGTGGGCGTGGCCGGCGAGGAAGGCCGCCGCCGGCGGTATGTCCTCGACGACGGCCATCGAGGGGAGCGCCGCGCGGAGGGCCTCGATACGGGAGAACCGAGGGGCGATCTCGGCGAGGACGATCGCGTTGAGGACGAGCGCGCCCCGCTGGGCCGCTCGTGTGAGCTGCTCCTGCGACCACGACAGCCAGCGCCGGTCCTCGGTGAAGATGTCCAGCAGGACGCTGCTGTCGAGGAACGTCTCCAAGCTCAGCCGCTCACCGGCGGCTCAGGGCGAGGATCTCATCGGTGCTCATCTCCCCCTCGCCGGCGCCACGCATGCGGCGGATCTCCTCGGCGGCCCTGTCGGGATCGACGAGCAGCCGCGCGCCGTGCTCGTCGAGATCGAACTCCACCTCGCTGCCGGGCTGGATGCCGAGCGCGCGGCGCACCGGCAGCGGGATCGTGACCTGGCCCTTCCGCGTGACTCGCATGCGGTAAGACTAGCAAGTAATACCAGGGGGCCCGGAAAGACGCCTACCCGAGATACCGTTCCAGCAGGCGATGAGACTTCCGGCGTCATCTGGCCACAGCGCGCCGTGCCGGCTGGCGGTGCTCGGCGCGACGATGGCGCTCACGGCGACGATGGCGCTCGCGGCGCTCGCCCTGGGAGCGCCCGCGGTCGCGGCGGGGGCTGCGGGCACGACGTTCATCCGCGTGAACCAACTCGGCTACCCCACCCAGGCGCCGAAGCGGGCGTACCTGATGTCCCACCGCGACGAGACGGGTGCGGCGTTCTCGGTGCAATCGAGCGAAGGTCAGGTGGCGCTCAGCGGAACGGTGGGGCCGCCGGCGGGATCGTGGAGCTCGCGCTTCGATCACGTGTACGCGCTGGACTTCGACGCGGTCCAGAGGCCGGGCAGCTACACGATCTCGGTGGGCGGTCACGCGCCGGCGTCCTCGCCGGCGTTTGCGATCGGGCCGGCGCGGACGCTCTATGAAGCGCCGCTCGCCAACGCGCTGTCCTTCTATGAGAACGAGCGGGACGGCCCCGAATTCATCGCTTCCTCGCTGCGCTCCGCGGCGGCGCACCTGAACGACGAGGACGCCACCACGTACGCGACGCCGAAGGTGAACGACGAAGGCGAATTCAAGGGAGAACTCACGAGCCTCGGTGAAACGATGGACGCGGCGGGGGGATGGTGGGACGCTGGGGACTACCTGAAGTTCGTGCAGACCACCAGCTACGCGGTGGACGCGATGCTGATCGGGGTGCGCGACTTTCCCACCCAGATGGGCGCCGGGACGGAGCGCTCGAACTTCACCGAAGAGGGGCGCTTCGGGGTGGAATGGCTGTTGCGGATGTGGAACGACGAAACGCGCACGCTCTACTACCAGGTGGGCATCGGCGAGGGCAACGCGAGCACCGCCGGCGACCACGACCTCTGGCGGCTGCCCCAGGAAGACGACAGCTACGGCGGCCAGAATCCGCTCTACCGCTTCATCCGCCATCGGCCCGTGTTCCGCGCCGGCCCGCCCGGCTCGCCGGTGAGCCCCAATCTCGCGGGTCGGGACGCGGCGGCGTTCGCGGAGTGCTTCCAGGTCTTCCAGCAGACGCGCCCGTCGCTGGCCGACCGCTGCCTGCTGGCGGGGGAGCACATCTTCGAACTGGCCGACACCGACCCCCAGGGCAACCTGCTGACGGCGATCCCCTATGACTTCTACCCGGAGACCGAATGGCGCGACGACCTGCAGCTGGGCGCCACGGAGCTGGCGCGCGCGCTGTCCTCCGCCTCGCAGCTGCCGACGGGCCTGCCGCACGCCGAATCGCTCTACTACCTGCAGGAAGCAGCCCACTGGGCCGGCGAATATCTGGCCCACAATCGCGAAGGGGGCGAAGGGCTGAACCTCTACGACGTGAGCGGCCTCGCGGACTTCGAGCTCGTGCGCGCGCTGCGGACGGCCGGCGAGACGTCAGGGCTGGCGGTCGACGAAGACCAGCTGATCGCGGGCCTGGCCGAGAAACTGCAGGCGGCGGTGGAGCAGTCCGCACGGGACCCCTTCGGCTTCGGCTTCCCTTGGGCGGCCGCCGACACGGCCTCACACGGGGACGGCCTGTCGGTGATGGCCGCCGAGTACGACAACCTCACCGGGGAAGACACCTACGGCGCCTACGGCGAACGTTGGCTGTCCAACGTGCTCGGTGCCAACGCCTGGGGGTCGTCGTTCATCATCGGCGACGGCAGCACCTTCCCCGACTGCCCCCAGCACCAGGTGGCCAACATCCTCGGCTCCCTCGACGGCTCCGCCCCCATACTCGCCGGGGCGGTGGTGGAGGGCCCGAGCGACGAAAAGAGCAAGGGGCGTCTCCCCGGCATGCGTGCCTGTCCGGCGCAGGGGGGCAACGCCTTCGGGCGCTTCGACAGCAAGGCCGTCTACCGGGACAACGTCCAGTCCTACACCACCACGGAGCCCGCCATCGACCTCACCGCCTCCTCGATGCTGGCCTTCTCCTGGCAGAGCGGCTCCCCGAGCCCCCTCGCGGCCCAACCGGAAAGCTGAATCGAGGTCGGCGAGTTTGCGGTAGCCACATCTTCGATCAGTGCTACACGTGAGTGCTACCATCACTGCTATGGCCTCTCGTCACCCTCGCCTGGGAGTCGAACGCGACCCCGAGATGCAGCGCGCTCTGACGCTCACCCAACCACTGCTCGATCCCGCCGAGACACGCTCCGCGGCGGCACAGATTCGCGCGCTCACCCTGCGCGGCGCGAAGGCCGTGCTCGCCGGCGCCGGTTCGGAGGCACAACAGCAAGCTCAGCTGGCCGAACGCTACGGAGCGAGACCCGCCCGAGGAAGCCTGCTGGAACTGGACCCGCCGCCCGGCCAACCAGACCCCGCCGCGCCGGCGTCTGAGGCGCTGAGGTGGGTTCGCGGCGAGTGAACGCCGCCTACATCGACGCCTCCGCGCTGGTCAAGCTGTTCAAGGCGGAGCCAGAGACCGTCGCCTTCCGGGAGGCTCTCCGCGACTGGCCCGTTCAGGTCGCAAGCGAGCTGATCCGCGTGGAGGCCATCTGCGCCGCCAGGTGCCTGGGCGGCAAGGACGTGCTTGCACGCGCACGCGAAGCCCTCGAGCACATCAACCTGATCCCGATCACCCCCGAGATCGTCGACCTCGCAACCGAGCCCCACACACCACCGCTACGGGAGATGGACGCCATTCACCTGGCCACCGCGCTCACGATGCGCGACGACCTCGGCGCCATGTTCGTCTACGACAACGACCTGCACGCCGTCGCACAGACCCACGAGCTCAACCCCCTCTCACCACGCTGAGGGCGCCGACCGCCGCTCATCGTCACCGATGGCCGGCAAGGAAAGCCGACGCGGGGACTCGAACCCCGGACCCCCACTTTACGAGAGTGGTGCTCTACCAGCTGAGCTACGTCGGCGCGGCCTTCGATGCTAGCGACGGCCGCCCTGCACCGCCACGTCCGAGCGCTCGATCGCGCTGAGCTCCGCCAGCAGCGACTGGCCGTGCTTCTCGCAGAAGGCCGGCCCGATGCCCTTCACGGCGAGCAGCTCGCGCTCGTCGCGGGGGCGGGCCCGGAGGATCTGCTCGAGCACCGCGTTGGAGGCCACCCTGAAAGCCGGCAGACCCTCGGCGCGAGAAAGCCGCCATGCGCGCAGGCGCTCGAAGGCGTCCTCGTCGAGAGGCTCGGCGTCCTCGTCCGGGGCCCGGCCGGCCTGGCCCGCACGCGGCCCGGCGGCCGGCGCCGAGCTGCTGCTGGGGCGGGATCGACGGGCCCGCGCGGCGGCCACCCGGGCGAGCTGCGGGTCGGGGTCGCACACGTCACAGCAGCGGCCCGTGGGACGGCCCGGGGAGGGGTCGCCGAAGTGGGCGAGGATCTGCGCCCGGCGGCAGCGCTCGGCGGCTGACATGTAGCGCTCGATCGAGCGGTAGGACTCCCAGCCGCGGTCCTTGGCCGCTTTGATCGCCGCTGCCGCCATCCTGGTGCTGCCTTCGCCGGTGGGGCGCACGAGCAGCCCCGCGGCGCCGCCGGGGCGCAGGCGCACGGCGCCGGCTCGCTCGGCGATCGAGAGCAGCACCCGCCCGTGCTCGTCGAGCTCGCCGTGGCCGACGGTGGCCTCCGGGGCCTCTTCCCGGGCGGCGCGCGCGCGCAGGCTCGCCACGTAGGCCTTCACGTCCGCGACCGTGGTCTGGCGCTGGTTGTTGAAGCGGATCAGCCGCCCGAGGTCCATGCGGGCGGCCAGCAGCAGCGCACGCGCGGGCGCCCCGTCCCGTCCGCCCCGGCCGGCCTCCTGGTAGTAGGCCTCGAGGCTTGTGGGCAGCGCCCAGTGGACCACCGTGCGCACGTCCGCCTTGTCCACGCCCATGCCGAAGGCGTTCGTCGCCACCACCACCTCGGCGTGGCCGTTCATGAAGGCCTCCTGACCGGCGGCTCGGCGGCCGGGGCTGAGGCCGGCGTGGTAGGCCACCGTGGCGATCCCCTGCGCGGCGATCAGCTGCGCCACCTCCTCGGTGTCCTTGCGGGTGCCGCAGTAGACGATCGCCGGCCGCGCGGAGGGCTCGCGCAGCACGCCCAGCAATGTGGCGCGCTTGCGCGCGACGGCGCCCTTGCCCTCCAGGGACACCACGTCGAAGGCGATGTTCGGCCGGTCGAAGCCGGCCCTCACCGACACCCACTCGCGCAGGTCAAGCCGGGTGGCGATCTCCCGCGCCACTCGCGGGGTGGCGGTGGCGGTGGCGGCCATCACCGCCGGCCGGCCGAGCCCTTCGATGGCGTCGTGCAGGCGCAGGTAGTCGGGCCGGAAGTCGTGGCCCCACTCGGCCACACAGTGGGCCTCGTCGACCACGAACAGCGCCACCTGCCGCTGGGCGAGGGCCGCGCGAAAGGCGCCGGAGGCGAACCGCTCGGGAGCCACCAGCACGAGCTGGGCCTCCCCGCCGGCGATCTCCCCGAGAGCCCTCTCGTTGTGGCCCTCGGCCATCCCCGAGGCGATCATGCTCGCCCGCACGCCCGCCTCCTCGAGGCGGCGCAGCTGGTCGGCCATCAGGGCGATCAGCGGGCTCACCACCACCACGAGTCCCTTCCCGGCGAGCGCCGGCAGCTGATAGCAGAGGGACTTGCCGCCCCCGGTGGGCATCACCACGAGGCTGTCGCGGCCCGCCAGCGCCGCCTGCACGGCATCCCGCTGGCCAGGCCGGAAGGAGCGCAGGCCAAAGCGCTCGAGCAGAGCCTCGGGGGAGGCCGGGTCGCTCAGCGGCGGTTCCAGACCACTCGGGCGCCCGCGGCCGGCACCAGCGTGATGGCCCGCCGCCGGTTCCACTCGCCCCGCCGCCAGACGCTGCGGCGGGGCATGCTGGGCGCGAGCTCCGCCAGCATGGTCCTCAGCATCAGCTTCATCTCGAGCATCGCGAAGGAGGCGCCGATGCAGCGCCGGATGCCGCCCCCGAAGGGAATCCAGGCGAAGGTGTCGGGGGCGCTGTGCAGGAAGCGCTCGGGGCGGAACTCCCTGGGCTGCTCGTACACCCGGGGGTTGTTGTTGGTGAGGTAGATGGAGGCCACCACCCGGGTGCCGGCGGGCAGGTCATAGCCGCCGATGCGCATCGGCTCCTTGAGCAGGCGCACCACGCCGGGCACCACGGGACGGGTGCGCAGCGTCTCGTGGATCACCGCCTGCATGTACTCCTCGCTCTCGCCGCCGTCGATCTCCTCGATCAGCCGGGCGAGCTTCGCGGGGTGGCGCACCAGCCGCTCGATCGCCCAGGCGGTGGAGGTGGCGGTGGTCTCGTGGCCGGCGAGCAGCAGCGACACGAGCTCGTCGCGCAGCTCTCCGTCGGTCATCCCCTGGCCCTGCTCGTCGCGTGCGAGCAGCAGCAGCGAGAGGATGTCCTGCCGCTCGGCCAGGTCGGGCTGCTCGCGCCGGCGGGCGATCTCCTCGTGGATCAGCCCGTCCAACCGGTCGAGCGCCTCCCCCAGGGCACCCGCGGGGCGGTCGAAGCGCTGGCTGAGGGCGAAGCGGATCATGGTCAGCGCGCGCACCGGTTCGGCGAGCTGCCGGATGGCGTCCTTCAGGCCGCCCACCTCGTCGCCCACGCCGAACACCGCCCGCTGGATCACCTCCAGGGTGATCGCCCGGGTGTGGGCGCTGAAGGTCATCGGCACGGCCAGCGGCCAGCGGGCCATGTCGCGCTCGGTGGCGGCCACGATGGTCTGCTCGTAGGCGCGCATGCGCTCGCCGTGGAACTGGGGCAGCAGCAGCTTGCGCTGGCGCATGTGCTCGGGACCCGTGAGGGTGATCACCGAGCTCGGCCCCAGCACCGCGGCGATGGGAGTGTCGCCGGTCGCCGAGGGAGCCGCCTCGGGGGGAGCGGTGAGCAGCTCCTTGACGGCGGCCGGGTCGCTCACCATCGTCAGCCGGCGACCGCTGGGGGCGAAGGTGATCGTGAACGCCTCGCCACAGCGGCGCGCGCAGAAGTCCATCAGGGCGGTGGGCGCGAGCGCCCAGGCGAGCGTCTGTGCGATCGCCGGCAGCGGCACCCGCGGCGGCAGCCCGCGGGCCGGGTCGTGGCCGAGATCGATCGGCTGGGTGGTGGTGAGGGTGCTGGCCATGGCGATCGGCGACTCCCGCCCCGCTCGTGGCGTGGACTCGGCCGCGGAGGTCGCTCCCGGGGAGGAGGGACGGCTCTATGTTTAGCGCAACGCGGCCCGCCGGGCGGGCCGGTGGCCGGGGCGAGCGCGGGCGCGGTGCTCGCGATCCTCGCGCAGCGCCACCGCCACCCGTTCGCTGGCGCGGGCGATCTCCGCGCCCGAGAGACGCTCGGGCAGGCGCTCCAGGTAGCCGGCGAGCATGCGCGCGGGCAGCACCCGCACGCCCTTGCGGCGCGCCAGCGGCCGGTCCACCCAGGCGCGGCTGAACACCAGCAGCGGCTCCACCTCCCAGCCGGTCACCCGTTCGATGGCCCGCCGCTGAGCCTGGGCCTGGGCGATGGTTGCGCCGTGCACGTGAGCCACGCGCACGGGCCCGGGATGGCTCTTGGTCTCCACCGTGAAGACCCCCGCGGGGCCGATCAGGATGTGGTCCACGTTTCCGTTGCCGAGGCTGGCGTCATGGATCACGCTCCAGCCCTGCTCGCGCAGGTCGTCGAGCAGGCCGCCCACCTGCTCCTCGCCGGCGGCGCCCCGGTCGTGGCGCTCAACCAGCGGCAGCACGAATCGCAGCACCACGAAGATGGCGGCCAGGAGGCCGATCTCGGCGAGCAGGAAGCGGGGATCGCGCAGGCCGAAGGCGCGTCCGAGCAGCGCCGTGGCGACCGCGAGCACGCCCAGCGCGACGAGCGTGCGCAGGCGCAACCGCCGCACGATCGTGCGCGCGTGCTGGCCGGCCACGCGCTCGGTTGGTTCGTGGCTGATCGCGTACATCGCCCTGTGGACACATCGTTTGATCAGCCGGACTCCTTTAGCCACCGGGCGGTCTCTGGGCGGACCGCTTCACAGCCAGGCTTTTCCCGCAAAGAGCGCCAAAACCCGTGTAAACCACGGTTGATCCCTAAAGCCCGCGCCTGTGCCAGCCGAAGCCAGAGGCAGAGCAGCGCGCAGGCACGGACGCCGGAGCGCTCAGCACGGATGCCAGCCATGTACGACTATTCAGACTCCTCCTCGCTCACGGACGTCTGTCCTCCGCCTCCGGACGTGTGCCTGCTGCTGCGGGCCCATGCCGAGCAGCTGTGGCTCACGCGAGAGATCGTGCCGGTGCTGGGCCAGCTGCACGATGCCCAGGCGCTGCCCGAGGAGCAACTGGGAGCAGCGCTCGCCTACCTCGAAGTGGCGTGGCTGGAGGCCAGCCGGCTGGCCTCCGAGACGGATGCCGCCTATGAGGCGCTCGAGCAGGCTGTGCACCTGTGCGCCGCCTCTCGGCGACCCACGGCGTCGGGCGATCGGGTGCTCTCGCTGCAGGCACGACGCTACCGGGTGGCGGTGCTGCGGCTGCGCTACGCGATCGCGGCGCGGGTGCGGGAGCTGATCGCCCCGCCCGCCACCACCGAGCCGCTGGCCGAGCCCGAACCCGCCGGCTGATCGCCGGCGGGCGCCATCGCATAGGCTGGCGCCCCCGATGGTCCCGGCCTTCGACCTCCAATCCCACTCCACCCACTCCGACGGCGCGCTGGAGGCGGCGGCGGTGGTGGAGCGGGCGGCGCAGGCGGGCGTGGAGCTGCTGGCGCTCAGCGACCACGACACGGTGTCGGGCGTCTCGGAGGCGATCGCGGCGGGAGAGCGCGACGGGGTGAAGATCGTGCCGGCGGTTGAGATCTCCTCGATCGACGACCTCTCCCCCACCCCCCGGGAACTGCACATCCTCGGCTACCGCATCGCCCACGAGGATCCGGCCTTCCAGGCGCTGCTGGCGGACTTCCTCTGCGACCGGGAGAAGCGCACCATGCGCATGGCGGCGGCCCTCGCGGAGCTCGGCTTCGTGCTCGACGAAGAGGAGATCCGCCAGCGCAACGCCGCCGGCAAGCCGATCGGCCGGCCGCACCTCGCCGAAGCTGTGTTGCGGGCGCCCGAGAACGAGCAGCGGCTGCAGGCGGAGGAGATCGACGACATCGGCTCCCTGATCCGTGGCTATCTGATCGAGGGCAAGCCCGCCTTTCGCCTGCGGGAGACGCCCACGGTGGGGCAGGCGGTGGCGGCGATCCACGCCGCCGGCGGAGTGGCGATCTGGGCGCACCCCTTCTGGGACGTGTCCGAGGAGGTAGAGGTGCTCGAGATGATCGACCGCTTCCGAGGGGTGGGCATCGACGGGGTGGAGGCCTTCTACGTGACCCACACCCGCGAGCAGACCGAGCTGCTGGCGGGCCGGACGGCGGAGCTCGACATCCTCAGCACCGGCTCCTCTGACTTCCACGGACCCGAGAACCGGCTCTTCTCGCGGTTCCTGGCCTTCGAGACCTACGGCCTGGAGGCCAACCTCGGGCCGATCCTCGGCTGAGGCCTCGGCGGGCGCGTCTAGAGGCGATAGGCGAGGGCTTCCAGGGCGAGCTCCTCGGAGACGTTGAGGGCGAGGCGCAGACGGGTGTCTTGGAAAAAAGCGATGCCCGCGCGCGCGCGCGCGGGCGCGCGCGGGGGCCCACAAATCGAAAGATCCCGCTCGAGCTCGCTCATGCGATCGAGGTTGTGCACCACCTCGGCGGCGCCCTCCGCCAGGCACAGCAGATCCCGCAGCCACAGCTCCCCCAACCGCAGGGCCAGCTCGAGGGCCCGGGAGCGGGCCCGTCGCTCGACCCGGCGGCGGGCCTCGGCGGTCTCCCGCTCCATGCGCTTGCGCTCCTTGGCGGGCGCCAGCTCGAGCTCCTCGGCGCGGGCCTGGGAGAGCTCCTCGCCCGCGCCCACGCCGGCGGCCCTGGCGACGTCCAGGATCTCCCGCCAGGGGCGCTCGCCGCTCCTGCCCGCCAGGGCGGCCCGCACGAAGGCCTCCGCCGCACACCGCAGCTCCCGGCCCCGCTCGCCCGCCAGCAGCGCCGCCAGGCGACCATCGCCGAGCGCCAGGCGAGCACAGGCGCGGGCGTGGACCAGCGCCTGGTCGCCCGCTCCCCCGCCCTCGAGCCGCTCGTGTCGGTCCTCTGCGGCCGCGAGGCTCTCCCCATCCGCGGCGAGCAGGCCGCGGGCGATGGTCTCGGCGGGAAGGGCGTCGAAGCGGACGTGCAGGCAGCGGGAGGCGATGGTGGGCAGCAGCTCCTGGCGACGATCGCTGAGGAGCAGCAGGTGGACGTAGTGGGCGGGCTCCTCGAGGGTCTTCAGCAGGCGGTTGGCGGCCTGGTCGTTGAGGGTGTGGGCGGCCTCGATGACGAACACCCGGCGGCTGGATTCGAAGGGGGTGCGGGTGGCCTGGGCGACCACCGGCTCGACGTCGGCCACCAGCACTTCGGCGGCGCCGCTGGCCTTCACCCACGTGAGGTCGGGGTGGGTTTCGCGCTGGACGCGGGCCCACACGTGCTCCTCGTCGGCGGCTCCCTGCGCCAGCAGGGCGCCGGCGAAGGCGCGTGCCACGCTCGCCTTGCCGGTGCCGGGGGGGCCGTGGAAGAGATAGGCGTGGGAGGGCCGCCCGCCGGGGGCCGCGGCGGGAGCGAGGACGGCGCGGGCGTGGGGCTGCTCTCGCACCCTCTCCCGCAGCCGCTCAAAGGCGTCGTCCAGCACCCGGCCATCCTAAGAGACGGCGACCCCGGGGGCCGGCTGAAAGGCGAGCGAGGGGGCCGGCTGAGAGGCGAGCGAGGGGCACGCTACGGTGCGTCGATGGCGGGCGGCACGCTGATCACGCTGGAGGGCCTGGACGGAGCGGGCAAGTCCACGCTTGCGCGGGGGATCGTGGAGGCGTGCGCGGAGCGGGGCCGCACCATCGAGCTCCTGCGGGAGCCCGGCGGGGTGGCGCTCTCGGAGCGGCTGCGGGAGATCGTGAAGGACCCGTCGCTGAGCATCGACGGGCGGGCGGAGGCGCTGATCTACGCGGCCGCGCGGGCACAGCTCGTGCACGAGCGGCTGGGGCCGGCGCTCGCGGCCGGCGGGCTGGTGCTGCTGGACCGCTTCGTGGACTCCTCGCTGGCCTACCAGGGGGCGGCACGGGGGCTGGGTGTGGAGGAGGTGCGGGCCATCAACGCCTTCGCCACCGGACCCGTGAGGGCGGATCGGACGCTGCTGCTGGCGCTCACTCCCGCGCAGGCGCGGAGCCGGCTGGGGGGACGGGGCGGGGCGCTCGACGAACCCGATCGGCTGGAGCGGGAGGACGAAGGCTTCTTCGCGGCGATCGCCGCGGCGTATGAGGATCTCGCGCGCCAGGAGGCGCAGCGATTTCGGGTGCTGGACGCGACGCTGGCGCCCGGGGAGCTGCTGGAGCGGGCGCTGGCGGCGATCGAGGACCTGCTCTGAGGCTAGTTGGCGAGGCGCAGCGAGGGCTTGGCCTGGTGCTCGGCCTGATCGCGGACGCCGGCCTGGAGGTGACAGCGCAGGAAGGCGTCCACCACGCGAGGGTCGAACTGGGTGCCGGCGGCGCGCTCGATGCGGGCGATGGCCTGGGCGACGGGCCAGGCGGGTTTGTAGGGGCGATCGTGGGTGAGGGCATCGAAGACGTCGGCGATGGCCACGATGCGGCCCACCATCGGGATGCGCTCGCCGGCGAGTCCGCAGGGGTAGCCGGAGCCGTCCCACCACTCGTGGGGGGTGGCGGCGATCTCGGCTGCCATGCGGAGCACGGGGGAGCTGCAGGCGCACAGCAGTCG
>DATJMB010000131.1:0-5775 GCA_035508995.1 Solirubrobacteraceae bacterium | reverse complement strand
ATCAATCGTCGTACCATCACCAAGCTCGCCTTCTTCGTTTTCACCCCAAGCAAAGATCTTGCCGTCACTGAGCAGCGCGAGACTGTAATCCTTTCCTGCGGAAATCGCTACAACGTTGCTCAGGCCGCTCACTTCGACAGGAGTTTCGCTACTAATGGTGGTTCCATTGCCCAGCTGTCCGTAGTGGTTATACCCCCAGGCCACGACAGTGCCGTTGGTTAACAGTGCCAAATTGTGATAGCCACCAGCCGCGATCGCCGTGACTCCGCTCAGTCCTTCCACGGCGACGGGCGTGTTACCTTCGACTTCACCAAAAGCCTCGACCTCGCCATCCGCTAAGAGAGCGAGGGCGTGATAGGCACCAGCCGAGATCGCCGTGACATCGCTCAAGCCGCTCACGTCAACGGGAACGTCGCTGCTTTCGTATGTGCCATCTCCCAGTTGTCCTGTGGAGTTGTAACCCCACGACCTGACGGTTCCATCTTCTAACAACTCCAGGCTGAAGTTTACACCAGCTGACACCGCCGTAACGCCAACCTGTTCGCTCAGCGACACGGGTTCGTCGCTGCTGATCGTCGTGCCATTGCCCAATTCTCCAAAAAGGTTTTCTCCCCACGCCATTACGCCAACCGTTGTGGCTAACGCCGTGGAGGCCGACGCCACGCTCATCATCATCACGAGCACGAGCCCAAGCCCAATGTTCCTGATTCCCCTCATCGCTCCCTGCTCCTTCCATTTCAACCTTGGTTGAGCGGCCTCCGTGCCTCGTTCTCGGTGCACGACGTCCCCCGGGCGCCCGTCCTTGCCGCATTCCGTCCGGTCAGAGGAGCGGTCGGCCGGCGGCGCAGGCGCGATCCTTTCAGTGCCGCCTTTCGCCGTCAAGTTGAATGATAGGAACTGTGCTGTTTATCGACTCGACTGCATGGCGTCGTCGGGTGGCTCCACGACCTCCCCGGCGAACTCGTCGTCCCGCACCGGCCCAGCAGTACATGTGCGGGATCGGCCTCGACCGGCATCAAGCCGCCAGTGGCCGCCCCTCGGCCAGAGCAGCATGGATCACGCTCCCGTGAACGTCCGGCCAAGCCTTCGCTTCGTCCTCGCTGACGACGATGATGTCCGCGGCGATGAGCATCCCGTGAAGAGCCAACCACTCGGATCGAACCGAGATGGTCGCCCTGGCCCGAGGCGGTGAGCGCTAACCCCCTGCCGCGATCCACAGGCGTGTTCACGCCTGAGCGGCTTACAATCTGATCGTGACGACGAAGGAGCGCCTGCATCAGTTGGTGGACGAGTTGAGCAACCGCGAGGCGGAGGACACGCTACGCCTACTCGACGCCAGACTCCGAGAAGAGCCGACCAACGATGCTGACGGCGAATCGGAGATGGCAGTGCTCCCTCAAGGATGGGGCGAGACGTTGACCGGGGAGCCCATGCCGGACGTAGCTGCCGCTGTTCGTCGGTCGCGCGAGATGCGCTGAGGGACGTGCTGTCGCTCAGCGTACGAGTGGATCGAGAACCGCTTCGATCAGTTCTCGCATCGGCAGGTTGTCGCCCTGAAAGCTGCGCTGCGATGCATGAACGAGCGCCTGTGAATCCAGGTGCTCCCAAGCGAGAGTATGGCCGGCATCCAGGGCGAGCTGGCGGAGAAACGCGCGCTGTGCACGTCCGTTGCCCTCACGGAAGGGATGAATTGCGTTGAGCTCCGCGTAGTAGTAGGTGAGCAGTTCGACGAACCGCTCGCGAGACAGTCCGCTCAGATGCCGCTCAGCGGCCAGCTGGCTCAGCAATTGGGTGGCGTAGCTTTCGATGTGCGCTGGGAGCGCGAACATGCTGCCCGGCTTTGCGAGTGGCACACTGCGCAGCTCGCCGGCCCACGAATAGACGTCCTGGAAGATGAAGCGGTGGAACCGCTTGAGGTGCGTGAGGTCGTATGCGCCCTCCAGCCTGAGTGCGGCGAGCTGTGCGAGCCGCAGGGTGCTCACTTGGGCCTCGTGGTCGACGAGAGCACCGGCGTCTTTCAGCCCTGCGAGGTTGCGCAGTACAGCGGTGCCCGGGTATACGTAGGGATCGGCCACCGCGCCGGAAACGGTCGCGGTCAGCGGCGTGCTGACACGGGCTCCGGCCCACCGAGCAGGTGAGCCACCGGCTCGCCGGCCGCAAGCCGCTGCGCCGCCTCACCGAGCTGCTCTGTCTTGACCTGTCCGTCGACCCATCGGTCGAGTATCTCGATCACGGTAGTGCCCGGCTCAAGGCCCTCAGCTCGCACCGACCCAATCGCGTCTGCAGCTATCTGTGCCCTCGTATCCATCGCCGTCTATCGTCAGGATACCGCCAGAAACGGAGCTCTACGCCCGCCTGGGCGCTCAGGCGATGTGAGATGACCTCGGGAAGAGTCCGCCGGGAGGATCAGTCCGGGATCAAACCCTCGCCCGTGAACTCACGACCGGCCTCAGCGAACGTGAGGTCCGACGGCGGCAGGATCACGTCGGAGGACTCGATCTCCTCGTCTCCCACCGTCTGGCCCTGAGAGCGCACGAAGTCCAAGAGGGCGGCGTAGGCGTCTGAGAAGCCGTCTTCGCTGCCGCCGTCCACGATCGCCGCCACGGCATTCTCGAGCTCGTTCAGGCGGGCGGCGGCGGAGTCGTCGAGGCGGTACTGGTCCTCGCCGGAGATGCGGACGATCATCACTGGCCGCCTTCGGCCGGCTGGCCGTCGCCGGCGCCCGCGCCGTCTCCCCCGCTGGACGCGCCGCTGGGAGCGGCGATCTCGCCCGCGGCCGCGGGGGCTCCCTGGCCGAGTTCGGCCTTCATCTTCGAGAGGTCGTCGTCCACGGCGGACTGGCTGGAGAGGGACTTCAGCTGGCGGTCGATGTCGTCTTCGCCGGAGCCCAGCGCGGTGATGTCGTCGAAGGTGCCCGCCGCTTCCAGCTCGGAGACGGCATCGGCGCGGGCTTTCATGTTTTCGGTCTTGTCCACCGCCCGCTGCATCGCCAGGCCCACGTCCGCCATCTGCTCCCCCACGCCGGTGGCCGCCTCGGAGATCCGCACCTGGGCCTCGGCGGCGGAGTACTGGGCCTTGATGACCTCCTTCTTGGTGCGGAAGGCCTCGATCTTGGCGCGCAGTTTCTGCTCGGAGTCGGTGAGCTTCTGCTGCTGCTCTTCCAGTTCGGAGACCTGCGTGTCGAGCCCCTGGAGCTCCGTCTGGGCTACGTTCTTGCGCTCCAGCGCCGTGCGCGCCAGTTCCTCGTTGCCCGACGAGAGCGCCTGGCGGGCCTGGGTGTCGAGCTTGACCACGCTCTGCTTGAGGGTGGCCTCCTGCATCTGCAGGCGCTTCTTGGCGGTCACCACGTCCGCGATGCCCTTCTTGACGTTCTGCAGCTGTTCGACCTGCTTCTGGTAGCTGTAGTCGAGCGTCTCGGCGGGATCTTCCGCGCGGTCCAGAAGCTTCGAGACCTTCGCCTTCACCACCGTTGACATGCGCCCGGTCAGGCCGGCCATCTGATCCTCCTATTGCTGTTCTGCGCGCTGCGGTCCCGCGGCGCCGTCAGGTTCGCTCAAGCGTAGCGCTACAGGCCCAGCGGATGGCGGACCGTATAGCCTTCGTTGGCCGGCCGCAGCGGCCGCCAGCGGGGGCCCTGCTGGTTGGAGGGGTCGTCCGCGGCGCTCGTGTCCAGGCGCAGGCCCGCGATCGTCATGTAGGCGTGGCCGCCGTTGGCGAAGATCGTCACCCACCGGCCCGCCCCGTGCGAGCCCCAGAGGGCCAGTTCGGAGGAGTCCTCCGGCGTCTGCAGCAGGCCGCCGCCGTGCAGGGCGAAGGACACCGTGCCCGAGCAGTCATAGCCGGGAGAGATGAACGACTGGTGCCCGCCTCCGTAGATGTAGGGCAGCCCGATCAGCTGGTTGCCCGCCCAGATCATCTCCTGGACGCTCGCCGGGGCGCTCATGGGGGCCGCGGCGAGGCCGTCAACGTAGCGCGCCAGCATGCCCGGCACCAGCAGCTGGGGCTTGGCGGGCGCTGGCGTGGTGACGGGCACGCCGCCCGTGGCGCCGCCTTCGCCTTCGCCTTCGCCGGCGGTGGGGGCCGTGTAGGGGATCACTTCCCCGGTGGCGGTCTTCTGGTAGATCGGCCCGCTGTAGGCGAGGCTCGCCGTCTTGGCGGTGACCGGCGAGAGGTAGATCGGCTTGGCGGGCTTCTTCGCGCTGGGCGTGACGCCGCCGCTGGCGGAGGTGCTGACGGTGCCCGCCACCGCGCCACCCGCCACGGAGGCGCTCGTGGCGCTACCGGTGCTCGCGAGGGCCGGCGCGGCCGCGCAGGCCAGCGCCATCGAGCTAGAGCAAATCGCCGCTACCAGGGTATGCACCCGCACCAAGCAACCTCTTTCGTCGGCCTGCGGGGTTAGCTGACGGGCTGGCGCTGAAAGAGCCTGCGCCTCTCACGGTCTCGCCGTGGGATTCGCCCCAACAACTTGGGTCCCCCGTTCCCTGACTTCTGATCAGGGATTCGGCATGTGCGGCGGGACCCTAGCAAAGTGCAAGGACGCTTGCACCGCTTGCACGCCTCCTCGCAGCTTTATCCCGCAAATCTGCCCTTCCCGGCGCGTCCGGTAGGGTCCCCGACCTCATGGCCCACGCGCTCAGCCCGGAGGAGATCCGGGACGTCAACACCCGCTACCACGACGTGGCCGCCGGCCACTACGACGCCAAGTGGGGCATCGACTTCGGGGACCTCGGCCTGGAACAGGTGACCGCCAAGATCGCCAAGGCGCTCGGCGAACCGAGGCCGGCGACCTTCGCACGCGCGCTGGAGATCGGCTCGGGCACGGGCTACTTCAGCCTCAACCTGCTGCGGGCGGGAATCATCGAGGAGGCCACCTGCAGCGACATCTCCCCCGGGATGCTCGCCGCTCTGCGGGCCAACGCGCAGCGGCTCGGCCTCGAGGTCCGCACCGAGCAGGCCGACGCCGAGCGGCTGCCCTTCGCGGACGAGCGCTTCGACCTCGTCTTCGGCCACGCCGTGCTGCACCACATCCCCGACCTCCCCCGCGCCTTCGCCGAGTTCGCTCGCGTGCTCGCGCCCGGCGGGCGGATCGCCTTCGCCGGCGAGCCCTCCCGCTACGGCGATCGCATCGCCCGCGTGCCAAAGCGCCTGGCCGGCGCCGCCGCGCCGGTGTGGCGGCGGGCGATCGGCGCCCGCCCCGCGCCCCCCGCGGAGGGCGGCGCGCCGGACGCGGCGCTGGAGGCGGTGGTGGACGTCCACGCCTTCGCTCCCGGCGAGCTCTCCGCGGCGGCCCAGGAGGCGGGCTTTCAGGACGTGCACGTGAGCGGCGAGGAGCTGCTGGCCAACTGGTTTGGCTGGACCAACCGCACGCTGGAGGCCACCGCCGATCCCTTCGACGTGCCGTGGGCCTGGCGCCAGTACGCCTACCGCGGCTACCTGCTCCTGCAGGGCCTCGATCGCCGCCTGCTCGAGCCGCGGCTGCCGCCGGCGATCTTCTACAACCTGATGATCACCGCCCGCGCGGCGGACGCCTGAGCGCCCCGCGCGTCCACCCACCCGAATCGGCCCGGCCGCTCGGAAGTCGACCGGCTCGCGGCAATAGACTTGCGCCATGTCGGCTCAACGCGAGCAGGGCTTTCCGCTCTTTCCGCTGAACATCGTGGCGCTGCCGAGCGAGACGGTGCCGCTGCACATCTTCGAGGAGCGCTACAAGCGGATGATCGAGGACTGCCTGGAGCGGGAGTGCGAGCTCGGCATCGTGTGGCTGGCGGAGGAGGA
>DATJMB010000130.1:0-12988 GCA_035508995.1 Solirubrobacteraceae bacterium | reverse complement strand
GACGCGCGACTACCTGTACCTCGAATACCAGGGCGACGATCGCGTGTACGTGCCGGTCGAGCAGCTCGCCAAGATCTCCCGCTACGTGGGCGCACGCGCCGCCGGCGACCATCCGCCCCTCTCCAAGCTCGGCGGCACCCGCTGGGAGACGATGAAGTCCCGCGCTCGCCGCGCCGCCCAGGAGCTCGCCGGCGAGCTCCTCAGCCTCTACGCCGAGCGCCAGCGACGTCCCGGCCACGCCTTCGAGCCCGACTCCGACTGGCAGCGCGAATTCGAGGCCAGCTTCCCCTTCGCCGAGACCCCCGACCAGCTCGAGGCCATCGAACTGGTGAAGGCCGACATGGAGACCCCCCGCCCGATGGATCGCCTGATCTGCGGCGACGTCGGCTACGGCAAGACCGAGGTCGCCCTCCGCGCCGCCTTCAAGGCCGCCAGCCAGGGCAAGCAGGTGCTGATGCTCGCTCCCACCACCATCCTCGCCCAGCAGCACTACGGCACCTTCGCCGAGCGCCTCGCCGACTATCCCATCAACGTCGGCCACGTCTCCCGCTTTCGCACCCCCGCCGAGCAGCGCGCCACCGTCGCCGCCTTCGCCAAGGGCCAGGTGGACATCCTCATCGGCACCCACCGTCTGCTCTCACGTGACGTCCGCGCCAAGGACCTCGGCCTGCTCGTGGTCGACGAGGAGCAGCGCTTCGGCGTCAAGCAGAAGGAGCTCCTGCGCCAGCTCAAGCTCCGCATGGACGTCATCGCCATGTCCGCCACCCCCATCCCCCGCACCCTGCAGATGTCCCTCGCCGGACTACGCGAGATCTCCGTCATCGAGACTCCCCCGGAGGGCCGCCGTCCGGTGCGCACCTACGTGGGCGAGTACGAGGAGGAGCTCGTCAAGCGCGCCATCCTGCGCGAGCACCACCGCCACGGCCAGGCCTTCTTCCTGCACAACCGCGTGGAGTCAATCGACGAGACCGCCGAGCGCCTCCGGGCGCTGTGCCCCGGCGTGCGCTTCTCCGTGGCCCACGGCCAGATGGCCGAGGGGGAGCTGGAGAGCGTGATGATGGACTACCTCCGTGGCGGCTCCGACGTGCTCGTCTGCACCTCCATCATCGAGTCCGGCATCGACATCCCCCAGGCCAACACCCTCATCGTGGAGCACTCCGACGCCTTCGGCCTGGCCCAGCTCTACCAGATCCGCGGCCGCGTCGGCCGCAGCCGCGAGCGCGCCTATGCCTACCTCCTCTACGACTCCGCCGCCTCTCTCACCCCCGATGCCGCCCAGCGCCTGGCCGCCCTGTCGGACTACACCGAGCTCGGCGCCGGATTTCAGGTGGCGATGCGCGATCTCGAGCTGCGCGGCGCCGGCAACCTGCTCGGCGACGAGCAGTCCGGCCACGTCGCCGCCCTCGGCTTCGAGCTCTACATGCAGATGCTCGACGAAGCCGTCCACGCGGTGGCCGCCGCCGGAGAGCCCAGCGAGGGGGAGCCCCCGCGGGAGCTCCCCGAGCCCGTTCGCCTGGACGTCAACGTCGACGCCTACATACCCGCCGACTACGTTCCCTACGAGCAGGCCAAGATCGAGATCCACAAGCGCATCGCCGGCGCCTACGAGGTGGCCGACGTGGAGCAGCTGCGCGAGGAGCTGCAGGATCGCTTCGGTCCCGTGCCCGAGCCCCTGGAGAACCTCCTCTCGCTGCAGCGCGCCCGCATCAAGTTCGGCCAGGCTGGCGCCACCGCCGTGAGCTTTCGCGGCGATCGCGTCGCCGTCACTCCCATCGAGCTCGACTCCGTGCGCGCCAAGCGCCTGCGCGAACAGCTTCCGGAGGCTCTCTATGAGTCCGGCCGCTCCCAGGTCTCCCTGCGCGTGCCCCCCGACGGCCCCGCTCGCTTTCCCACCGTCGTCAAGGCCGCCGACGTCCTGCTGTCCCTCACCCGCGAGGCCGCATAGCGTCTTCAGGAACTCCTTAACCACGACCTCCTCACTTTCCGCTAGAGTGCCCGCGTCGTGTCCAAGAAGGTGATCAGCTTCGTCGCGGCGCTAGGCGCCGTTTTCTTTGCCGCCGTCGGCCTCGCCGCGTGTGGCGGCGGCGTGCCCGGCAACGCCGTTGCCCAGGTCGGTGGCACTCCGATCACCAAGGAAACCTTCGAACACTGGATGGGCGTCGCCGCCGCCTCCACCGCCACCACCCCGGGGGAAAAGCCGGCCATTCCGGTGCCTCCCGACTACACCGAGTGCATCGCCCATCTCGAAGCCACCTCCGCAGCCGCCAAAGGCAAATCCAAGCCCTCCAAATCCGAGCTCAAGAGCGAGTGCGAACAGCAGTACAAGTCGCTCAAGCAGGAGGTCCTCGGCTTTCTCATCTCCTCCTCCTGGGTGCTCGGCGAAGCGGAAAGCCTGGGCGTGAAGGTGAGCGACGCGGAAGTCAAGAAGCAGTTCGAAAAAATCAAGACCGAGCAGTTCCCCAAGGCGGAAGAATTCAAGAAATTCCTCGAGAGCTCCGGCCAGACGGTCTCCGACCTGCTGCTGCGCGTGAAGCTCAACCTGCTCTCCACCAAAATCCAGCAGAAGGTCTCCAAGAAAGGCGCCGTCACGGAGGCCCAGATCGAAAAGTACTACAACGAACACAAGTCCCAATTCGGCACGCCCGAAAAGCGCGACCTGCTGGTGGTTCTCACCAAGACCGAAGCCGAAGCCCAGCAGGCCAAGAAGGAAATCGAATCGGGCAAGAGCTTCGCGGAAGTGGCAAAGAGCAAATCGATCGACCCCACCAGCAAGTCGAACGGGGGCGAAGTCAAGGGCGTGGTCAAAGGCCAGGAGGCTAAGGCGCTCGACGAAGCCGCCTTCTCGGCCAAGCAGGGGGTCCTCGGCGGACCCGTGAAGACGCCCTTCGGCTACTACATCTACGAGGTCAAGAGCATCAGCCCCGGCAACTCTCAGTCGCTGGCCCAGGCCAAGTCCACGATCAAACAGCAGCTCTCGACAACCTCCTCCCAGCAGGCGCTGAGCAAGTTCGTCAAAGAATTCCGCAAGAACTGGACCAGCAAAACCGAATGCGCGAGCGGCTTCGTCGTCCAGAACTGCCGCGAGTACGTGAAACCGAAGACGAGCTCCACCGGCGCGCCCTCCACGGCCACCACCACGCCGTCGACCACCAGCACGCCGTCGACGACGACCACCACCGCCAAATAAGCCAGCTCAGCTCGCGGCCCGATGAGCCAGATCGAGCGCGTCCACGCCCGCCAAATCCTCGACAGCAGGGGCAATCCCACGGTGGAGGTGGAGATCGGGCTGCGCTCGGGCGCCCACGGCCACGCCGCGGTCCCCTCCGGAGCCTCCACGGGGGAGTTCGAGGCACGCGAGCTGCGTGACGGCGGCGAGGCCTGGCAGGGCAAGGGCGTCACCCAGGCTGTCGGGAACGTCAACGGCGAGATCGCCACCGCCGTCGCCGGTCTCGACGCGGCCGACCAGCGCGGCCTCGACAGAGCCCTCATCGAGCTGGACGGCACCCCCGGCAAGTCCCGCCTCGGCGCCAACGCCATTCTCGGCGTCTCCCTCGCCGCCGCCCATGCCCAGGCCGCCGAGGAGGGCCTGCCGCTGTGGCGCTATCTCGGCGGCGAGGCCGCCCGCGTCCTGCCGGTGCCGATGATGAACGTGCTCAACGGCGGCGCTCACGCGGACAACGAGGTGGACTTCCAGGAGTTCATGATCGTGCCCTGTGGAGCCCCGAGCTTCTCCGAGTGCCTGCGTGCCGGCGTGGAGGTCTTCCACAGCCTCAAACGCACTCTCCGCGACCGCGGCCTCAGCACCGCCGTGGGCGACGAGGGCGGCTTCGCCCCCGACCTCGGCTCCAACGAGGAGGCCCTGAAGATGCTTGTGGCGGCCATCGAAGCTGCCGGCCACGAGCCGGGCGCGGACATCGCCATCGCCCTGGATCCCGCCACCAGCGAGCTCTATCAGGAGGGCGCCGGCTACGTGCTCGAGCACGAGGGTCGCACGCTGACCGCGCCTGAGCTCGCCGGCTACTGGGCGGAGCTCGTCGATCGCTACCCCATCGTCTCCATCGAGGACGGCATGGACGAGGAGGACTGGCGGGGCTGGCGCGCGCTCACCGAGCGCCTGGGCGAGCGCATCCAGCTGGTGGGCGACGACCTGTTCGTAACCAGCGTGGAGCGCCTGCAGCGCGGCATCGACGAGGGGGTCGCCAACTCCATCCTCATCAAGGTCAACCAGATCGGCACTCTCTCGGAGACACTCGACGCCATCGCTCTCGCCCGCGAGGCCGGCTACAGCGCCGTAATCAGCCATCGCTCCGGCGAGACCGAGGACGTCACCATCGCCGACCTCGCCGTGGCCACCGGCTGCGGTCAGATCAAGACCGGCGCCCCCTCTCGCTCCGATCGGGTGGCCAAGTACAACCAGCTCCTGCGCATCGAGGAGCAGCTCGGCGCCGACGCCGAGTTCCCGGGTCGCTCCGCCTTCAGTCGCTGAGAGCTCCCCTGCGGCCGGCGGCCCGCTTGCAGGGATCCCCGCGTGTGGGGCGAATGCGAGCACCATGGCCACCGCTCGTGCGTCCGCTCCGGCCGCCTCCCCCCGCCGGAGCTCGCCCAGGCGCACCGCGCCGGGCCCCCCCGTCTTCGCCGCCGGCCCCCTGGCCCGCGTACGCTGGGACAGGCTCGGCCGCATCGCCCTGCTGTGCGTGCTGGTGGCCCTCCTCTATCTGTACATCAGCGCCGGTGTGCGCCTGTTCTCCACCTGGCGAGAAGCCCGTGGCGACAGCGCCCAGGTGCAGACCCTGGAGCACGAACACGCCGCTCTGCTGCGCCGCCACCAGACCCTCGGCCGACGCGGCACCGTGGAAGAAGAGGCCCGCCGCCTGGGCATGATGAAGCCGGGCGAGCAGTCCTATGTGATCACCGGCCTGCCCAACAACTGAGAACCGTCCGCCCGCCGTTGAGAAGCTCGCCCCTGGCGTTCGTTGGCCGTGCCCAAAAAAACGGGGCCCCGCGTGCGTGTGCGCGCGCGAGCCAAGGCCGCTGCTAGCCTCGCCTCAGTGCCGAGCTCCGAGAACGCCATCTACGAGTGGCGCCGCGCCGAGCGCCGCCTGCGGGATGCCCCCGTCGAGAGCCGTCCTCGCCTGGAACGCGTCGTCGAGGCCCTCGTTGCCGAGCTCCGCCGCCGCCTCGGCGGCCGGTTCACGGGCCAGGAGCTCATCGATCTCTACGCCTCCGGAACCGGCTGGTGCATCCAGGTCGCCGTCCACCTTGCCCCCGAGGACCCCACCGCGTGGGATCCCGCCATCGTGGTGGATGCCGCCTTCTCCCGCTACCTGCGTGAGGCAGCCGACTACGCCGGCGGCAGGCTGGCTCTCAGCGAGGCCTGAGAGGCGCTCAACGGGCTCTCCCGGGCCCGTGAGAGACGACTCAGTCGTCTTCGCCCACCCGGCTGATGACGATCCGGTCCTCCTCGATCGCCACCTCCACCGAACGGTGGCCCGCCCAGTGCTCGGCGTACACGGGGTTGTCCTGGATCGCCGGATCCAGCCACAGCCCGTAGCCCTCCTCGCCGTGGTCGAAGGTTCCCTCCAGGGGGGCTGAGTTGCGGGCGCCCGCGCTTCGCCGCCTGCCTCCTCGCCGCCCCCGCCTGCGTGTTCGTGGCCGCTCCTCGTCCTCCTCGCTCTCCTCCACGCCCTCAGCCTGCTCCCGCTCCGCCCGCAGTTCCGCGGCCTCCAGCTCCGCCGCCTCGAGCTCCGCCGCGATCAACGCGTCGTCCTCGGCTCGCAGGTCCACTTCGTCCTGGTAGTCCGTCGCCACGGCGCTCTCCCCGTCCTCGTCTCCCACCAGCTCGTTCTGGCGCTTGAACTGCTCGATGTCCCGCACGCTCACGTCCAGCTGGTGAGCCACCCACGCGTCCGTCCGCCCCTGGCGCACCCAGCTGCGGATCTGGTTGAGGTGGGGACGAAGGGATTTGCGAGCCATCGACGGTCCGGGAGACTAGCGCAAACACCCGTCGCCGCGACATAGTCCGCTCGTTGCGGCGTTTCCTGACCCCGATCGCCGCACATGGTCGCGTCCGACCGCACCGCCGACTATGCTTGCTCAAGCTTGCGCGGCGGCCGCCAATCCGCGCGGAGCATGTCGGCCTAAGAGGAAGGGTGCGCAGGATGCTGGTCCTCACACGCAAGTCAAATCAGAGCATCATGATCGGGGACGACATCGAGGTCTCCGTCCTTTCCGTGATGGGCGACAAGGTCCGCATCGGCATTCGCGCCCCCCAGGACATACCCGTGTTCCGCACCGAGATCTACCTCGAGATCCAGCGCGACGACGCCGAATCGGAGTCAGGCGCCGACGGCGACGATCTCGGCACGGGCGTCGCCGAGAGCACATCCGGCGAGCACTGACCGGCCAGAGCGCCGATCGACCGTCCGCCGTCCGCCGATCCGCCGCCCTGTCCCCGACGCGCTGCCGCCCCGCCGCCCCGCCGGCGCGTCGCTGTGGCTGAGCTCTTTAGCCGAGCAGCAGGTACAGGGTCCAGAACATCGCCACCGTCACGATCGCCGCCGTGGCGATCAGCGCGAGCACCAGCACCACGAACCGCATCGACCCCTGGCGGTGCTTGCGGTCCAGCGCCCGCCTGAAGGCCCGCTGCTCGGTGGTCCGCCGCAGCGACTCCCGCCGGTGGCGGTCCACCGAGATCTCCTGTTCGAAAGCCTGCTCCAGCTCAGCCAGGCTCTGGCGCATCTTCATGGCGGCGCCTCCGTCGCTACCCCACCGGCGCGCCCGTCTCGGCGCCCTCGTAGACCTTGACGAAGCGCAGGTAGTTCTCGGCCACCTTGCGGGCGCCCACCGCGCGTTCGATCTTGCCGTCCACATAGGCTTTGAGCGGGTCCCACCAGATGGAGCGGCCGATGGCGAAGCCCACGAAGCCATCCACCGGCGCCGCCTGGCGCAGCCAGTGGTCCACCTTCGCGTCGTCCGCGCCGCGACCGAGCACCACGCATACCACTCCGTCTCGTCCGCCGCTGCGCGCCTGGGCCACGAGCATCTCGCAGTCCGCTCGCTCGTCGACGCCCTCGATCTTCCAAATGTCCACCTCGATGCCCGCCGCCTGGATTGCGGCGATCGCCCGGCGCATCAGCTCCGGCCGCAGCTCCGCGTCGTAGCGCCCCACGTCGCCTCCCACCGCCGCCAGCTGGGCCTCCTCGGCGGGCACCAGCAGCTCGAAGAGGAACTTCCGCTCCCGTCCGTGCAGCCAGTCCGAGAGCGTCTTGAGCTTCCCGAGCTGCTCTTGGTTGGCCTGGGAGTCGCCGTCGGCGTTGTAGCGCACGAGCACCTTCGTGAAGTCCGGGTCGAACTTCTCGATGTGCTCCCCGAACTCGTCGCCGTACTGGAAGTCGAACATCTTCTGTCCCGATCGCTCCGCCGGCATCGCCAGCTTCAGGCCCGCCTCGCGGGCCTCCTCGGGCACCGTGGAGCCGAACTGCTCGTCCACCAGCACGCCCGTCACCGCCGGATCCGCGCCGGCCGCCACCGCCTGGGCAAGACCCTCGAAGATCAGGTGCTTGGCGTCGGCGATCATCGCCGTCTGTTCGCCGTCCGGTTCGCCCTCGATGCCGAAGAACTTCGTCTGAAAGGACCCTCGATGGTCGAAGGCGAGGATGTAGAGCTTCTTGTCGTAACCAGGTTTCATGGCCTGAGTATCCCAGAGCCGGCCTCCCGGCGGTGGGAGCTCCGGGGGCTCTTAGAATGAGACCACGATGCCTCCCGCCGGGGACCTCTTCGTGGTGTGCAAGCAGTGCGGGTCGCAGGTAAGCCCGTACATCACCGAGTGCCCGTACTGCGGCCACCGCCTGCGCCAGCGCGCACCCAAGCTGCCCCGCGTCAAGCGCCGCAGCGGTCCTCTGCGCCGGCTCGTTCCCAGCCCCTCCCTGTGGCGCTCCCCGTCCGCCGTCGGCACCGCCCGTCGCCGGCCCTTCTCCCGCCATTCCGAGTACGCCCGCGGCGAGTCCCCGCCCCACGCCACCGTCGCCCTCGTCGCCGCCGGCGCCGCCGGCTGGGTGCTCGCCTCGGGCGGCTACGTGAGCTTCGGAAAGCTCGCCATCATCGGGCCCCTGCAGGGAGACTGGTGGAAGCTGCTCTCAAGCCCCTTCGTCTACCGTAACGGCTTCTACGCCTTCATCGCCCTGCTGGCCCTCGCCATCTTCGGCTGGCTGCTCGAGCGCAGGCGCGGTCCCGTGGTGGTGCTGGCGGTGTTCTTCGGCGGTGCCGTCACCGGCGCACTGGCGGCCCTCGCCGTCTATGACCTGCCCATCGTCAGCGGCGCCAACGCCGGCGCTCTCGCCCTGCTGTGCGCATGGGCCGTCCCCGATCTCCAGGCGGCCCGTCGCGGCTACTACTACGAGGGCGATCTCCTGGGCGTCGCCGCCATCGCCGTGATTCTCCTCGCCCTGCCCTACGCCCGCCCCGAAGCGAGCTGGCTCGCGGGCGTGGTGGGCGCCGCCTTCGGCCTGCTCGCCGGTGCCGGCCTGCACCAGATCGATCCCCCCGAGCTGTAGATTGAGCGCCGGAGCACATCCCCAAGACACCACCTCGACCACAGGAGCAGCCACGATGGAGATCCGCTTCCTCGGCCACGCCGCCTTCGAGCTCAGCGACGGCTCGACATCGGTGCTCATCGACCCCTTTCTCACCGGAAACCCCAAGGCGGCTGTCGCCGCCGAGGAGCTCTCGCCGCATGCCATCCTGCTGACCCACGGCCACGCCGACCACTTCGGCGACACCCCCGCCATCGCCGCCCGCGCCGGCAGCGAGGTGGTGGCCATCGTGGAGATCGCCAACGAGCTCGCCGAAGGCGGCTTGGAGAAGGTCCACGACCCCAACCTCGGCGGCACCGTCTCCCTGGACTGGGGCTCGGTGAAGCTCGTTCCCGCCTGGCACACCTCCACCACGCCCGCCGGCACCGTCAACACCCCCGCGGGCCTGATCGTGAGCATCGGCGGCAAGACCGTCTACCACCTCGGCGACACCGCCCTCTTCTCGGACCTCGAGCTGATCGCCGCCACCGTCCCCGGCGGCGTGGACGTGGCGCTGGTGTGCATCGGCGGCCACTACACCATGGACCGCCACGACGCCGTCCAGGCCGCCCGCCTGCTCGGCGCCAAGCAGATCGTGCCCTGCCACTACGACACCTTCCCGCCGATCGAGACCGACGCCCAGGCCTTCAAGGCCGACGTCGAGGCTGGCGGATCTGGGGAGGTGGTGGTGCTCGCGCCCGGAGAGTCCCTCTCGCCATGACCATGACCAACGCCGTGGTCCTGATCGAGGCCGATCGCGACGCCCTCTCCACCCTCGGTGGCGCCCTGGCCGACATCGAGGGCGTGGCGGAGGCCTATTCGGTGACCGGCGAGTGGGATTTCGTGGCCATCGTGCGCGTCTCCGATCACGAGCAGCTCGCCGACGTGGTCACCGGCGAGATCGGCGCGCTGCCCGGCGTCTCCCGCACCCAGACCATGGTCGCCTTCGCCGCCTACTCCCGCCACGACCTGGAAGCGCTCTTCTCGCTGGGCGAATAGCCCCGTCCCAGCCTCCGCCCGCCTCAGCCGAAGATGGCCTCCATCCCGCTAAAGCCGGAGTATGGCCCGAGCCTCGGCCGGATCCTCGCACCTCGCTGGCGCGCCGCCTCCCGCACGGCACGGGCGTTCGTGCTCGTCCTCTGCCTTGCCCTCGCGGCGCTCCTGCTCGGCGCAGGCCTCACGCTCGAGAACGCCCACTACGCCCACGGCGGTCCCGCCCCCTTCAGCTTCAGCTACCGCGATCTCTACCGAGCCGCGCCCCCACCCGGCGCCTATGTGGAGGTGCGCCGTCCCCGCGGCGGCCCCCTGGTGGACTCCTTCGCCGTCAGCCCCCTGCCCCTACCCCCCTACACGGGCTCCCCCCAGGCCGAGCTGCTCATCTACGCGAACGCCTACATCGCCGCCCTGCGCCGCCGCCTCAGCGACTTCCGGCTGCTCGGCGAGGGCAAGACCCGCGTGAACACGGTTCCCGGCTATGACGTCCTCTACACCGCCCGCGTGCAGGCACGCACGATGTACGGCCGCGACATCCTGCTGCTGCCCGAGCGCCACCATCCCGCCGCCGGCGTCGCCATCGCCATGCTCTCTCTCCCCGGCGCCGAGTCCCAGGTAACCGACCCGCTGCTGGTGGGCACCACCGGCGTACTCGAACTTCCCATCGAGACCTTCGTCATCCATTAGCCGCGTCCCGCCCGGCGACAAAGTGATCCAGTGTTGTATAACACTAGGAAAGGGAAGGGAGGTGGGATTCAATATCGGAATGGGTCGTCGTCTGTTGCTCGCGCTGTTCTCGTGCTCGGCCTTCCTCGTCACCGACGGGCAGGCGGCGTTCGCCCTCGAAGCCTTTCCGGCGGCGCCCACCGACGCCACCGTGGAAGCGTCCCTCGCGCCCGACCGTCTCGGCGCCCGGGGATCGCTGACCGTGACCCTGCGCTACTACGGCGGCGAAGACGGGGTGCCCGCGCCCGTGCGCAGATCGGTATTGCAGTTGCCCGCCGGGCTGACCCTCGACATCCCCGCCCTGCACAGCTGCTCGGCGGCGCGCCTGCGCGCCCGCGGGCCCGGCGCCTGCCCCGGCCAGTCGCTGCTGGGCCGCGGGCACGCCCTGATGGAGGTGCACGCCGGCTCCCAGACGATCACCGAGCAGGTCTCCATGTGGGCCTTCCTCGGGCCCCTCAGCGCCCAGAACCTGGAACCCACCTTCGAGATCGTCGGCCAGGGGTACACGCCGGTGGACGAGCGCAAGGTGCTCAGCGGCACCGTCACAACCGCCAGCTCTCCCTATGGCGAACAGCTGGCGCTGTCGATCCCGCCGATCCCCTCCCTGGCGCTCCTGCCGGACACCTCGATCGCCACCTTCTCGCTGACCATCGGCGCCTCCGGACGGGACTCCCCGCCAACGGGCGCCCAGGTGGTGGTGCCCAGCAGCTGTCCCTCCGGCGGCTTCCCGTTCGCCGGCGAATTCCAGTACGCCGACGGCTCCAAGGGCAGCGCGTCGACGAAGGTGCCTTGTCCATGATGTGTGAGGGCCCGCCGATCCGCTCGGCGGCGCCGCAGAGAACGAAACGGAAGGTGGGAGAGATGGCTTGGAAGGCTTGGCAATCGAATGGTCGGCGCAGGCGCGCGGGGATGCTGGCGCTCATGTCGCTGGCGGCGACCGGCGCCTGCGCCGCCGGCACGTCCTCGGCTGCGGCGTCCGCGCACGCGGCGCGCACGTTCAGCCTCAACGAGAGCGGCGACCTGCACCTCATGAGCAAACACGGCTTCACCCTCGACGAGCACGGCTCCGCGTCGGGGACCGTCAGCGGCACCATCTACGTGCAGCTCACGATCGCATCCACCAACCGCGTCACCGCCAAGGTGACGATCTACCCGAGCGGCGGCTCAATCTCCGGTCACGCCACCGCCGACTACCGGCGCGGCACCACCTCGGCGAGCTTCTCCGGCACGATGTCCGTCACGGGTGGCAGCGGCCGCTACGCCAACGCCCACGGCAGCGGCCTCGGCTTCAGCGGCACGATCCAACGCTCGAACGACGCCATCACCGTGCACGTGAGCGGCAGCGCCTCAGACTGAGCGCGATGCTCGAGCTGCGGGAGCTCACCAAGCACTATCCCGCGGTCGGCGGCGAGCCCGTGCGCGCCGTCGACGGCGTCTCCCTGGAGGTGGCGCCCGGGGAGATGGTGGCGCTCTACGGTCCCAGCGGCTCGGGCAAGACGACCCTGCTGTTGATGATCGCCACGCTGCTTGAGCCCACCTCCGGCGCCGTGCTGATCGGCGGCCGCGACGTCTCCTCTCTCTCCGAGCGCGAGGCCTCCCGCTTCCGGCTCTCCGAACTGGGCTTCATCCGCCAGAACTTCGACCTGATGCCGGGGGTGAGCGCGATCGACAACGCCGTGCTGAAGCTGCTGGCCACCCACCGCTGGCGGGACGCGCGGCGGGAGATCGCGCCGTTGCTCGAGCGCCTGGGGCTCGGTCAGCGGGTGGGCCACCGCGCGGAGACGCTCTCGATGGGCGAGCGTCAGCGGGTGATGATCGCGCGTGCCCTCTCCACCGGACCGCGCCTGTTGCTCGCCGACGAGCCCACCGGCAGCCTCGACACGCAGCGCGGCCGCGAAGTGCTCGAGCTGCTGCGCGAGCTCTGCCGCGAGCGGGGCGTGGCGGTGGTGCTCGTCAGCCACGACGGCATGGCCGCCCACTATGCCGATCGCGTGTACGCCCTGCGCGACGGCCGCCTGAGCGTCCACGAGGTGGAGCCCACGCCGCTGCTGATGGGCGCCTCCGAGCGGAGCTGAGCCGTGCGAGCGTCAAACCTGCTGCGGCTCTACCGCGTGCGTCTGCGCGCCCGCCTGCTGCAGGAGCTGTTCGCGCTCGCCGGCATCGCCGCCGGTGTGGCCCTGCTGTTCGCGGCGGAGGTCTCCAGCGCGAGCCTGCAGGGCTCGGTGTCCGAGCTCTCCCGGGGCATCGCCGGCGACGCCACCCTGCAGCTCGTGGCCCGCGACCAGCAGGGCTTCCCGCAGGCCACCCTCGCGCAGGTGCGTCACATCCCCGGCGTGCGCGTGGCGGCGCCGCTGCTGGAAGTGGGCGCCAACGCGATCGGGCCACGGGGCAGCGCCTCGATCCAGCTCGTGGGAGCCGACGAAAGCCTCTCCCAGCTGGGCGGGGCGCTCGTGCGCAACACCAAGCAGCTCGCCCCCTTCGGGAACATCGGCGCGGTGGTGCTCCCCTCGCCGCTGGCGCACAAGCTCGGGGTGACGAAGTTCGGCCAGGAAGTCACCCTCCAGCTCGCCGGCCACACCGCCCAGGCGCCCCTCTACGCGCAGCTCTCCGAACGCCAGATCGGCCAGCTGGCGGCCAGTCCGGTGGCGATCGCGCCGCTGTTCTTCGTCCAGGAAATGGCCGGCGCGGGCGCCCGCCTG
>DATJMB010000129.1:0-2907 GCA_035508995.1 Solirubrobacteraceae bacterium | reverse complement strand
CGATGCTCACCGACTACCACGTCCACCTCCGCCCCGACGACGTAGAGGCCAGCGCCGCCGAGCACTTCACGCCCGCCAACGCCGAGCGCTACCGGCAGGCCGCCGGTGAGGCCGGCATCGCCGAGTTGGGGGTCTCCGAGCACGTCTACCGCTTCGCCCAGGCCCTGGAGGTCTGGCGCCATCCCTTCTGGGTGGCCAACGCTCGCGACGATCTCGACGCCTACTGCGAGTTCGTAGGCGACCGCACCGACCTGCGGCTCGGCATCGAGGCCGACTTCGTGCCCGGCGCGGAGGACCGCATGGCGAATCTGCTGGAGGCACGCGAGTTCGACTACGTGCTCGGCTCCGTCCACTTCCTGCGCGATGGGGCCCTCGACATGGACGACTACAGCATCTGGAGCGCCGGCCGCCGCCCCGAGGAGATCTGGCGGGCTTACTTCGAGACCCTCGCCCAGGCCGCCCGCAGCGGCCTCTTCGACGTCCTCGCGCACCCCGATCTGGTGAAGGTGTGGGGCTCGGTGCGACCCCTCCCGGAGGGCGACCCGCGCCGCTTCTACGAGCCCGCCGTGGAAGCCATCGCCGAAACGGACATCGCCGTGGAGGTCTCAACCGCCGGCCTGCGCAAGCCCGTAGGCGAGATATACCCCGCCGAAGAGCTCCTGCTCATGCTGCTGGACGCAGGCGTTCCCCTGAGCCTCTCCAGCGACGCCCATACGCCACAGGACGTCGGCGCCGGCTACGAGCAGGCCCTCGCCCTGCTCGAGCGCGCGGGGGTGCGCGAGATCTGCGTCTTCGAGCGCCGCCGCCGCCGCATGGAGCCCCTGGGGCCATGACCTTCGCGGGCATCGGCTTCGACTCCCACCGCCTGGAGCCCGGCCGCCGGCTGGTGCTCGGCGGCGTGGAGATCCCCCACGAGCTCGGCCTCGCGGGCCACTCCGACGCCGACGTCCTCACCCACGCCGTCATCGACGCCCTGCTCGGAGCCGCCGGCCTGGGAGACATCGGCGAGCTGTTCCCCGACACCGACGAGCGCCACCGCGACGCCGACTCCCTGGCGCTCCTCGCCGAGGTGGTCGCCCGCGTGGGGGCGGCGGGCTTTGCGATCGTCAACGTGGACTGCACCCTGATCGCCGAGCAGCCCAAGCTCGCGCCCCACCGGCCGGCGATCCGCGCCCGCCTGGCCGCTGTCCTGCGCCTCGCCACCGAGCGGGTGAGCGTGAAGGCCACCACCGCCGAGCGCATGGGCTTCGTGGGCCGCGCCGAGGGCCTCGCCGCGCTCGCCGTCGCCGGCCTGGACGCCGCGCCGGCGCCCGCCCCGCCGGCGCCCGCCCCGCCGGGCTCCTCCGTGCCGCCGGTCTCGCCCGGGCCCGCGAACCCTTAGGGTTGCCCCGCCATGCGTGAGATCCGCCTGCACGACACCCGCAGCGGCGAGCTCGTCACGCTCGCCCCCCGCGACCCCGGCAGGGTCGGCATCTACGCCTGCGGGCCCACCGTCTACAGCCGCATCCACATCGGCAACGCCCGCCCCTTCGTGGTCTTCAACCTGCTCAAGCGCTTCCTCGAGCACGAGGGCCTGCAGAGCACCCTGGTGGTGAACGTCACCGACGTCAACGACAAGATCTACGACGCCGCCCGCGCCCAGGGCCGCCCCAGCGAGGAGCTCGCCCGGGAGATGACCGCCTCCTACTTCGCCGACACCGACGCCCTGGGGCTCGGCCGTCCCGACCGCGAGCCGCTGGCGTCGGCCACGATGGCGCCGATCGTCGCCTACATCGCCGACCTGATCGACGCCGGCCACGCCTACGAGAGCGGAGGCGACGTGTTCTTCAAGGTGCGCTCCGACCCCGCCTACGGCTCCCTCTCCCATCGCCGCATCGACGACATGGACCAGGGGGAGGGGGTGGAGAGCGCTGAGCTCAAGCGCGACCCCCTCGACTTCGCCCTTTGGAAGGCCCACAAGCCAGACGAGGACGCCGCCTGGGACTCCCCCTGGGGACGCGGCCGGCCGGGCTGGCACATCGAGTGCTCGGCCATGGCCGAGGCCGAGCTGGGCGTCGAATTCGACGTCCACGGGGGCGGCTCGGACCTCGTCTTCCCCCACCACGAGAACGAGGCCGCCCAGACCCGCGCCGCCCGTGGCCGGGAGCTCGCGCGGGTGTGGATGCACAACGGCATGATCCAGCTCACCGGCGAGAAGATGGCCAAGTCCGCCGGCAACATCGCGCTGCTGCACGAGGTGCTCGAGTGCTACGGCCGCGACGCGGTGGTCATGTACCTGGCCTCCGGCCACTACCGCCAGCCGCTGGCCTTCTCCGCCGATGAGCTCCAGGATGCCGACCGTCGCGTCCATCGCATCCGCGACGCCCTGCGCCGGCTGCTCCCCCAGGAGGAGAGCCCCCCCGAGATGGCCGCCCACCGGGACGCCTTCTTCGACGCCCTCGCCGCCGACTTCAACACCCCCGCCGCCCTCGCCAGCCTGTTCGAGTGGGTGCGCGAGGCCAACCGCCGCGGCGCGGGCGTGGGCGACGCCCACCTGCGCGAGATGCTCGCCGTGCTGGGCCTCGGCGAGCTCGAGCCTCTGCAGGCCGTCGGCGACGTGGCCGCCATCGACCCCGAGGCCGTCGAGCTGCTGGAGCGCCGCGAACGGGCCCGCGCTCAGCGCGACTTCCAGACCGCCGACGGCCTGCGCGAGGAGCTCCGCGCCCGCGGCTGGGAGATCCGCGATGGGCCCGGGGGCGGCGAGCTGATCCCCCTGTGATCCTCTACGGCCGCAACGCCGTCCGCGAGGCCCTGCGCGGGCGCCGCTCTGGCAGCGTCCGCGAGATCTGGGCCACCGAGGGCGCCCTGCGCGAGCCCTGGCTGCGCGGCCTCTCCCCGCGCCCGAGCTCCGCCGGCGAGATCGAGCGC
>DATJMB010000128.1:0-2008 GCA_035508995.1 Solirubrobacteraceae bacterium | reverse complement strand
GGCGAGGTCGAGGCATACGCCGAGGACCCCCTCAAGGACATCTGACGGCCGGGCTGCACGGGGCGGGGCTTTGGCCCGGTCGCTCGTGCCGAGACGCTCGCTGCGCTCGCGTGCCCGTTTCGGGCGGACACGGCACGCGCGCTGCGCCCTTTCCCGGCATCGCCCGCGGCCCTCCGAGGCGCCGGTCCACGCGCGGCGGTGTCTAGTCACCTGATTATTGGCTCAAGAATGCCGCTTTTGCGGCCGATGCCTGCCCTGTCATGCCCGATCTGACCTATACGTCCCCCCGGCGCGCTGGCGCCAAGGAGCGCCGACGGCGGGCTGAGGCGCTCGACCGCCACCGTGCCGACGCGCGCGTGAAGAGGCTCGCTGCGGCCGGCGAGGTCGGCTACCTGCGCGAACAGCTGCGGCTGGCCGCGCGGCTCACGGGCGAGCTGGCGGGGGAGAGCGACGTCGCTGAGATGGCCCAGCTGGTCGTGGCCGAGCTGCACGAGACCTTCGCCTTCTACCTCGCGGCGATTCAGCGTCTCGACGAGGACGGGGTGCTGCGGCTGATGGCCGCTCGCGGGCCGCTGGCGGAGGTGATGGCGGAGTTCCTGCTGACCGAGCAACCGGCGTCGGCGGGTGTGAACGGAAGGGTGGCCACCACGGGATCGACGGTGCTCGTCCCCGACACGAGGACCGACCCCGACTACATCGTGCGCGACCCCGCGACCGACCCGCGCTCGGAGCTGGCTGTGCCGGTGCTCGTGGATGGCTCGGTGTGGGGCGTGCTGAACATCGAGGCGGCCGAGCCCGAGGCGCTCGGGGAAACCGACGTGGTGCTCGTGGAGGCGATCGCGGCCAGCTTCGGCGTCGCCGTGCACCGGGCCAAGCTCGTGAGCGACCTCGAGGGCGCCTTCACCACTGCGCTGGCGGCGCTGACCAGCACGGTGGAGGCCAAGGACGACTACACGGCCTGCCACGGCGAGGACGTGGCCGTGCTCGCGGAGCGGGTGGCGCTGCGCATGGCCCTGTCGGGCGCCCAGGCACGCGACGTGCGCTACGCGGCCATGCTCCACGACCTCGGCAAGGTCGCGGTGCCGAGCGAGATCCTGCTCAAGCCGGGCCCCTTGACCGACGAGGAGTGGGTGACGATGCGCAGCCACGCCGCCATCGGCGGCGAGCTGGTGGGGCGGATAGAGGCCTTCGCGCATCTCGCGCCGGCCGTCCGGGCAAGCCACGAGCGCTGGGACGGCGGCGGCTATCCGGACGGGCTCGCCGGCGAGCAGATCCCGCTCGAGGCACGGATCATCGCCGCGTGCGACACCTATGACGCGATCGTCACCGACCGTCCCTACCGACCCGCCGGCACGCCCGCCGAAGCGTGCGCCGAGCTCAGCCGGGTCGCGGGCACCCAGCTCGACGCCGGCGTGGTGGCGGCCGTGATCGAAGAGCTCGACGTGCTCGACGCGGACGCCGAGCGCGCGGCCGCGTAGGCGCCTCCGAGAGGTCAGCCGCCGGCGCCGGCGTTGTAGGCGTCGGCCGCCTCCCGCAGGCCTTCGCCGCGACGGGGCATCAGCGTGGCGGTGACGTGGCGCCAGTAGCGGCGCGGGTCGTGGCCGGGCAGCGCGAGCGCGGCGAGGGCGCGCAGCGCATAGCTCCACGCGACGAGCCAGCGCACCGCGAGGGCGGCGGCGAGGGTGTGGTGCTTGCGCATGTACAGGTCGCGTCCGCGGGCGAGTTCCACGATCCGCCGCTCGGGCACCTCGGCGGTGGCGAGCTGCTCGTGGTGGATGGCCCGGGCAGCGGGGACGTACACGCTGCGCCAGCCGGCGTCTCGCAGCCGCCGGGCGAGGTCGACCTCGTCGGAGTAGACGAAGAAGTCGCTGTCGAGGTAGCCCACCTCGCGGGCAGCGTCGCGGCGCACGAGCAGCGCCGAGGACTGGCACCAATCGACCTCGCGCGTGCGCTCGCCCTTGCTTTGGACGGTGTAGGCGCGGTGCGCCATCAGCGCCCCGGCGAGGGC
>DATJMB010000127.1:0-4649 GCA_035508995.1 Solirubrobacteraceae bacterium | reverse complement strand
ACGATGCCCCGCAGGTTCTTGGTCTCCAGCAAGAACACGCCCGCGGGCCCAACAGCTATGTGGTCGTAGTTGCCGTACCGCGCCTCCACGTCGTGGACGATGCTCCAGCCCGAGCGCACAAGCGGCCTCAGCGCCCGCTCGGTCCTGCGCTCCCCCTCCGCGCCGAGCCCCCAGTTCCGACGTACGCAGGCGGAGACTCCCGCAACGTCAGCCACACTCCCACAGCCAGGCCGCACGTCAGCCCGCCGACCCACGACCACACGTCGCCAAAAACGCACAGGGCGGCGAACCCGGCCGCCACGAACGGGCCGAAACACGCCACCAACACTGGCCGCGCCCTCGAGCGCCACGCACGCACACCACGGCGATAGCGAGCCTGCGCATACAGGCCAGCCCGTGGAGCATGCGCACCGAAAGCCATGCGGGCTCTATCGGCCCGAACACGGCACGGGCTGAGAGCCCGCCCCGAAGAGTCTCCCATCACGGACGACGCCAAGCCAGAGCATCCAGCGGCCAGTTCGGCGTCCCAGCGTACGCCAACGTACGCAGCGTACGCAGCCCTGCGTACGCTCTGCGTACGCCGGCACAGAAAAACCCCGCAAAATGCGGGGTTCTGCTTCGCACCGTTTCGCAGACCAAACAGCACAAAAAGTCCTGCAAAAGTGCGAAGTTTCGCGTTACTTTGCCCCTATCTATATCAGTGGAGACGCCGGGAATCGAACCCGGGTCCGCGACCGCGTGGGGATGGCTTCTACGAGCGTAGCCGGCGCTCTGGTCTCGTCCCTCGCTCGCCTCGCCGGCGGGGTTGCGGGGGACCAGCCTCCTTGGATGTTCCCGGTTTGGCGGAGGCGGACCGCGCCGGGTGAGCTCGCTTCTGATCCCGGCCTTCCCCGCCGCGAGCGAGCGGGGCCCGAGACCTCACGTCTAGGTTCTAGCTAGACCGCGAGGGCGTACTCGTGAGAGTCCGCACTTATGGTTTTCCCGGGTGTTTTACGAGGCCGCCCGGGACCTCGACTCGCCACCATCCACACGAGCCGGCCGCGTCGAAGCCTGTCGTCCCCGTGGATGTCTGCTCCTCCCATTCTAGCCGCCGCCGGGCCGCTGCGAGGCCCGAGAACCGCATCCGACCAGCTTGGGTCGGGACACAAAGGAGGACAAAGGAGGCGGCGCCCAGAACGACGGAGGCGGCGCCCAGAACGCAAAGCGACGCGGTCCCGGGCCGCTCGAGGAACCCTTCCGGCTTCCGGCCCGAAGGCCTTCTGTGGTCGGGTGGCGCGGCCTCACACCTCAGTGGCCTCGCTCTTTGCGGCTCGGTTCCGCGTCTGCATCCAACTTACGCCTCCACCTCTTCCATTGCAAGACCTCTCTGACGAACAACCCGCATCGTGCGAAAAAAAGATGCCCGCCCCCAACCCGTTAGGAGACGCTTACCTGGGATGCCACAATGGAGTGATGGACAGCCGCGACTTCTCCGTGCCCGTCCCTCCTCTCGGCGACCCCTCCCGCGATCTCCCGCCTGCCCGCTCCTACCCCTCCCTCTCCACACCCCCGGCTGCCCTGCCGGCGATCGCCACCCCAGCCGCCGCCCCCGCGAGGCCCGCCACCGAGAACCCCTTCGGCGAGGCTCCTCCCGTCCGCCGCCGCGCCGAGAGCCTGCGCAAGCGCATCGCCAGCGGCTTCGCCGCCGTGCTCGCCCTGTTCGCCAAGTTCTTCGCCGCCATCAAGAGCCTCTTCCTGCTCCTCCCCAACGTCAAGCTCCTGGCCACCGCCGGCACCGCCCTCGTATCCGTCGCCGCCTACAGCCTGCTGTGGGGCTGGACCTTCGCCGCCGGCTTCGTGGTCCTCATCTTCATCCACGAGATGGGCCACGTGATCCAACTCCGCCGTGAGGGCATCAAGGCCAGCGCACCCATGTTCATTCCCTTCATGGGCGCCGCCATCTTCTCCAAGTCACTCGGCGACGACGCCCTCGCCGAGGCCCGCGTCGGCCTCGCCGGCCCCATCCTCGGCACCCTCGGCGCCATCGCCTGCCTGGCCCTCGGCGAAGCACTCAACAGCGATCTCCTGCGCGCCCTCGCCTACGTGGGCTTCTTCCTGAACCTCTTCAACCTCCTCCCCGTCGTCCCCCTCGACGGCGGCCGCGCCATGGCCGCCATGGCCCCCGCCATGTGGTTCGCCGGCTTCGCCGCCCTCGTCGTCCTCGCCTTCGTCTTCCCCAACCCCATCATCTTCATCGTCCTCATCTTCGGCGCCATGGAGACCCACCGCCGCTGGCAGGCCCGCAAGACCCGCTCTCTGCAGCAGGCCGCCTACTACCGCGTCGCCCCCCGCCACCGCCTGCTCGTGGCCGTCGTCTACATCGGCCTCATCGCCATCCTCGCCGCCGGCATGGACGTATCCCACATCCTCGCCTCCGGCGGCCACTCCTTCCGCTCCATCTAACCCCCGCCGGCCCCCTGGTCGCGATCGGCGGGGCTTGGCGGATGTCTTCGAAATGCCCCGCGCGCGGGCGCGTGCGTGCGTGCGCGGGGGCTCATCGCCGGGCTTCCCGCACCGCCCGTTCCATGTCCCGCTTGCTCTCCCGCTCCTTGATCGTCTGGCGCTTGTCGTAGAGGTCCTTCCCCCGCGCCAGCGCGATCTCCACCTTCGCGTGCGAGCCCTTGAAGTAGATCCTCGTCGGCACCAGCGTCCAACCCCGCTCCGCCACCCGCGCCGCGAGCCGCTCGAGCTCCCGCCGGTGCACCAGCAGCTTGCGTGGCCGCTCCGGGTCGTGGTTGTCCCGTGAGGCTGGCCCGTAGGGAGGGATGTGCACCGAGTGCAGCCACAGCTCCCCGTCCTTGATCGCCGCGTACCCGTCCTTCAGCTGCGCCCCCGACTCCCGCAGCGCCTTCACCTCCGTGCCCACCAGCGCCACCCCGCACTCCATCCGCTCGATCAGCTCATACCGGTAGGACGCGTACCGGTTCGATGCCACGTCCCCCGCGCCGATCTTCCGCTTGCCTCCCTTCCCTTTCGCCATCGCCCGCCGAGCCTAGCCGCCCGAGCGGCTCCTAGCCCGGCAGGAGGTCCACCCGGCCCCTCACCGTGTCCACCCGCCCCACCCGCACCACAAGGCCATCCCCGATCCGCAGCGTCTCCCCGCTTCGCTCCCCCCGCAGCATCGTCTCCTGCTCGTTGAGATCCCACCACTCCCTCCCCGAGCCCTCCTCCCGCTCCAGCCGCATCCGCCTCACCGCCACCATCCCCTCGAACAGCGGACCCGCGAGCTCTCCCAGACGGGAGCCCTGCGCGGGCGAACCGCCGTCCGCCGCCCGCGCCGGCCGTCCCGGCGCCCCGCCGAAGGCCACGAAGGCGCCCGCCGAGATCACCCCCGACACCTCTCCCTCAAACGTCTGCTCCCAGCCCTCCTCGTAGAGCGCCTGCTCGAGCGCGAAGCACCGCGCGAGGTCGTCCCCCGAGCGCTCCATCGCCATCGCCTCCCGCTCCCGCTCCGAGCTCCATTGCCCGAGCTCCCCCAGATCTCCCGCCCGCGCCGCCCTCTCCGGACCGCCCAACGTCCCAAGCAGCGCCCGGTGGCACACGAGGTCCGGATACCGTCGGATCGGCGAGGTGAAGTGGCAGTAGCACTCCGACCGCAGCCCCGCGTGGCCGATGTTCTTGGGCGAGTAGAAGGCCTGCTGCAGCGACCGCAACACCAGCGAGCTGAGCCCGATCCGGCCCCCCCACGGACCCGTCCCCGGCCGCCCCCCCGCCAGCGAGCGCTCCACGTGCTCGGCCACCCGCTGGGAGAGCTCCCCCACGAGCTCCGCCGCCTGCGTTGAGGAGAGGTCCTCCGCCACCGCCGGCGTGCTCACCCCCAGGGAGGCCAGCTGCTCCACCAGCCGCACCGCCCGCGCCGGCTCCGGACGCTCGTGCACCCGGTACAGGCACGGCGTCCCGCTGGCCTGCAGATGCCGCGCCACCGCCTCGTTGGCGGCGATCATCAGGTGCTCGATCAGCCGGTGGGACTCCGTCTGCTCCCGCACCACGATCCCCACCACGTGACCCTCCTCGTCGAGCTCGAACTCCGGCTCCTCGGCGTCCAGCGCCAGACCTCCCGCCCGCATCCGCGTCCCCGCCAGCGCCGCCGAGGCCTCCCGCGCCGCCGCCAGCCCCGCCCCCCAGGGCTCCGCCGCCCGCTCGCTCCCCGCGAAGATGCGATCCACCTGCTCGTAGTCCAGTCGCCCATCGGAGCTGATCAGCGAGCGGTAGAAGGCACTCGCCCGCACCCGTCCCCGCTCCACGTCCACCTCGAGCTCCACCGTCACCGCCCCCCGGTCCCGGCCCGGCACCAGCGAGCAAGCGTCGCTGGAGAGCGCGTGCGGGAGCATCGGCTCCACCGTCCCCGGCACGTACACGCTCGTCCCCCGCCCGCGCGCCTCCAGGTCCACGGCCGAGCCCTCCCTCACGCAGGAGCTCACGTCCGCGATGTGCACCCACACCCGCACCCCTCCATCGGGCAGCCGCTCCGCGGAGATCCCATCGTCGAAGTCCCTCGCCCTCGCCGGGTCGATCGTGAACGTCGCCAGCTCCCGCAGGTCCCGTCGCAGCCCCTCCCCCGCCTCCCGCTCGAGCCGCTCGAGCCCCCCGTCCCGCGCCGCCCCCGCCTC
>DATJMB010000126.1:0-14151 GCA_035508995.1 Solirubrobacteraceae bacterium | reverse complement strand
CCGCCGCCGCGCCCACGGTGGCGGCGCTTGTGCAGCGGGACGTGCGGGTGGTGGACCTGAGCGCCGACTTCCGGCTCTCCGCGGTGGCCATATACGAGCGCTGGTATGGAGAGCACCCGCGCCCGGACCTCGTCGGGGAGGCGGCCTACGGGCTCACCGAGCTGCACCGGGCGCGCATCGCCACGGCGCGCATCGTGGCCAACCCCGGCTGCTACCCCACCGCCGCCGTCCTCGGCCTGGCGCCGCTGGCCCGCGCGGGCCTGATCGCCGACGTGGTGATCGACGCCAAGCAGGGCATCTCCGGCGCGGGACGGGCCTTCGACGAGACCACCCACCTCTCGATGGCGGGCGAGAACATCCTCCCCTACAGGGTCGCCTGCCACCGCCACACCCCCGAGATCGAGCAGCAGCTCGCCGAGCTGGACCCGGCGCTGGCCGATCGGCCGGTGCAGTTCCAGGCCCACCTCGTGCCCCTCGACCAGGGGGAGCTCGCCAGCTGCTACGTGACCCCCACCCGCGCCGTGGCCCCGGTGGAGCTCGCCGAGCTCTACGCGGACGCCTACCGCGACGAGCCGTTCGTGGAGGTCGCCGCGCGGCCACCCGGCACGCGGGAGGTGATGGAGACGAACTTCTGCCGCCTGTTCGCCGCCGCCGACGGACACACCGGCAAGATCGTGGTGCTCTCAGCGATCGACAACCTGTGGAAGGGCACCTCCTCCCAGGCGGTCCAGAACCTCAACCTGATGTTCGGCCTCCCCGAGGGGGAGGGCATCGCGTGAGCGCGCTGCCGTTCTTTCGCTCCCGCTGGGTGCCCGTGCCAGAGCACCTGCACGAGCTCGCCCCTGGCGCCGGCCTGCCCGCGGGCTTTCGCGCGGCGGGCGCCGCCTGCGGCATCAAGCCCAGCGGCAACCCCGACGTGGGCCTGCTCGTCTGCGACGCGCCCCAGCCCGCGAGCGCCGCCCGCTTCACCGCCTCCGCCGCCCCCGCCGCGCCCGTGCTGCTCAGCCGCGAACGCTGCCGCCTCGACGGGCTGCGGGCGATCCTCGCCAACGCCGGCTGCGCCAACGCCGCCACCGGCAGGCGGGGCTTCGACGACGCCGCCAAGACCCAGGGCGCCGCCGCGATCGCCACCGGCGTGTCGCCCGAGCAGGTGCTGCTCGGCTCCACCGGCGCCATCAGCCACACGCTGCCGGTGGAGAAGATGCTGCGCGGCATCCTCCAGGCCAGCACCCAACTGCGCCGCGAGGGCGACGGCGACTTCCAGGCGGCGATCCAGACCACCGACGCGTTCGAGAAGCGCGCCAACCTCGAGGTCCAGCTCCCCTCCGGCGCCGTGCGCCTCAGCGCCCAATGCAAGGGCGCCGGCATGATCTCGCCGAACTTCGCCACCATGCTCTGCTTCGTGGAGACCGACGCCAAGCTCGAACCCGTCACCGCCGACCTGCTGCTGGGCGTGTGCGTGAAGCGCTCCTTCGACCGCTGCACCGTCGACGGCCAGCTCTCCACCAACGACACCGCCGTGCTGATCGCCTCCGGCGCCAGCGGCGTGTCGGTGGCGCCCGAGAGCGAGGACGAGCTGCGCTTCGGCGAGGCGCTGGACGCGCTGCTGCGCCAGCTCGCGATCATGATGGTCGCCGACGGCGAGGGCGCCAGGCGGATCGCCCGCGTGATCGTCCGCGGCGGAGCGCCCGACAGCGTCGAGGCGGCCGCTCGCGCCGTGGCCAACTCGCCGCTCGTGAAAACCGCTCTGCACGGCGCCGACCCCAACTGGGGACGCCTGATCCAGGCCGTCGGCGCCGCCCTCGCCGAGCCCGGCAGGCCCGCCCCGGAGGTGCCCGTGGACCTCTCCATCCAGGGCACCCTCGTGTGCTCCGCCGCCGCCGCCATCGACTACGACCAGGCCGCCCTCGCGCAGGCCGTGAAGGCGCCCGAGGTGGAGTACGAGGTGACCCTGGGTGGGGGGGACTCGATCCGCGCCGAGACCGAGCTGTTCTTCTCCGACCTCTCGCATGACTATGTCCGCATCAACTCCGAGTACACGACATGACCGACTCGAACCCCGACACCCACGCCAACGTCGCCACCCTGCTCGAGGCGCTCCCCTACATTCGGGAGTTCCACGGCAAGACCGTCGTCATCAAGTACGGCGGCGCCGCCATGGAGGACGCCGCTCTGCGCGAGGAGTTCGCCCGCGACGTGGTGCTGCTCAAGTACGTCGGCCTGAACCCGATCGTCGTCCACGGCGGCGGCCCCGACATCACCGCCTACATGAAGCGCCTCGGCCTGCCCGTGGAGTTCGTGGGCGGCCTGCGCGTCTCCGACGAGGACACCGTGGAGATCGCCAAGATGGTGCTCGTCGGCAAGGTCAACAAGGAGATCGTCCTGCGCATCGGCCGCCACGGCCAGCCCGCCGTGGGCCTCTGTGGCGACGACGGCGCCCTCTTTCGCGTCTCCCGCCGCGCCGCCCCAGGCGGCGAGGACATCGGCCTCGTGGGCAGCATCGAGCGCGTGGACGTGAGCGTCCTCAACCACGTCGCCAGCGACTACATCCCCGTGATCGCCTCCGTCGGCGCCGACCGCGACGGACGCTCCCACAACGTCAACGCCGACGACGCCGCCGGCGCCGTGGCCGGCGCCCTGGGCGCCCACAAGGTGATCTTCCTCACCGACGTCCCGGGCTGGCTCGCCGACCCCGCCGACCCCCGGAGCCTCATCGCCCAGGCCGACACCGACCGCGTCCGCGCCGCCCTCCCCGATGCCCAGGGCGGCATGCTGCCCAAGCTCCAGGCCTGCGTGGACGCCATCGCCGCCGGCGTCTCCGCCGCCCACATCCTCGACGGCCGCGTGCCCCACTCCCTGCTGCTCGAGCTGTTCACCGACAGGGGCATCGGCACCAAGATCGAGGCCGCCACGTGAACACGTCCACGTGGAAGTGGTCGTGAGTCTCGCCGAGCTCCAGGCGCTCGAGCGCGAGCGCGTGATCGGCTCCTATGCCCGCCTGCCCGTCCAGTTCGTCCGCGGCCACGGCCCGCGCCTGTGGGACGAGCACGGCAACGAGTACCTCGACTTCCTCTGCGGCATCTCCGTCACCAACCTCGGCCACTGCCATCCCCGCGTCGTGCACGCCATCCAGGAGCAGGCCGCTCGGCTGATGCACGTCTCCAACCTCTTCTACACCGAGCCCGCCATGCGCCTGGCCGAGCGCCTGAGCGAGGCGAGCCTGGGGGGCAAGGTGTTCTTCTGCAACTCCGGCGCCGAGGCCAGCGAGGCGGCGATCAAGCTCGCGCGCAAGGCCCGTCCCGGAGGCGACCTGGTGGTCCTCCACGGCGCCTTTCACGGCCGCACCTACGGCGCCCTCTCCGCCACCCCCCAGGAGTCCAAGCAGGCCCCCTTCGCCCCCCTCGTCCCCGGCTTTCGCGCCGTGCCCCCGACTCCCGAGGCCATCGCCGCGGCCGTCGACGCCGGCACCGCCGCCGTGATGCTCGAGCCGATCCAGGGCGAGTCCGGCGTGAACGTCCTCTCCACCGAGACCCTGAGGGCCGCCCGCGCCGCCTGCGACGAGCACGGCGCCGCCCTCATCTTCGACGAGGTCCAGACCGGCATGGGCCGCACCGGCACCCTCTGGGCCTACGAGCAGACCGGCGTGGAGCCCGACCTCCTGACCACCGCCAAGGCCCTCGCCGGCGGCCTGCCCATCGGCGCCCTCGTCACCGGCCCCCGCCTGGCCGACGTCCTCGTCCCCGGCGACCACGGCTCGACCTTCGGCGGCGGTCCCCTCGTCGCCTCCGCCGCCCTCGCCGCCCTCGAGGTCACCGAACACCCCGACCTCCTCGCCCGCGTCATCGCCCTCGGCGAGCGCCTCCACGCCGGCCTCCAGCGCCTGCCCCACGTCCTCTCCGTCCGCGGCCGCGGCCTGATGCTCGCCTGCGAGCTCGACCTGCCCGCCCCCGAGACCGTCCGCCGCGCCCTGCTCGAGCACCGCCTCGTCCTCAACGCCACCGGCCCCACCACCGTCCGCTTCCTGCCCCCCCTGATCCTCCAGGACGCCGACATCGACGACGCCCTCGCCCGCTTCGCCGCCGCCCTCGCCCGCTGACATGCCCCGAGCTTTCTCCCCCCGGCGCACCCACCCTCAGATGCCCGCTCCAGGTAGCCTGCGCGCACCATGAGCGCCTCGCGGCCCAAAGACGGCTTCCCTCAGCCCACCGCCTCCTACGAGGCCGACCCCGAGCGGGTCTCACGCGTGCTGCTCCTCTACTCCGGCGGCCTCGACACCAGCGTGATGCTCAAGTGGATCCAGGACTCCTACGAAGCCGACGTCGTCTGCCTCACCGTCAACCTCGGTCAGCCCGGCGAGGACTACGAGACCATTCGCGCCAAGGCCCTCCAGCTCGGTGCCCTGGAGTGTCACGTGGTGGACGCCCGCGAGCAGTTCGCCCGCGAGTACCTCCTGCCCGCCATCAAGGCCAACGCCCTCTACGGCGGCGGCTACCCCCTCTTCACCGCCCTTGGCCGTCCCCTCATCGCCAAGCTCGCCGTCGACTACGCTCGCGCATCCGCCTGCGACACCATCGCCCACGGCTGCACCGGCAAGGGCAACGACCAGGTCCGCATCGAGGCCACCGTCGCCACCCTCGCCCCCGAGCTGAAGACGATCGCCCCCGTGCGCTCCTGGCGCATGGGCCGTGAGGAGGAGATCGCCTACGCCCGCGAGCATGCCATCCCAATCAAGGGCGGCATCGAGACCGCCCCCTACTCGATCGACGACAACCTCTGGGGCCGCTCCTCGGAGGGTCGCTGGATCGAGGACCTCGAACACGCCCCCGAGCGCGACGTCTTCCAGCTCGTCACCCCCCCCGAGCTCGCTCCCGACGAGCCCCAGACGGTGGAGGTCGCCTTCGCGCGCGGCGTGCCCATCTCCCTCGACGGCGAGCCCCTGGATCTCGTCCCCCTGCTCGAACGCGCCGCCGAGCTCGGCGCCCGCCACGGCGTGGGCATCGTCGACCACATCGAGGATCGCATCGTCGGCCTGAAGGTCCGCGACATCTACGAGGCTCCCGCCGCCGCCATCCTCCTCACCGCCCACCAGGAGCTCGAGAAGCTCGTCTGCACCATCCACCAGAACCAGTTCAAGCCCACCCTCGACCGTCAGTGGGCCTACCTCGTCTACGCCGGCCTGTGGTGGGAGCCCCTGCGCTCCGACCTCGACGCCTATATGGACGCCGTCAACCAGCAGGTCACCGGCACCATCGGCCTGCGGCTCTACAAGGGCTCCGTCCGCGTCGTCACCCGCTCCTCCCCCAACGCCGTCTACGACGCCTCCCTCGCCACCTTCGCCGAGTCCGGCGGCCTCTTCTCCCAGTCCGCCTCCCCTGGCTTCATCGAGCTGTTCTCCTTGCAGTCACGCATGGCCTATCGCCTGCGCCACGACCGCTGACCGGCGCCCGCGCGCGACCGATGGTCGCCGAAAACGGCGCCCCGCGCGCGTCCGCCCGGGCGCCCGCGTGAGATCGCTCCACGCTCTTGTCGCGTCCGCTCCGCGACGTACGCTCACGAGGTGATCGTCGAAGAGCCCCGCACGCCCCCCGGCGAGCCACCACGGCCAAGCGAGCCCGACCTGCTCGCCGAGCGTCGCGCCCGCCGCGCCGCCGAGAGCTTCGACCCTGCCCTCCTGCGTCGCGCCGAGGCCGCCGAGGCCACCGTGAGGACCCTCGAGACCCACCTCGCGAGCCTCCAGCAGCGCCTGCGCGAGGCCGAGGACTCCGCCCGCCAGTCCGCCGACCGCCTCGCCGACCAGGAGCTTCAGCTGCGCCGCGTTAAGCAACAGGAGTACGCCGAGCAGCAGCTTCGCATCGAGGCCGAGCAGTCCCTCCAGGAGGCCAACCGCCGCCTCGCCGACAACGACGCTCACGCCAGGGCCCTCGCCGAGCTGCGCCACCGCGTCGCCGAGCTCGAACGACGCTCCCAGCAGCTCGCCCGCGAGATCGAGCTCGAGCGCGTTGCCCGCGAGCGCGCCGAACGCGCCCTGGAGACCATGCGCGAGAGCCACACCGCCATGGCCGCCACCATCGGCGAGCTCCGCGCCCTCGCCGCCAGCCTCCGCGCCGCCGCCTTCCCGCCCACCGCTTCCGGCCCCCGCTCGCCCGCTCCGCCGGCCCCGCCCACCGTGGCCTCCCCGCCCACCGTGGCCTCCCCGTCCCCGTCCCCGTCCGCGCCGTCGCCGTCCGCCCACGCGCACGAGCCGCCCCCCGCCGGCCCCGCCAGCGACGCGCGTCGCGAGGAGATGGCCCAGGCCCTCGCCATCGCCGTCGAGCGGTTGCGCGCCCGCGTCGAGGACGAGCCCCCGAGCCCCCCGAGCGCCGCTGCCGAGCCGCAGGCCCAGACACTCGAAAGTGGCGCCCCGCGTGCGCCCGCCCCCGCGTACGCGCGCGCGCGGCGCTCCGTTTCCGAGCAGCTCCCCACGCCCGCCGCCGAGCCTGTTCGCGAGCCCGGTCCTCCCCGGCCGCCACCCGCGCCCTCCTCCCCGGCCGCTGCGCCGCCGCCCGCCGCCACCGCGCGGCCGGCCAAGCCCCACCGCCACAGCCGCTCGCTGATCGCGCGCATGAAAGCCGCCCGCAAACAGCGACGTGAGTCCAGATAGGCCGCCGCCCGGCGACCTATGATCGGCATCCGGTGACCGCTCCCGCCTGCGCCCATCTGCACGTCCACTCCGAGTACTCCCTGCTCGACGGCGCCTGCAAAATCGAGGCGCTCGCCGCTCGTGCCGCGGAGTTCGGCCAGCCCGCCCTGGGCCTCACCGACCACGGGGTGATGAACGGAGCGGTGGAGCTCTACAAGGCGTGTGCCGCCCACGACGTCAAGCCGATCTTCGGCTGCGAGATCTACCTCGTCGACGACCACACCTCGCCCACGGGATCCGCCGCCGGCGCCAACGGCGGCTCCGGCAAGGCCCACCGCAATCACCTCACCCTGCTGGCCTCCACCGACGAGGGCTACCGCAACCTCGTCAAGCTTTCCTCCGCCGGCTTCCTGGAAGGCCTCCAGCGGGGCAAGCCCACACTCGACATGGCCCAGCTCGAGCGCCATGCCGGCGGCGTCATCGCCCTCACCGGCTGCCTGGCCTCGCGCTTCTGCCAGCGGCTGCTCGAAGACCGCGCCGACGACGCCCGCGCTCACGCGCAAGACCTGCGCGGCATCTACGGCTCCGAGAACGTCTACTTCGAGGTTCAGAAGAACGGTCTCGCCCCGCAGGAGAAGTGCAACGAGGGCATCGTACGCATCGCCCACGAGCTCGGCGGCAGCCTCGTGGGCACCGGCGACGTCCACTACCTGCGCCGGGAGGACTACGAACACCACACCGCACTGCTGTGCGTACAGACCAAGAGCACCCTCTCCCAGCCCAAGCTCACCTTTGACACCAACGAGTTCTACCTGCGCGACTCCGCCGAGATGGCCAGCGCCTTCGCCCAGTGGCCCGAGGCGATCGCCAGCACCGTGGAGATCGCCGACCGCTGCTCGGTGTCCCTCGAGCTCGGCAAGCAGCTGATCCCCAGCTACCCCACCCCCGCCGGGGAGACCGAGCGGGAGTTCCTGCGCGCTCGCGTCCGCGAGGGCCTGGCGCTGCGCTACGGCGAGCCCCCGCCCGCGCAGGCGCTGGCCCGCATGGAGATGGAGCTCGACGTGATCGACCGCATGGGCTTCAACGCCTACTTCCTGATCGTGTGGGACTTCGTCAAGTTCGCCAAGGAGAACGGCATCGCCGTGGGCCCCGGCCGCGGCTCGGCGGCGGGCTCCATCGTGGCCTACTGCCTGGCCATCACCGATGTCGACCCGCTCGAGTACGACCTGCTGTTCGAGCGCTTCCTGAACCCCGAGCGGGTGTCGATGCCGGACATCGACATCGACTTCTCCGTGCGCGGCCGCGAGCGGGTGATGCGTTACGTCACCGACAAGTACGGCCGCGAGTCCGTCGCCCAGATCGTCACCTTCGGCAAGATGTTCCCCCGCGCCGCCACCCGCGACGCGGCCCGGGTGCTCGGCTTCGACTACGGCGTGGGCGACCGCCTGGCGAAGCTCATCCCAGACCCCATCATGGGCCGGGCGCCCTCCTTCGAGGAATGCCTGAAGGCCGGCGAGCCTCTGCGCAAGGCATGCGACGAGGAGCCCGACGCCCAGCGCATCGTGGAGGTGGCCCAGGGCCTCGAGGGGATCGTCCGCAACTCCTCCATCCACGCCGCCGCGGTGGTGATCGCCGACCGGCCCCTCACCGACATCGTGCCTCTGCAGCTCGCCGACGCCGGCGCCGACGCCGACGGCGAACGGGCCTTTCGCACCGTCACCCAGTTCTCGATGAAGCCCATCGAGGACATCGGCTTGCTCAAGATGGACTTCCTCGGCCTGCGCAACCTCGATGTGATCGAGGACGCTCTGGACATCATCGAGCGCTCCACCGGTCAGCGGCCCGACATGACCACCCTGCCTCTCGACGACCCGCCCACCTACGAGATGCTCTCCCGGGGGGACTCCACGGGGGTCTTCCAGTTCGAGTCCGAGGGCATGCGGGAGGCGCTGAAGAAGGTCAGGCCCGACGAGTTCAACGACCTCGTGGCGCTGAACGCCCTCTACCGGCCCGGCGCCATGGACCAGATCCCGGTGTACGCCAAGGGCAAGCACAACCCCGCCCAGATCTCCTACCCCGACGAGCGCCTGCGGCCGATCCTGGAGTCCTCCAAGGGCGTGATCCTCTACCAGGAGCAGGCGATGCAGATCGCCAAGGAGCTCGCCGGCTTCTCGGGCGCCAAGGCGGACGATCTGCGCAAGGCGATCGGCAAGAAGAACCGTGCCGCGATGGCCGCCCTGAAGCCCGACTTCGTGGCCGGCTGCCGCGCCTCGGGCACGAGCTCCCAGACCACGGAGTTCCTGTGGCAGACCAACGAACGCTCCGCCGACTACTCCTTCAACAAGAGCCACGCTGCCTGCTACGCCCTGATCAGCTACCGCACCGCGTGGTTGAAGGCCAACCACCCCGCCGAGTACATGGCCGCGCTGATCTCCTCGGTGATGTCCACCAAGGACAAGGTGCCCTTCTTCGTGGCTCGCTGCGAGGAGATGGGCATCGAGATCCTGCCCCCGGACGTGAACCTCTCCGACCACGAGTTCACCGTCGACTCCTCCACCGCCGCGGATGGCGTCCTCGGCACCATCCGCTTCGGCCTCGACGCCGTCAAGGGCGTGGGCCACCAGGCCGTGGAGGCCATCAAGCTGGCCCGCGACGATGGCGGCCCGTTCGAGTCACTGTGGGACTTCTGCGCGCGGGTGGACGCCCGGGCGGTGAACAAGAAGGCGATCGAGGCCCTCATCAAGTGCGGCGCTTTGGGCTCCACCGGGGCGAGCCGCAAGGGCATGCTCGCGGTGCTCGAGCAGGCCCAGGCGGCGGGCCAGAAGGCTCAGCAGGACGCCCAGATCGGCCAGGGCTCGATCTTCGACCTCGCCCCCGAGCCCCAGGACGGAGCCGCGGGGGGCTCGGCCGCGGGGGAGGGCGCGATGGGGGCCGCGCAACCCGCCTTCGCAAGGCCCGCCCATCCGCCGATCCCCGCCGGCGAGTTCGAGCAGGCGGAGCTGCTGGCGGTGGAGAAGGAAGCGATCGGCCTGTTTGTCTCCGCCCATCCCCTCAAGCCCCTGCGGGAGGCACTGCGGGCGGCCACCGACTGCTCCCTGCAGGCCGTGGCCGACCGGCGAGACAAGGACACGGTGACGGTGGGCGGCATCGTGGTGGAGGCCAGGCGCATCCGTACCCGCTCGGGGGAACCGATGATGTTCCTCACCCTCGACGACCTCGGCGGGGCCCTGGAAGTGCTCGTCTTCGGCAAGGCCCTGGCAGAGCACGAGGCCGAGCTGGCGGTCGATCGGATCGTGCTGGTGCGGGGCCGGGTGGACCACAAGGAAGCCGGCAAGACCTGCCTCATCGCCCAGACGGTGGAGATCTTCGCGCCCACCGACGAGCAGATCGAGCGAGCCCGCGCGCAGGCGGCCGCCCAGGCGGCGAGCGCCGCCGCCAACAGCGCCGCCCGGGCGGCGCCGCTGTGCTTCAGCGTGGCCATCGCCGATCTGCCCGAGAGCGCCATCGAAGATCTCACGCGCATCGCGGAGGAATACCCGGGACCCTCGCCGGTGCAGCTCGACATCCTCTGCGGCGAGGGTCGGCGCAGGCGCCGGCTGCACCTCGGCGGGCGGATCAGCGTCAGGGACACACCCGACGTGCGCGCCGAGCTGGCCCAGGCGCTGCGGGTTGGGGAGGATCTGGTGGCGGCCGCCACAGCGGCTCCCCCGGGGCTCGCCCAGGCGGCGATGGCCGCCGGCTGAAGCCCCTCCGGGGCGTCCGCTCAGCGCTTCTTGCGGGCGCCCCCGCCCGCCGGCCCGTTCTTCTTGCGCTCCCCAACACCCCGCTCGTGCAGGGCCTGGGCGCGCGCCACTTCCTCGCGACTCGGTCCCTGGCGGTTCTCGCCCGGGGTCTCCAGCACGCAGGGCAGGCGCTGGAGGCCTGAGGCGGAGAGGAAGGCCGTGCAGCCCTCCTCGCCGAGCTCTCCGGCGCCCACGTTGGCGTGGCGGTCGCGGTTGGAGCCGAGGGGGGTCTGGGAGTCGTTGAGGTGCAGCGACCGTACCCTGCCGGCGCCCAGCAGCCGGCGGGCCTGGCGCAGCACGCTGTCCATCAGGGTGGGGGTGCTGATGTCATAGCCGGAGGCGAACAGGTGACAGGAGTCCAGGCACACGCCGAGCCGATCCCCCTGGCCGCCGCTCTCGTCTCCGCCGGCGGCCTCCAGCAGGCCGGCGAGCTCCTCGAATGAGCGTCCCAGGGTGCCACCGGCTCCCGCGGTGTTCTCGAGGTGAAGCTCGCACCTCTCGCTCTCCGCGAGGGCCTCACGGATCGTGGCGCCGGCGCGGCCGATGGCCTTGGTCACATCGCCCGTCTTGGCGGAGCCCGGATGCAGAACCACGCCGGCGGCGCCGATCGCGGCGCCCGCGCGCAGTGAGTGGGTGAGGGAGGCCAGCGATTTGGCGCGGATGTCGGGGTCCTCGCTGGCGCAGTTGAGCAGGTAGACCGCGTGGATCAGCACCGCATCGACGGAGCTGGCGGCCATCGCCTCCCGGAACGCCGACACGTCCTCATCGCGGTAGACGGTGGCGCGCCACATGCGGGGGGACTGGTTGAAGATCTGGATCGCGCGCGCCCCCCGCTCGACGCCCCGGTCGATCGCCTTGGCCAGGCCGCCGGCGGGGGAGACGTGGGCGCCGATTAGCATGCTGGCATCCTATGAGGGTCCGCTTCGCACCATCGCCCACGGGGGCGCTGCACATCGGGGGCGCCCGCACGGCTCTCTACAACTGGCTGCTGGCGCGCCACGATGGCGGGGAGCTGGTGCTGCGCATCGAGGACACCGACAGGGAGCGCTCCACGGAGCGGAACGTGGAGCAGATTCTCGACGCGCTGCGCTGGCTGGAGCTCGACTGGGACGAGGGGCCGATCTTCCAGTCGCGGCGCTCCGAGCGCCACCGGGAGGCGCTCCAGGCGCTGCTGGATGCTGGCCACGCCTACCACTCGCAGGCGACGGCGCAGGACGTGAAGGACTACAAGCAAAAGCACGGCGCCGAGCGGGGCTTTCGAGGCGCGGAGCGGGACCTGGGCGCGGAGGGCGGCCCGCGGGAGGGCGCGGTGCGGCTGCGGGTGCCCGACGAGGGGGCGACCGTCGTGCGCGACCTGGTGCGGGGGGAGACGCGCTTTGAGCACGTGCACCTCGACGATCCCGTGATCGCGCGCGCGGACGGCTCGGTGCTCTACAACTTCGCGGTCGCGATCGACGACCTCGACGCGCGTATCACGCACGTGGTGCGGGGTGAGGACCACCTCTCGAACACGCCCAAGCAGCTGCTGGTGCTCGAGGCCGTGCGGGCCGTCGGCTTCGCGGCCGCCGGCGAGCCGCCGCTCTACGCCCACCTGCCGCTGCTGCACGGGCCGGACGGCAAGAAGCTCTCAAAGCGCCACGGGGCGGCGTCGGTGCAGGAGCTCCGCGACGCCGGCTACCTGCCCGAGGCCGTGCGCAACTATCTGGCGCTGCTCGGCTGGGGGGCCGGGGACGACCGCACGGTGCTCGACACGACCGAGCTCGTGGAGCGCTTCACGCTGGAGCGTGTGAGCCGCAATCCGGCGCGCTTCGACGAGGTCAAGCTGCGGTGGCTGAACGGCGTGCACCTGCGGGAGCTCTCGGTGGATGAGCTGACGAGTCGGCTGGAGGCATACCTGGAGGCGACGAATGTGGGCTTCGCGGAGGCGGTTCGTGCGCACGGGGGACGTGAGCGTCTGCGCCAGGCGGTGGGGATCAGCCAGGAGAAGATCCACACGCTGGCCGACTTCGAGCCCCTGGCGGGGTTCCTGTTCCGGGGGCCGGTCGAGGATGAGGCGGCACGGCAGCGGTGGCTTGCCGCGGAGGGCAGAGAGACGCTCGGTCAGGCGCGGGATGCTCTCGCGGACCTCGCGCGGTTCGACGAGCCGGGCGTTGGGGATGCGCTGGAAGGGCTCGTGGAGCGCCTCGGCGTCAAGCCCAGGCAGGTCTACCAGCCGCTGCGGGTGGCGCTCACGGGCGGCACGATCTCGCCGGGGATCTTCGAGAGCGTGACTCTGCTCGGTCAGGAGGAGACGCTGCGGCGCATCGACGCGGCCCTGGCCGCCGGATAGCTCGCCCGCGGTCGCGCCCCGAGCACGGTTGAGCGGTCTGAGTAGTTCTCCGACGCTTTGCCTCGGAATCTCACCGGATTCGCAGAGTCTGAATAGAAGTGGCCTCAACCATCGCCGACGGGGTGCCGATAGGAAGGCGACGATGCAGGCAACGGCCAAGAAGGCAAGACGCGGACCAAGGACGGTGGCGCAGGGCGGCGCTGGCGTGAAGGTGCGTGCTCTCAACGGTTCCGGCCAGGGGCCGGCGGTGGCGGTCCCGACCCAGCGGCGGACCCCCGGCGAGGGCCATGGGCGGCGGCTGACGAGCGCGTTCGAAGCGCTCGAGGCGTTCCCGGCCCTGGCGGAGTCGCGGGACCGGCTGCTGACGGTCGTGGGACGTGAGAACGTGGCCACCGCCGACGTGGTGAGCGCGGTGGAGTCCGACGTGGCGCTCAGCATCGCGGTGCTGCGGCTTGCGAACGGCATGGAGGGCAAGCGCGGCCGGGTGGACACGGCGGTGGGCGCGGTTGAGCTGCTGAGCGAGCGCACCGTGCGGGCGCTGGCGGCACGGGTGAGGACCTTCGACTTCTTCGAGCGCTCGAGCGTCTGGGACGCCGCTCCGGAGCGCTTCCGGCTGCACGCATTGGCCACCCAGCACGCGGCGGACAGGCTCGCCGCGGAGGTGGGCTACGAGCACCGTGACCGGCTCACGGTGGCGAGCCTGCTGCACGACGTGGGCAAGCTGGTGCTCCTGCACGCCTATCCTGGATATCCCGCCCAGGTGCACCGGGGGGCGCGCACGCCCGAGGACCGCATCCACCAGGAGCGGCGAGAGCTGGGCGTGGACCACGCGCTCGTGGGCGGCGTGCTGATCCGGCGCTGGGGGCTTCCGGGGACGATCGCCAGCGCGGTGGAGCGCCACCACAATGAGGACGCGCAGGGCGAGGTTGCGTTCGTGCGCCTGGCGGACATGCTGGCCCACTATGAGCGCGGCGCGGCGGTGTCCCCCCAGCAGATGCTGGGAGCGGCACGGGCGGTGGGGCTCGGGCCGGAGGACCTGCGACGGGTGATGTACGAGCTGCCGAGCTCAGGCGGCCAGCGCCAGCGTCACGTGGACCCCTGTCCGCTTTCGGGCCGGGAGCTAGGGGTGCTGCAGCGGCTGGCGGAAGGGAAGGTCTACAAGCAGATCGCCCACGAGCTGGCCCTCTCCACGAGCACGGTGAGGACCCACCTGCACAACATCTACGGCAAGCTCGGCGCCGTCGACCGCGCCCAGGCGGTGCTGATCGCCACCGAGCGGGGTTGGCTGTAGGCCTGACACGGGCCGCCTGGCGCCGGTGGGCGCGGGCGCGTAGCATCGTCTGGCGATGCTCTCCATAACCAGCAAGTCCCCCTACGCGGTGCTGGCGCTCGCTGAGCTGGGTCGCAGCAGCAGCGGAGAG
>DATJMB010000125.1:0-5126 GCA_035508995.1 Solirubrobacteraceae bacterium | reverse complement strand
GCGGCGGCCTTGGCGGCGGCGGACTTGGGCGCGGCCGCCGGGGTGGTCTTGGCCTGCGTGCTGGTGGTGTGGGATGACGGCGGCGGAGGGGTCGCAGCGGTGCTCGTGGAGGGCGTGGAGGGGGTGCCGGCGGTGGCGGTGCGCTGGTGGGCCTTGGCGGCTTCGACGATCTTGGAGAAGGAGGAGGCGCTGGTGGTGGAGGTGGACCCTTCGCCGCAGCCGGCGATGGCGAGGGAGGTGAGCAGGAGCGCGGCGGCGGGCGCCGTGAAGTTCCAGATCTTCAAGCGGTTCAGCTTACCTCAGAGGCGACCGGCTCGATGTCCACGAGCTCGATGTCGCCGAGCAGGCGGCGGGCCTCGCGGGGGTCGATCAGGCCGGCGCCCATGCGTGCGGTGGACTCGGCGCCGCAGGCTACGGCGAAGCGCAGGCAGTGATCGGGCGGCCGGCCTTCGTAGCGGGAGGCGACATAGCCGGCGAGGAAGGCATCGCCGGAGCCGCGGGTGGCGACGGGCTCGCGGGGGGCGATGCTGACGCGGCGCAGGCACGGACGGCCGTCGACGAGAACCTGGGCGAGGCAGCCGTCGGGAAGGGTGAGGATCGCCTCCTGGGGGCCGAGGGAGGCGATCTCGCGGACGGCGAGGGTGCGCTCGTGCTCGCCGGCGAACTCGTGGCCGATGAGCTCCTCGGCCTCGAGGACGTTGGGAGAGACCACGTGGGGCTCGGCGCGGACGGCGTGTCGCAGCGGGTCGCCGTCGGTGTCGACCACGGTGGTGACGCTCATGCGGGCGAGATCGTGGATCAGGGAGGCGTAGATCTCGGGGTCCACCTCGGGGGGCAGGGAGCCGGCGAACACGACGATGGCGGCGCCGCGGGCGAGATAGAGGAGCTTGTCGCGAAACAGCTCCACCTCGCGCTCGGAGACTGCGGGGCCGCGTTCGTTGATCTCGGTCTGCTCGCCCGTGGTGGGGTCCAGGACGGAGGTGTTGGTGCGGGACTCCTCGCGGATGCGCACGAAGTCGTTGAGAATCGACTCCTCGGTGAGCTGCTCGACGATGTGGGTGCCGGTGGCGCCGCCGGCGAAGCCGGTGGCGATGACGGGCAGGCCGAGGGCCTTCAGGGTGCGGGCGATGTTGACGCCCTTGCCGCCGGCCATCGTGCGCTGGGCCACGGTGCGATGGCGGCGACCGATGCGGAAGTTGGGCACCGAGAGGGACTTGTCGATCGCTGCGTTGAGGGTGACCGTGATGATCATCCGAGATCAGTCTACGCCGACAGCGCCCAGGCGATGGCGCGCAGTCGCTCGGCCTCCGCGCGGGCTGCTATGGGGGGATCCTCGCCGGTCTTCAGGTGGGCGCCGGCGATCGAGCGGGAGGCGCTCACGAGGCCGCCGGCGGGGCCGGGGGCGAAGGCGGGGGCGAGATCCTCGACGCGACCTCCCTGGGCGCCCACGCCGGGGAGCAGCAGGACGGCGTGGGGCATCGCCTCGCGGGCGCGGGCCAGGACGGCGGGGGCGGTGGCGCCGACGACGGCGCCGAGGTCGCTGAGGCCGCTCTCCCCCACTCTCTCGCTGCCGAGCTCGGCCACGATGGCGGCGAGGCGCTCCCACACCGGCGAGCCGTCGGCGAGCGTGAGCTCCTGGATGTCGGCTGCGCCGGGGTTTGAGGTGCGAACGAGCGCGAACAGGCCGGCGCCGCGAGCGCGGGCGGCTGCGAGGAAGGGAGCGAGGGTGTCGCGGCCCATCAGGGGGTTGACGGTGGCGGCGTCGACCTGGAGGCCGGGCACGAGGCCGAAGGGGGTGTGGAAGCCCTCGAAGAGAGACTGGGCGTAGGCGGCGGCGGAGACGTCGATGTCGCCGCGCTTGCCGTCGGCGATCGTCAGCAGGCCGGCGGCGCGGGCGTGGGCGATGACGTCGGCGAGCGCGGCGCGACCCTCGGCGGCCAGGCGCTCAAAGCAGGCGAGCTGTGGCTTGACGGCCACGCAGGCGGGCCCGGCGGCGTCGATGAGGGCCTTGCAGTGGGCGGCCACGGCGGCGGCGGCGCGCAGGGATGGAGAGGCGCCGGAGAGGGCGGAGGCGTCCTTGAGGGCCCGGGGCCAGAGGGCACTTGGATCGGGGTCGAGGCCCAGAACGATCTGGGACCGACGTGCGAGGACACGGGCGGCGAGGACGTCGCCAAACCGGTCTTCAGCTGCTGGGACAGGCGCCACCGCGCCCAAGGGTAGCGGCGTGGGAGATGCCCCGGGCGCGGGAGAGCGCTCGGCGAAGGCGCCGCTCAGCGGCCCTTGACCGCCTTCTTGAGACCGCTGCCGGCGGTGAAGCGGGGCACGCGGGAAGCGGCGATCTGGATGCGCTCGCCGGTGCGCGGGTTCACGCCCTGGCGGGCGCCGCGTTCGCCGACGTGGAACTTGCCGAAACCCGACAACGTCACCTCGCTGCCCCGGCGAAGGGCATCCTCGACGGTTTCCAGCACGGCGTCGATGGCGCGGGCGGTGTCGCTTTTGGTGAGGCCGCTTCGGTCGGCCACCTGGTCGACCAGCTCGGACTTCGTCACTTCGCCCTCCTCGTTCGTGAAACGGTCTCAAGACGCTAACAACGGAGGCGGACGGCAGGGACCGGGTGGAGTGTGGCGCGGATCGGCGCGGGCAGCGGCCCGCCGGGGGCACTGGAAGAATGGGCGGCGATGACCTTCGAACGGGTGGCGTGGACGCTGACCGTGCTGGTGGCGCTGCTGACGGCGTTCCTGCTGCTGCTGGCGGGCTACACCGGCTACGCGGGGGTCTCGGCGGCGGTGGGGGCGGCGGCGGCGATCAACCTGCTGTGAGGGGGTCGGAGGGGCTGGGCCGGAGAGCGAGCCACGCCAGCAGGGCGTGGACGGCGCGGGCGCGGTGGCTGATGCGATCCTTCTGGTCGTCGGTGAGCTCGGCCATGGTGTGCTCGCCGGGCCAGTCGTCGGGGATGAAGGCGGGGTCGTAGCCGAAGCCGTGGTCGCCCGTGGGGTCGGCGGCGAGGATGCCCGTGCAGGCGCCTTCGAAGAGGCGCTCCTCGCCGGTGGCGGGTTCGACGTAGGCGATTGCGCAGACGTAGCGCAGGGGGCTGCCGGCGGGGGCCTCCCGCAGGAGCTTTTGCAGGTTCTGCTCGTCGGTGGCGTGCTCGCCGGCGTAGCGGGCGGAGCGAACGCCGGGGCGGCCGTCCAGGGCGGCGGCTTCGATGCCGGAGTCGTCGGCGATGGTGGGCCTGCCGGTGGCCTGGGCGGCGGCGCGAGCCTTCAGGAAGGCGTTCTCGGCGAAGCTGTGGCCGGTCTCGGGGGGGAGCCGAACGTGGCTGGGCAGCAGGTCGAGCTGCCAGGGCTCCCCGGAGCCGGCGAGCATACGGGCGAGCTCGCGGCGCTTGTGCTCGTTGCCGGTGGCGAGCAGCAGGCGACCGCCCATCAGGCGGCGGCCTCCGGAGCGGCTGCCTCCGGGGCAGCGGCCTCGGGAGCGGCGGCCTCCGGGGCGGCGGCGGCCTCCGGGGCGGCGGCGGCGATGGCCTGCTGCTGGACGGCGCGCAGCTGCTCGACACCGGCGGCAGCGAGGGCGAGGAGCTCATCGAGATGGGCGCGGGAGAGGGGCATGCGCTCTGCCGTGGCCTGGACCTCGACGAGACCGCCATCGCCGGTCATGACGACGTTGGCATCGACCTCGGCGTTGGAGTCCTCACCGTAGTCGAGGTCGAGACGGGGCTGGCCGTCGACGATGCCGCATGAGACGGCGGCGAGAGAGCCGGTGAGAGGGCTGCGGTCGAGCTTGCCGGCGGCCGTGAGCTGCTCGCAGGCGAGAGCGAAGGCGACGTATGCGCCGGTGATGGAGGCGCAGCGGGTGCCACCGTCGGCCTGGATGACATCGCAGTCGACGTAGATGGTGCGTTCGCCGAGCGCCTGAAAATCGACGACTGCGCGCAGGGAGCGGCCGATGAGGCGCTGGATCTCGACGGTGCGGCCGTCGAGGCGGCCGCGGGAGATGTCGCGTGGCTTGCGATCGCCGGTGGAGGCGGGGAGCATGGAGTACTCGGCGGTGAGCCAGCCCTTGCCCTTGCCGGTGAGCCAGCGGGGGAGGGTCTCCTGGGCGGAGGCGGTGCAGATCACGCGGGTCTCGCCGACGGAGATGAGGGCGGAGCCGGTGGCGGTGCGAATGAAGCCGGGCTCGATGTTGGTGGGACGGAGCGCGTCCGGCGAGCGGCCATGGCTGCGGCGGCTCACGGGAGAGCCTCGACGGGGACGGGAGATGTAGAACGGGGACTCTGCACGGCGCCATCATTCCACAGGCTCAGGGAGCGCCGGTGGCAACCGGGAGACCAGCAGCGCTCCAAAACGGCCGCGCCGCGCACACGCGCGCACGCGCACGCGCGGGCGCACACGCACGCGCGGGCACCCCAAAAACGAAACACCACGACCCCACCGACGGCACACCCGAGAACAACCGGGAAGACCCCGGCAACCTCCTGGGATGGCCTACAGTGCCGGCGGGATGCGTGTGCTCGTGGTTTCGAACATGCTGCCCTCGGCGGAGCATCCCGAGCGGGGGCGGTTCGTGCGGGACCAGGTGGAGGCGCTGCGGGGGCTGGAGAGCCTGCGGGGAAGCGAGATCGAGTTGCGAGAGCTGGGCCAGGGACCGGGCGGGCTGGCGGCGGGAGCGAGGGAGCTGAGGAGACGTTTCGCGGGGAGGCGATTCGACGTGGTGCACGCGCACTTCGGGCTCACGGCATGGCCGGCGATGGCGGTGAAAGGACGGGTGCGGGGGTTGACGATCCACGGCAGCGACGTGAGCCATCGGCATACGCGTCTGCTCACGGGGCTGGCACTCCCGCGGATGGACGTGGTGGGGACGGCGTCGGAGGATCTGATCGCACGCCTGCCGGGACGCCGAGCGCGAGAGCGGGCGGTGGTGCTGCCCTGTGGGGTGGACACGGGGCGGTTCAGGCCGCTGGGGCGAAAGTGGGCGCGGCGGGAGCTGGGACTCGACGAGGATGAGCCGTTCGTGCTGTTCCCGGCGAGCAGAGAGCGACCCGAGAAGCGGTACGACCGGGCGATGGCGGTGGCGGAGGCGGCAGATGTGAGGTTGAGGACGCTCGAGGGGGTGGACCCTGAGCTGGT
>DATJMB010000124.1:0-17483 GCA_035508995.1 Solirubrobacteraceae bacterium | reverse complement strand
CGCTCCGATCGGGGTTGCCTCGGGGGCGCCGCCGAGCGGCGCGAGAGCCTCCTCGAAGACCCGCACGTCGCGGCCGATGCCGGCGATCGAGAGCGTCCCGGGCGCGAACAGCTCGCGGGCCAGCTCGCGCAGGTCCTCCACCCGCACGGCGTCGATGCGGGCGAAGATCTCATCCACCGAAAGGATCGGCAGGGCGGCGAGCAGGGAGCCGCCGAGGCGGTTCATGCGCGCGCCGGTGGACTCCAGCGAGAGGGCGATGCGCCCCTTGAGGTTCTCCCGCGAGCGCTCTATCTCGGCGGCGCTGGCGGGGTCCTCGAGCAGCCGCTCGAGCTCGCGCGCGATCGTGGCGAGCGCCTCGGCGAGGTTTTCCGGGCGGGTGCCCACGTACAGGCCCACCTCGCCGGTGGCGGCGTGCTGGGCGGCGAAGCAGAACACCGAGTAGGCCAGGCCGCGGCGCTCGCGCACCTCCTGGAAGAGGCGCGAGGAGGAGGTGCCGCCGAGAATCCCTTCCAGCACCCGCAGCGCGAAGCGCCGCTCGTCGTCGCGGGCGATGCCCCGGCCGCCGAGGCACACGTGGTACTGCTCCGTGTCCTTGGCCAGGAAGCGCACCCGCCGCGCGAACTGGGGCTCTTCGCCGGACCTCGGCGCCCCCGGCGCGCCGGCGTTCGCGTGGCCGTCCACGTCCGCCCTGTCCTCCTTGACGCCCTCGCCGGCCGACGCCTCCGCCGCCCGCGCCAGCTCCACGAGCGCGTCGTGGTCCACCGAGCCCGCCGCGGCGATCACCACCTGGGCGGGGGTGTAGCGCTCGTCGTGGAAGGCCCGCAGCCGCTCGAGTGTGACGCCGCCCACCACCTCGGCGGTGCCGATCGTGGCGCGGCCGAGGGGGTGGGCGCCGAAGACGGCCTCCCCGAGCAGGTCGAACACGCGGTCCTGGGGGTCGTCTTCGTACATCGCGATCTCCTCGAGCACCACCTCCCGCTCGGCCTCGAGGTCTTCCAGGCGCGGGCGCCACACCATCTCCGCGGCCACGTCGAAGGCCCGCTCCAGGTGCCGGTCGAGCACGCGGGTGTACAGAGAGGTGCTTTCGCGGTCGGTGCCCGCGTTGATCTCCGCCCCCATGCCGTCGAAGATCTCGTCGATCTCGTGCGAGCGGTAGCGGGCGGTGCCGCGAAACAGCATGTGCTCGAGCAGGTGGCTCATGCCGGCCTGCTCCTCGCTCTCCATCGCCGAGCCCGTGCCGATCCAGAAGCCGAGCGCCACCGAGCGGATGTTGGGCACCCGCTCGGTGATCACCCGCACGCCGCTGGCCAGCGTGCTCACGCGGTGCTCGCTCACCGGGCCGAGACGACTGGCTCTGGGGGCTCTAGTAACGCTCGCGATCGCGGTCACGCCCGGTTCCGTGGCGGGGGCGTCCGGAGCCGCGCTCGCCCTCGGAGCGCCGTCCACGGCCGTCGCCGCGACCGTTGCTCGCGGACCTGCCGCCGCCGCCCTCGCGCGGCGGACGACCGCCGGGGCGGGATCCCCCACCCCCCGAGCCGACGCTCGCGAGCTCCTCGGCGGACTTGCCGGCGACCTCGGGGTCCTCGGTGAGGCGCAGGCCGATGCGGCCCCGCTCGCGGTCCACCTCCACCACGCGCACGTTGATCTCGTCGCCGCGGTTGAGGACGTCCTCGACGCTCTCAACCCGCTGCCCGGGAGAGACGTTGGAGATGTGCAGCAGCCCGTCGGTGCCCTTGGTGAGCTCGACGAAGGCGCCGAAGGTGGTGGTCTTGACCACCTTGCCGACATATTCGTCGCCGACCTCCACCTCCTTCATCATCAGCCGCACCCGCTCCAGGAGCGCGTCCGCGAGATCGCCGTTGGCGGAGTAGATCAGCACCTGGCCGTCGTCGTTGACGTCGATCTGGGATTCGAACTCCTCCGAGAGGGCCCTGATCGTTTCCCCGCCCTTGCCGATCAGCATGCCGATCTGGGAGGGGTCGATCTGAATCGTCTGGATGCGGGGAGCGAACTGCGAGAGCTGCTCGCGCGGCCCGCCGATCGTGTCCGCCATCTTGCCGAGGATGAAGGTCCGCGCCTCCTTGGCCTGGGAGAGGGCGTCGCGCAGGATCTCGAAGGTGACGCCGGAGATCTTGATGTCCATCTGCAGCGCCGTGATGCCCCGCTCGGTGCCCGCCACCTTGAAGTCCATGTCGCCGAGGTGGTCCTCCACGCCGGCGATGTCGGTGAGCACGATGTAGTCCTCGCCCTCCTTGATCAGTCCCATCGCGATGCCCGCCACCGGCCGCTTGATCGGCACGCCGGCGTCCATCAGCGACAGCGATGAGCCGCACACCGAGGCCATCGAGGAGGAGCCGTTGGACTCCAGGATGTCCGACACCACCCGGATCGAGTAGGGGAACTCCTCGATCGTGGGCACCATCGGCGCGAGCGCCCGCTCGGCTAGGGCGCCGTGGCCGACGTCGCGGCGCTTGACGCCGCCCATGCGGCCCGCCTCCCCGACCGAGAAGGGCGGGAAGTTGTAGTGGTGCCAGTAGTACTTTTTGGTCTCCAGACCGAGCGTGTCGATGCGCATCTCCTCCTTGAGGGTGCCCATCGCCACCACGCTCAGCGCCTGGGTCTGCCCGCGGGTGAACAGCGCCGAGCCGTGCGTGCGCGGCGTGACGCCGACCTCGATGGTGATCTCGCGGATCTCGCTCTCGGCGCGGCCGTCGGGGCGCTTCTTGTGCACGGCGATGCGCTCGCGGATGATCGACTTCTCGAGCTTGTCGAACGCCAGCTGCACCGCCGCGCGGCGCTCCTTGGCGGCCACGAGCTGCTCCTCCGAAGCCCCCTCGGGAGCCGGTGGGGCGTGCCGCTCGAGGATCGCGCTCTCCACCGCCTTGGTGGCGTCCTGGCGCTCGAGCTTGTCCTCCACCTGGGTGGCCTCGTCGAGAGCGGCGCCGTGGGAGGCGCGGATCTCCTGAAGCAGCGCCGGATCCACCTCGATGGTGGCGAAAACTTTCTTCTCCTTGCCCACTTTCTCGGCCAGGTCCCGCTGCAGGGCGCACAGCTTCTTGATCTCCGCGTGGGCGATGTCCAGCGCGTCGAGGATCTCCGCCTCGGGGATCTCGTTGGCGCCCGCCTCGACCATCAGGATGGCCTCCTCGGTGCCCGCCACGATCAGGTCGAGGTCCGAGCTGTTCTCGCTCTCGGAGCCCTCCCCGGCGCCCAGCAGGTCCTCCTCGCTGGGGTTCACGACGAAGTTGCCGTCGATCTTGCCGATGCGCACCGCGCCCACGGGGGTGGGCAGGGGGATGTCGGAGATCATCAGCGCCGCGGAGGCGCCGTTCATGGCGAGGATGTCGTAGGGGTGCACGTGGTCGATCGAGAGGGGGATCGCCACGAGCTGGGTGTCGTAGCGCCATTCCTTGGGGAACAGGGGCCGGATCGGCCGGTCGATCATGCGTGCCGTGAGGGTGCCCTTCTCGCCGGGACGGCCCTCGCGCTTGAAGAACGAGCCGGGGATTTTCCCGGCGGCGTACATCCGCTCCTCGACGTCCACCGTCAGGGGCAGGAAGTCCACGTCGCGCACCGCGCCCGCAACCGCGGTGGCGAGAACCATGGTGTCGCCCTGGCGCACCACGACCGCGCCGGAGGCCTGCTTGGCCATCCTGCCGGTCTCGAAGGAGATATCGGTGCCGGCAATCTCCACGGAGACCCGCGTAACGGCGTCATTGCTGCTCATATGCTCTGCCTTCCTTTTCCGCCCGTCGGCTCACGGGGCCACTCGACCCCAGGCGGATCTGTTTTCTTTTCTCTTTGATCCGAACCAGCGGAGCTTAGCGGACCCGCCGCCATCGACCGGCCCGCGCCAGCCCGGGTCCGGCGGGCGCTCTCAGGCGAGGGCCGCGAGCCCTTCGCGCAGCAGCTCCACGGGCGGCAGCTCAGCGGGCGTGGGCGCCTGATAGCTCCAGGCCACGACCCCGTCGGCGCCCACCACGACGAGGGCCCGCTGCGGGAAGCCGCCCTCGTGGAGCACTCCGAAGGCGGCGCACGCCGCGCCCTTGGGCTCGAAGTCCGAGAGCTGGGGAATGCTCACCGCGAGCTTCTCGCGAAAGGCCCGCTGAGCGTAGGAGCTGTCGCAGGAGACCCCGTAGATCTCCGTGCCCCCCGCCGTCAGCTCTCCCAGCTCGCGCTCGTAGAGCTGCAGCTGGTCGGTGCACACGGGGCTGAAGGCGAACGGATAGAAGACGAGGATCGTGGCGTGACCGCGCAGGTCCGCCTCGGTGAAGCGCTCGCCGTCTTCGCGGGCGAGCCGGAAGGCGGGTGCGGGCTTGCCGGGCTCGATCACGGACACGCGCCCACGACCGTCTCTACTTTCTCAGGCCGAGCTCTTTGATCAGCGCGCGGTAGCCCTCGAGGTCGCGGCGCTGGAGGTAGTCCAGGAAGCGACGGCGACGGCCCACCAGCATCAGCAGGCCGCGGCGCGAGTGATGGTCCTTCTTCTGCTCGCGCAGGTGCTCGGTGAGATGGTTGATGCGCTCGGTGAGCAGCGCGATCTGGACCTTCGTGGATCCGGTGTCGCGCTCGTCGGCGCCGAACTTGGCGGCGAGCTCGCGCTTTCGCTCTGTCGTCAGCACTGGCACGGCCGGCAACGGTAGCAGAGAGGCCGCGCCGCTCCGGCGGAGAGGCCGCGCCGCTCCGGCGGAGAGGCCACGCCGCTCAGGCAGAGAGGCCGCGCAGCTCAGGTCGCCGCGAGGATCTCGCGGGTGCGGGCCACGTCCCGGTCCATCTGCTCGATGAGCGCCTCGGCGGTGTCGAAGCGGCGCTCGCCGCGCAGGCGGGCGACGAAGTCCAGGCGCAGCTCGCTGCCGTAGAGGTCGCCCTCGAAGTCGATCAGGTGCGCCTCGATCAGCTCTCCCCGTCCGGTGGCGAAGGTGGGGCGCACGCCGATCGAGACGGCCGCGGGGATGGAGCCGTTGGCCAGGCACGCGTACACGCCGTGGCCGGGGCAGGCGAGAGCCTCCTCGGGGATCAGGTTGGCGGTGGGAAAGCCCAGCCGCCGGCCCCGTTCGTCGCCGTGGGCCACCTCCCCGCGCAGCTGAAAGGGGGCGCCCAGGAACCGCGCCGCCTGCTCCGCCTCACCCGCCAGCACGAGGCCGCGGATGTGGCTCGAGGAGACCACTTCGCCGTCGAGTTCCAGCAGCGGATGAACGACGGTCTCGAAACGCTCGTCGGCGCTCAGCATCGCAGGATCCCCCTTGGCGCGGTGGCCGAAGCGGAAGTTCTCGCCGATCGCCACCCGGCGCGCGCCGAGGGTGCCCACGAGGACGTCCTGCACGAACTCCTCCGCCGGGCGGGCCGCGAAGGCGGCGTTGAAGGGGATCACGATCAGCTCCTTCACGCCGAGGCCGGCGATCAGCTCCGCCTTCACCGGCAGCGTGGTGAGGAGCTTGGGCGTGTGCTGGGGGGCGACCACCGAGACGGGATGGGGGTCGAAGGTGAGCACGCTGTCGGCACCCTCGATCACCGCCCGGTGGCCGAGGTGGACGCCGTCGAAGGTGCCCACCGCCACGCTCCTGCCGGCTCCCTTCGCCGGGCGTAGGTCGGGCAGGCGCACGATCTCCACGGCTTAAGACTATTGCGGGCTCTGCCGGGGCGAGGACTCACTGTTGCTCGCCGCCCCGCGCGCGCGAGCGCGCGCCCGCGCGGGGCCCCATTCTTCGAATGCTCTCGACGGCGTTCTTCGAACGCTCTCGACGGCGGGTTCAGGCGGGTGGAGCAAACGCCCGCACGGCGGCGAGCGCGCGATCGAGGGCGAGCAGGGGCGGATCGGGCCAGGCGGCGCCGCGCGCGGGCGGCGCCACGGCGCCGGCGACGTCGAAGGGGCCGATGGCCGTGCGCCTGAGCTCCTCGCAGTAGGCGTCGTGCAGGTCGGCGATCAGCGAGCGCACATAGGTGCCCGAGGAGCACTCGATCACGAAGGCCGCGCGCTCGCCCTCGCGCCAGAGCTGCTGGAAGCGGGAGACGGTGACGGTGCGCGGGGGCAGCTCGAAGGTCTCGCCGCGACGGGCCCGCTTGTAGGCGCGCTGGCCGTCGATCTTCACCGCCGAGTGGCGGGGTGGACGCTGCTGGATCTCGCCGGTGGGCAGCGCCGGCGGGTCCGCCGGCAGGCGTCCAGTGTGGAGAATCTCGCCCTCGGGGTCGCCGGTGCTCGAGGTGGCGCCCAGGCGGGCGAGCGTCTCATAGCGCTTGGGCAGCGCCATGAGCTTGCTCTGGGCTTTCGTGGCGGGGCCCACGAGCACGAGCAGCAGCCCGGTGGCGAAGGGGTCGAGGGTGCCGGCGTGGCCGACCTTGACGCCGCCCAGGGCACGCTTGACGGCGGCCACGACGTCGTGGGAGGTGACGCCGGCGGGCTTGTCGATCAGCAGCACGCCCTCGGGGGCGCTCACGCGGGGGCCGGCTCCCTCACGCGGGGGCCGGCTCGGGGTGCAGCTGTGCGGCGATCGCGCGGCGCAGGAAGGCGGTGAGCTCGTCGTGGTCGAGGGAGGTGGAGAAGCCGGCCGCGCGGCGGTGGCCGCCGCCGCCCTGCTGGCGGGCGATCGCGGAGACGTCCACCAGGTCGTCGACGGCGCGCAGCGAGACTTTGGACTGGCCCGCCCGGCCCGGCGCGGTGAGCTCGCGCACGAGCGCCGCCACGCGAGTGCCGCGCACGGCGCGAAGGTGGTCGATGATGCCCTCCGAGTAGCTGTCCTCGGCGGCCAGCGAGCGAAAGTCCTCCGCGGTGAGGTTGGCGATCGTCAGCTCGCCGTCGTCGTAGCGGCGCATGCGGGTCAGCGCCAGCGCCAGCAGCTGCACCTTGGACTCCGGCATCTCCTCGTAGAGCTTGCGGTACACCGCCTGGACGTCCACGCCGGCCTCGATCAGGGCGGCCGCCATCTCGTGGGCTCGCGGGCCGGTGTTCTCGTACATGAAGCGCCCCGTGTCGGTTATCAGCGCGACGTACAGGGCGCGCGCCACGGCGAGGCTCGGGGCGACCGACAGGCGACCCATCAGGTCCCACACGATCTCGGCCGTGCAGGAGGCCTCGGAGAGGACGTAGTCCAGCGTGCCGAAGCGGGTGTTGTCGTGGTGGTGGTCGATGTTCAGCACCGCGCGCCCGTCGCGCAGCACGGTGGCGGAGTTGCGGTCGATGTTGCCGCAGTCCAGAAAGATCACGGTGCGCTGGGCGATGTCGCCCGGCGGCGCCTGGATCAGGCCGGTGAGGTCGAAGAGGCCCTGGTACTCGTAGGGCAGGGGCAGGTCCTCGGGGGCGATGAACAGCAGGCTGTCCTTGGCCAGCGCCGTGAGCAGGCCCTGCATCGCCACCAGCGAGCCCAGCGCGTCGCCGTCGGGGTTCTCGTGGGCGGCGAGCACGAAGTGGCTGTCCTCGCGCAGGCGCTCGAGGATGCGCTCGCGCGTGACCTCGATGCTGGCGGCGTCCTCGCGGCTCACGCCGGCTCCTCCCGCTCCAGCAGCTCCTCCACGCGCATCGCCCGGTCGGTGGTGTCGTCGTAGAGGAACTCGAGCGTGGGCGTGCGCTTGAGGCGCAGCTCCGCCGCGAGCCGTCCCTGGAGGTAGCCGTGGGCGGAGCGCAGACCCGCGAGCGTCGCCTCGCGCTCGGCGGGATTGGACTGGGCGGCGCCGGCGCCGAGAACGCTCACGTACACGCGAGCATGGCGCAGGTCGGGGCTCGTTCTGACATCTGTCACGGTCACGAATCCAACTCGAGGGTCCTTCAGCTCGGAAGCCACCGCATCGCCGAGCACCTGCCGGACCCCCTCGTCGACGCGACGCATACGCCCTGAAGCGGTCATCCTACCCTTTCGAGATCACGCCCCGAGGGGTCGAGTACGCAGCGTTCGCGAAGGCCATCGACCGCCTCAGGAGAGCTCGCGCTCCTGCAGGCGTGTCTCATAGCTCTCGAGGATGTCGCCCTCGCGCAGATCCTGGAAGTTGGTCAGCACGATGCCGCACTCGAAGCCGGCGGTGACCTCCCGCACGTCCTCCTCGAAGCGGCGCAGGCTGGCGATCGTGGTGTCGTGGATCACGGTGCCCTCGCGCACCACCCGAACCTTCGCGCCCCGCGTGACCTTGCCCTCGGTGACGAAGGAGCCGGCGATGGTGCCGATGCGGGAGGCTTTGAAGAGCTGGCGGATCTCCGCCTGGCCGAGCGGCGTCTCGACCTCGGTGGGCTCGAGCATGCCCTGCATGGCCGCCCTCAGCTCCTCGATCGCGCGGTAGATGACAGAGTAGGAGCGGATCTCCACGCCCTCCCGGTCGGCCGCCTGGCGCGCTTCGCCGACGGGGCGCACGTTGAAGGCGAGGATCAGGCCCTGGGAGGCGGCCGCGAGCATCACGTCGGACTCGTTGATGCCGCCCACCCCGCGATGGATGATGTTGACCTTCACCTCTTCCTGAGGAAGCTTGGCGATCTCGTCCTCGATCGCCTCCAGCGAGCCGGCGACGTCGGCCTTCACCACCAGGCCGAGCTCCTTGACGGCGCCCTCCTGCGCGAGCTTGAAGACGTCTTCGAGCGACACCTTGCGGCCCGAGCGGCGGGCCAGCGCCTCGGTCTTCAGGCGGTTGGCGCGCTCGCCGGCGAGCTGGCGCGCGCGGCGCTCGTTCTCCACCACCCGCACGAGCTCGCCCGCCTCGGGCACGCCGTCGAAGCCGAGCACCTCCACGGGCTGGCCGGGAGAGGCGTGCTTGACGCGCGTGCCCGTGAAGTCCGTCATCGCGCGCACCCGCCCGAAGTGGGCGCCCGCCACCAGCGCGTCGCCCACGTTGAGCGTGCCGCGCTGGATGAGCACCGACACCACCGGGCCGCGACCGGGGTCGAGCTTTGACTCGATCACCGTGCCGGAGGCTTCCGCCGAGGCGTTGGCCCGCAGCTCCTCGAGGTCGGTGACCACCTGGATCGTGTCGAGCAGGTCGTCGAGGCCCTGGCGCGTCTTGGCGGAGACGTCCACGAACTCGATCTCTCCCCCCCATTCGGCGGGCTGCAGGCCGTGCTGGGTCATCTCCGTGCGCACCCGCTCGGGCTGCGCGCCCTCCTTGTCGATCTTGTTGACGGCGACCACGATCGGGACGTCGGCCGCCTTGGCGTGGTCGATCGCCTCCTCGGTCTGCGGCTTGACGCCGTCGTCGGCGGCCACCACGATCACCGCGAGGTCCGTCACCCGCGCGCCGCGCGCCCGCATCGCCGTGAAGGCTTCGTGGCCGGGCGTGTCCAGGAAGGTGATCTCCTTGTCCCCGTGGTGGACCTGGTAGGCGCCGATGTGCTGGGTGATGCCGCCCGCCTCACCGGCCGCCACCTCGGTCTCGCGAATCGCGTCCAGCAGCGAGGTCTTGCCGTGATCCACGTGGCCCATGATCGTCACCACCGGGGGCCGTTCGATCAGGTCCTCCTCGGCGTCCTCGAAGGCCGGCTCGAGCTCCACGTCGTCGGCCGCGTGCACGATTTCGATCTGCCTGTCGAACTCGTCCGCCAGCACCTGGATGGCGTCGTCGGAAAGGGTCTGCGTGAGCGTGGCCATCTCGCCGAGCCCCATCAGCTTCTTGATGATCTCCGGCACCGGCGTGCCGAGGTACTCGGCCACGTCCTTGACCGTGGAGCCAGAGTTAACGCGGATCAGGTCCGTGGCCTCCATCGCCGCCGTGTCGATCGGCGCGATCGTCTCGTCGTAGGTGCCACGACGACGGCGGCCCCGGCGGGGGCGGCGCTGGGGCTGGTTGGCGGGCCCCGTCTGCTGGCGCCGCGAGGCCTGCGAGTCGATCACCACCCGTCGCCGCCCGCCCGAGGAGCCGCCGGGGGCCCGCTCGCCCGTGCGCGAGTCCCGGGTGGGACGCACGCGCTCGCCCGACTGGCCGGCGGCCGCCGGGGTGGCCGCGGAGGGGGTGGCTGGCGCGGCTGGAGCGGGTGTCGCCGGCGTCTGCCCGGGCGCTGTCGCCTCGGACGCTGCGGCCGCGGGTGTCTGGGCGGCGGGCCGCGCGGGCGGCTGCGCGGCGCGCTTTGGCGGCGAGGCCGCGGCCGGGTTGGCCGGCGCGGGCTTGGCGGGTGCGCCGTCGCTCGGGGCCTTCGCGGCGGATGCGGCGGCGGCGCCGTTCTGGAGCGCCGCAAGCGCCACCGACTCGTCGATCGAGGAGGACGCGGTCTTGACGGCGACACCCGCCGACTTGAGCTTCTCCAGCAGCTCCTTGCTCGGGAGGTTCTGCTCCTTGGCTATCTCGTGAACCCGCTTCTTGGTCATCCAGTCACCGATTCTAGGGGCCGTCCTGGAGCTCCACCCGCTGCTCCGCGGCGGTCTCCGCGGCCGGCGATGGGACATCGGGCAGGTCGGGCGGCTCAGCCGCCACGGGCGCGTCGGGGTCGGCGTCGTGCAGCAGCTCCTCGCTCTGGTCCTGCTCCCCCGGCTCCTGTCCCGCGCCGTCGGAGTCGCCGTCAGGGCCACCCGACGGGTTGAGGTCGGCGAGGTTATCCGAGTCGATGCCCGCCAGCGCCTGATGGGTCTCAAGGCCGCAGTAGCGCGAGCCCGGCAGCGAGGCGTTGGGGCAGCGCCGCCCGTTGGAGAGCACCGCCGCGCACCGTCCCTGCAGGTCCTCCTCCTCGTAGGCGTGCTCGGCCTCCTCCGCCGCGAACTCCGTCTCCGAGCGGATGTCCACCCGCCAGCCCGTCAGCCGCGCCGCCAGGCGGGCGTTCTGACCTTCCCGTCCGATCGCCAGCGAGAGCTGGTCGTCGGGCACGATCACCGTGGCCTGCTTGGCGTCGTCGTCCACCAGCACCTCCCGCACCCGCGCGGGAGAGAGCGCCTTGGCGACGAACCGCGCCGGCTCGTCGTTGTGGGGGATGATGTCGATCTTCTCTCCCCGCAGCTCCGAGACCACCATGCGCACGCGCGAGCCGCGGGGGCCCACGCAGGCGCCCACCGGGTCCACCCCGTCGGTGTGGGAGATGACCGCGATCTTCGAGCGGTAGCCCGGCTCCCGCGCCACGTTGGCGATTTCCACGAGACCGTCCGCGATCTCCGGCACCTCGAGCTCGAACAGCTTCTTGATCAGCTCCGGGTCCCGTCGCGAGACGATGATCGAGGGCCCCTTGGTGGAGGGCGAGACCTCCTTGATCACCGCCTTGATCCGCTGCGAGTGGTCATAGCGCTCACCCTCCACCTGCTCGGACTTCGGCAGCAGCGCCTCGACCCGTTCGCGCAGCTGCACGAGCGTGTAGCGCGAGTCCGACTGCTGGACGATGCCCGTGATGAGCTCTCCCACCCGGTCGCGGTACTCCTCGTACATCATGTCCCGCTCCGCCTCCCGGATGCGCTGCAGGATGACCTGCTTGGCCGTCTGCGCCGCGATCCGTCCGAAGTCGTCGGGGGTGACGTCCCGCTCGTCGATCTGGTCGCGGTATTCGGCGAACTTCGCCGGGTCGATTTCCGGTTCCTCCGGTTCGCGCATCTCCCCCGTCTCGGGGTCGATCGTGGTTTCCTCGTCGATCGTCTCCACGATCAGGTGCGCCTCGAGGCGCTCCGGGATGATCAGCTCGATGACCCGGAAGTCCGCCGTTTCGCGGTCCATTTCCACCCGCGCGTACTTCGCCGAACCGGGCTGCTTCTTGTAGGCGGACAGGAGGGCGTCCTCGAGCGCGACCATGAGCTTCTCCGGCTCGATGTTCTTCTCGCGCGCGAGCGCGTTCATGGCCTCCAGGATCTCGCGTGACATGTATCTACTCCTCGAGCAGGTTCGAACGACGGATGTCGGCGTAGGGGATCGCCACCACGCCGCCCTCTGCGGCGAGCGTGACCTCGAGGTCCGAGGCGGCGACGAGCTCGCCGGTGAAGCTGTTGTGCGGCGCGCGCGTGCGCACCCGCGCGCGGCGACCCACGAAGCGACGGAAGTGCTCGGGCTTGGTCAGCGGCCGCTCCACCCCCGGCGAGGACACCTCCAGCGAGTAGCGCTCCCGCAGCTCGTTCAGCGCCAGGCTCACCCGCTCGCAGAGCGCGAGCGTGACCCCGTCCGGATGGTCGATGAACACCCGCAGACGCCGCCCCCCCACGACCTCCGCCAGCAGCACCTCCACCTCCGCGAGCTCGCCATCGCCCGCCTCCAGCCGGCGTTCGACGTCGGCCTGGAGGGGGGTTGTGTGTGGCTGGCTGGTCATCTGTGGTCTAGTCATGTGTGGTGGTCCGCATGGCGGCCTTCCGTGCCCGTGAAGCCGATGTCGGCGTAAAAAAGAGCGGGCGGGCGCCCACTCTCGGTACTGCAGCCGACAGTCCACATCGGCTCGAAAGCTGTCGATCGAGGATAGCAGCGCCGCGATGTGCCATGGGCGGGTGGCTCCCTCTCTCCCGCCCCGCTCAATCCCCGTGGGCCGCTCGCCAGGCCCGATCGCGGTAGCGCCGGTAGTCCTCCCGCTCGGGACGCAGCGAGCACGCCAGCGCCAGCGGCTGGCACGCCTCCCGGTGGCGCCCCAGCAGCTGCATCGAGCGCCCCAGGCAGAACAGCGCGTAGTCGTCGGTCGGCGCGTCCCGCGCCACCGCCGCGAACTCCGCCGCCGCGCTCTCGTAGCGCTGTGCGTGGAACAGCGCTCGCCCCAGCGCCTCCCGGATCGAGGCCTTGTCGGGCTCCAGGTTCCGCGCCCTGCTCAGCGGCACGATCGCCGCCTGGTGGTCGCCGTGCTCCAGCAGCTCACAGCCGCGTCTGTAGAGGTCGTAGACGCTGTCCATCCTCCCCACAATTTAGAGGGCCCTCGCGCACGCGCGCGCGGGGCACGCATTCGGGAAGGTCTAGTCGGCGATTGGAAATGCCTACTCGGCGGAGCGGAGCTCCGCGACGACGTCGAGGATGCGGTCGGCCACCTGGTCCTTGGCGGCGCGGGGCACGTGGCCGGTGGCGGATGAGGTGAGGATCGAGACCTCGTTCTCGCCGGACTCGAAGCCGATGTCCGCGCGCGAGATGTCGTTGACCACGATCGCGTCCAGCCGCTTGAGCGCCAGCTTGCGCCGGCCGTTGGCGAGCGTCTGCCCGTGCTCCGCCGCGAAGCCCACCAGCGTCTGTCCCGGCCGCCGCCGCGCCGCGAGCGCCGCGAGCACGTCCGGCGTGGGCTCGAGCTCGATCGAGAGCCCCGCCGCGCCCCCCTCGGCGCCCTTGCCCGAGGGGATCTTCCCGGCCACCGCCGCCCTGGGCCGGAAGTCGGCCACCGCCGCCGCCATCAGCAGCACGTCGCACGCCGGGAACTCCTCCTCGCAGGCCTCCCGCAGCTCTCCCGCCGTGGACACCGTCCGCCAGCCCACCCCCGCCGGGCGCTCGAGCGCCACGTTGGCGGCGATCACCGTCACCCGCGCCCCCCGCCGCCGCGCCGCACGCGCGAGCGCGATGCCCATCCGCCCGGACGAGCTGTTGCCGATGAACCGCACGCTGTCCAGCGGCTCCCGCGTGCCACCCGCCGTCACCAGCACCCGCAGGCCCTTCAGGTCGCCCTCGCCGCCTTCCCCGGTGGCCGAGCCCGCCTCGGCAGCCCCCTCGTAGGCATGCTCCCCAGGCCCCGCGAGGAGCGCCTCGCAGCACTCCACGATGCGCTCCGGCTGTGCGAGCCGCCCGATCCCCTGCTCTCCCTTGGACGCCAGCCGCCCGGACTCCGGCTCGATCACCACCACCCCCCTGTCTCGCAGCGCCCGCAGGTTGGCCTGCGTCGCCGGGTGCTCGTACATGCGGCTGTTCATCGCCGGCGCCACCACCACCGGGCAGCAGGCGGCCAGCGCACAGCTCGTGAGCAGATTGTCCGCAAGCCCTCCCGCCAGCTTGGCCAGCGTGTTGGCCGACGCCGGCGCGATCAAGTACAGATCAGCGTTTCCCACCAGCTCCAGATGGCTGACCGGTTCGTGCTCCGGCGGACCCTGGTCGGGGAACGCCCCCCGCGCCGGATCCCGTTCGAACTCGCTCACCAGCACCGGTCCCCCGGTGAGCGCTTCGAAGGACGCCCTCCCCACGAACCGCCCGCTCGCCGGCGTCTGCACCACCCGCACAGCGTGCCCCGCCGCCGTCGCCAGACGCACGACCTCGAGGGCCTTGTAGGCGGCGATGCCGCCGCTCACGCCAAGCAGGATGCGAGACATGCCGCTTTCAGGTTTAGAGGGCCGCCGCCTTCCCCGCAACCCCTGGCCGCCAGCCTGCGCCGGCCCGCCGGGCGCGGCCCCACTGCCGCCGTGGCGCCGCCCCTAGCGGTAGTGGTACTTCAGCTTCCCCGCCGCTACCTCCTCCAGCGCGATCGTGAGGTAGTTCTTGGACACCGTTTCCACCATCGGCGGCGGGAACTCGTCGAACGCCCCCTCCCCGAGGTTGTGGTAGTAGCTGTTGATCTGACGCGCCCTCTTGGCCGCCACCAGCACGGAGGCGTAGTTGGAGTCCACGTTCTGCAGCAGCCTGTCGATGCGGGGAGAGATCACGTTCGGGGGCCTTTCTCGGGTTGGAGCCCGATTGTAGTCGCTGTCGCCGCCCGATCGGCGCCGCTCGCCGTCGTCGGGCTGGCGTCAGGCGATCGAAAGACGGTGCCCCGCGTGTGCGTGCGCGCCCGCGCGCGGTCCCACGGTCCCAAAAACGGTGCCCCGCGCGTGCGTGCGCGCCCGCGCGCGGTCCCCGCGGGCCCTCTTGTTCAGGAAAGCTCGGCGGCGACGATCTCCGTGAGCCGCTCCAGGGCCTCGTCGAGGCGGTCGTTGACCACCACGTGCTCGAACTCCGGTTGCGCCTTTAGCTCCTCCTCGGCCACCTGCAGCCGCCGCTCCACCTCCGGCCCGTCGTCCGTGCCCCGCCCCACCAGCCGCGTGCGCAGCGCGGCGAGCGAGGGCGGCGCGATGAACACCTGCACCGCCTCCGGCATCGCCGTGCGCACCTGGCGCGCCCCCTGCACCTCGATCTCGAGCACCACCGGCACGTTCTCCGCGAGCCGTCCCTGCAGCTCGCTGCGCAGCGTGCCGTAGCTGCGCCCCGCGTAGTCGGCGTGCTCCACGAACTCCCCGGCGGCCACGTGCCGGTCGAACTCCTCCCGCGAGAGGAAGTGGTAGTGCTCCCCGTGCTTCTCGCCTGCGCGGGGCGGACGGGTGGTTGCGGACACCGAAAGCTCGAGCCCCGGCAGCCGCTCCATCAGGCCCCTGATGAGCGTCCCCTTGCCTACGCCCGAGGGGCCTGTGATGACGAACACGCGCGCCACGACCGGCACCCTAATGTGGCCGGCGGCGGGCCTAGCGGCGCAGGAGGGACACGAGCTCCGAACGCTGCCGGTCGGAGAGCCCCCCGATCGTCTTGCTCGGCGAGATGCGGCAGTTGGCGAGGATCTTGTTGACCTTCACACGCCCGTACTTCGGAACCGCCAGCAGCATGTCGAAGACCTTCGCCGTTTCGATGTACTCCGGCGGTTCCAGCAGCAGCTTGTGGATCGAGTACCGGCCCGCCTTCAGTTCCCGCTTCAGCCGCGCCCGTTTGGTGCGGATCGCGTTGGCACGCGCCAGCGCGTCCATCCTCTGGTTGAGAGAGCGCTCCGGGGCCACTGCCGTCTTGGGGGAGGTCGTCTCGGTGGCCAGCGCCATGGGCGGCGAGTCTACAGACCGCACGGCCACGTTCAAGGGAAAATCGACGAATTCAGCTACACCTCGACTCGAGGTTCAGGTATGTCGAGGGTCCTGGACGGTCGTATCGTGCTTTTGCAGGGGTTTTTAGATTCCAACCCGTCTGGCCGGACGGCCAAGCCAAGGCGCCGAGTCCCCGACATCTGGCTAGTGTCACCGCTCCCCGCGACCGTCCTCCGGTGCCGCCCCCGCGCGGCGTCTCAGGCGTGAAGCTCCTGCAAGCACACGACCTCCGGCGCCCCGTCCGCCCTCGCCCGCGCGATCGCCCGCGCCGCGCTCACGCCCGCCGCGAGGGTGGTCAGGCAGGGGATCCCGTGGCTCACCGCCGCCCGTCTGATCTCCCAGCCGTCGGTCCGCGCGCCCGAGCCCGTGGGGGTGTTGACCACGAGATCCACGTCTCCCCGCTCGATCCAGTCGAGCACGTGCGGCGAGCCCTCGCCGATCTTGTTGATCGGCTCCACCGGCACCCCCATGCGGGAGATCGCCTCCGCCGTGCCCCTCGTGGCCACGATCCGAAAGCCGCTGTCGTGGAGGATCTGCGCGATCGCGAACACCCCCGCCTTGTCGGAGTCCGTGACCGTGATGAACGCCGTCCCGGAGCTCGGCAGCGGCACCCCGGCCGCCGCCTGCGCCTTGGCGAAGGCGCTCGGGAAGTCCCGCGCGATGCCCATCACCTCACCCGTGGAGCGCATCTCCGGGCCCAGCACCGAGTCCGAGCCCTCGAAGCGGTCGAACGGCAGCACCGCCTCCTTCACCGACACGTGCTCCCCGTAGCCGAGCCCCTGCCGCTCCTGCGGCAGGCCCATGTCGGCGATCTTCTCCCCCAGCATGATCCGGCAGGCGAGCTTCGCCAGCGCCACCCCCACCGCCTTGGACACGAAGGGGATCGTTCGCGACGCCCGCGGGTTGGCCTCGATCACGTACAGCTCTCCCCCGTGCACCGCGTACTGCACGTTCAGCAGCCCCACCACCCCGATCGCCAGCGCCAGCTCCCGCGTAGCCTCCCGGATCTGCCCCAGCATCTCCTCCCCCAGCGAGTGCGGCGGCAGCACGCAGGCGCTGTCCCCGGAGTGAACACCCGCCTCCTCCACGTGCTGCATGATCCCCCCGATCCACACCTCCTCCCCGTCGCACAGCGCGTCCACGTCCACCTCGATGGCGTTCTCCAGGAAGCGGTCGAGATAGATGGTGCTCCGCGGGGCATCCTCCCCCACCTCCCGGCGCAGGTAGTCCGCGAGACCCTCCCGCGAGTACACGATCTCCATCGCCCGGCCCCCGAGCACGTAGGAGGGCCGCACCAGCAGCGGGTAGCCCACCTCCTCGCCCCGCCCCAGCGCCTGCGCCACGGAGCTCGCCGTGGCGTACGGCGGCGCCTTGTAGCCCAGCCGCGAGAGCAGGCCGCCGAAGCGCCCCCGATCCTCCGCCAGGTCGATCGCCTCCACGCTCGTGCCCAGCAGCGGCACCCCCGCGGCGGCGAGTCCCGCCGCGAGCTTCAGCGGCGTCTGGCCGCCGAACTGCACCACCACGCCCTCCGGCCGCTCGATCTCCACCACCCCGAGCACGTCCTCGAGTGTGAGCGGCTCGAAGTAGAGCCGGTCGGAGGTGTCGTAGTCCGTGGACACCGTCTCCGGGTTGCAGTTGATCATCACCGCGTCCCGCCCCGACTCCCGCACCGTCATCGCCGCGTGCACGCAGCAGTAGTCGAACTCGATCCCCTGCCCGATCCGGTTGGGCCCCGAGCCGAGGATCACCACCGTCGGCCGTTCGGACGGGCGCACCTCGTCCTCGTCTTCGTAGGTGCCGTAGTGATAGGGAGTGAACGCCTCGAATTCGGCGCCGCAG
>DATJMB010000123.1:0-7793 GCA_035508995.1 Solirubrobacteraceae bacterium | reverse complement strand
TCGGGCGGGCGATCGGGGAGACGATCGCGGTCACGATCCTGATCGGAGGGGCCACCCAGATGCCCACCCACCTGTTCGCCCAGGGCAACAGCCTCGCGGCGGTGATCGCCAACGAGTTCGGCGAGGCGGAGGGGCTGCACCGCTCGGCGCTGTTCGCGGCGGGCCTCGTGCTGTTCGTGCTGACGCTGCTCGTGAACGCGATCGCGCGGGTGATCGTGCTGCGGGCCGAGCGGGTACACGCGCCTCAGGGCGCGGCCCAGGACCCGCGCGGGCCCGGACCGCCGGCGCTCGCCGGGACGCCGGGGCTGTGAGCGGCTGATGGACGCTCTCGATCCGACCGCCACCGCTCGCGCGCGCCTCGCGCGCCACTCGCTGAGCGCGGCGCGGCGACGGCGCGACGGCCTCGCGCGGGGCACGATCCTCGGCGGCACGATCCTCGCGCTGATCCCGCTCGCGCTGATCGTCTACTACCTGCTCGCCAAGGGCCTCGGCTCCTGGAGCTGGAGCTTCTTCACCACCGACCCCACCGGCAACACCTTCTTCAAGAGCTCCTCGATCGGCGGCGTCAAGAGCGCGATCGTGGGCACGATCGAGATCGTGACGCTGGCGTCGGTGATCTCGATCCCGATCGGCATCGGCGTGGCGCTGTGGCTGATCGAGTACGGGCGCGGCAGCTGGTTCGCGCACACGGTGCGCTTCTTCATCGACGTGCTCACGGGCGTGCCGTCGATCATCTTCGGGCTGTTCGTGTACATCGCCCTGATCGTGGGCACGGGCAGCACCTACGCGGGCTACAAGGGCTCGATCGCGCTGGCGCTGCTGATGCTGCCGGTGGTGACGCGCTCGGCGGAGGTGATCCTGCTGCTCGTGCCGGGCTCGCTGCGCGAGGCGGCGCTGGCGCTCGGGGCGCCGCGCTGGAAGGTGATCTGGAGCGTGGTGCTGCCCACCGCCCTGCCGGGTCTGGCGACGGGGATCCTGCTGGCGATCGCCCGCGCCGCCGGCGAGACGGCGCCGCTGCTGTTCACGGCCGGGGCGACGTTCAAGACGAACACCAACCTCTCCCAGTTCATGAACTCGCTGCCGGTGCAGATCTACAACGACGTCACCTCCCCGACCAACGCCGTGGTAAACCGTGCGTGGGGCGCCGCCCTGACGCTCGTCGCCATGATCCTCGTGCTCAACATCATCGCCCGCCTGATCGCCCGCCGGAGCCGTCTTGCCTGAGCTCCCCCAGGCAGGGGCCGCCGCGCCCGTGGCGCCCGTTGCCGCGGAGCCCGTGCCCGAGCGGGCGCGCGAGCAGGCGGCGCTCGGCGTGCGCCTGCAGGGACTGCGGGCCTTCTACGGCGCCGCCGAACAGGTCAAGGGGGTGGACCTCGAGTTCAAAGCCAACGAGGTGACGGCGATCATCGGGCCCTCGGGCTGTGGCAAGTCGACGATGGTGCGGTGCATCAACCGCATGCACGAGGAGATCCCCGGGGCGCACGCCGAGGGGAAGGTGCTGCTGGACGAGCTCGACGTGTACGACCCCTCCGTGGACGTGGTGGCGGTGCGGCGGGCGGTCGGGATGGTCTTCCAGAAGCCGAACCCCTTCCCCACGATGTCGGTGTACGACAACGTCGCCGCCGGGCTGCGGCTGAGCTCGGGGCGGCGCGGCAAGGAGGTGCGGGCCAAGGTGGAGGCGGCGCTGCGCGGGGCGGGGCTGTGGGACGAGGTGGCCGAGCGCCTGCACGAGCCGGGGGCGGGACTCTCGGGCGGCCAGCAGCAGCGCCTGTGCATCGCGCGCTCGCTGGCGGTGGACCCGGAGGTGATCCTGATGGACGAGCCGTGCTCGGCGCTGGACCCGATCGCGACGTTGAAGATCGAGGAGCTGATCGAGGAGCTCAAGTCGCGGGTGACGATCGTGATCGTCACGCACAACATGCAGCAGGCCGCGCGGGTGGCGGACCGCACGGCGTTCATGCTCGACGGCAAGCTCGTGGAGGTGGGCGCCACGGAGGAGATCTTCACCAACCCGAGCGACCCCAGGACGGAGGAATATGTCACCGGCAAGTTCGGCTGAGCCGCCCGAGGAGAGCACCGAGGCGGCGGCGGACGCGGAGCAGGGCGAGCCCCTCTACCCCCCCACGGCGCCGAGCGCCGGCGAGGAGGGGAGCCAGGGCCGGCTGAGCTTTCGCCAACAGTTGCTCGAGCTGCAGAGCCGAGCACTGGGGGGACTGGACCTGGTGGTGGAGCAGCTCGACCGGGTGCTCGAGGCGCTGGCCCACCAGGATGTGGAGCTCGCGCAGATGGTGATCGCCGACGACGACCGCCTGGACGGGCGCTACCTGGAAGTCCACCAGGGCATCCTCTCGCTGCTGGCCCTGCAGGCGCCGGTGGCGGGGGATCTGCGGCTGGTGGCGGCGCTGCTGCACGTGATCATGCGGGTGGAGCGGATGGGCGACCAGTGCGTGAACATCGCCAAGCTGATCCCGCTCTCCGGGCACGAGCCGCCGGTGCGGCGGGAGGTGCTGGAGGCGCTCGCCAAAATGGGCGCGCAGGCGCGCTCGGAGGTGGTGCAGTGCCGCGCCGCGTTCGCGGGGCGGGACGTGGAACTGGCGGAGGACCTGGTGCGCCAGGACCACGAGATCAACCGCCTGAACCGGGAGATCTTCCGCATGGCGATCGAGATCGGGGAGGACCCGGACACGCGGGAGTGGGCGATGCACATGATCCTCGTGGCGCGGGCGCTGGAGCGGATTGGCGACAACGCGGTGGACATCGGCGAGCAGGTGGCGTTCGTGGTGACGGGCCTCTTCCGGGAGTTCTCGGACTCCTCCCACGCCGTCTGAGCACCGTCTGAGCGCCCCGTGCCCGCGCGCACGCGCGCACGCGCGCGCGGGCACCCAAAAAACGAACCCAACAGCCGCCGGCCGGCGCGCGCGTATACCCCGCATTTTGCGATTTTCGGTTGTGAAGATCCTGTTACGGCCGGGAGGTGCGCCGCCACAGGTCCGAACGGTCCCCTAGACTCCCGCACGATGACGGAGAGCATCCGCGCCACGGATGAGGCGGCGCCATCCAGCACCCGAAGCGGCAGCTCGCTTCGGATCGCGGTTCTCGATCGCGACACCGGTTTCATCCAGGTGCTCAACAAGCGCCTCGATCGGCTCGGCTGGGAGCACCGCGTGCTGGCCGGCCCGGTGCCGCCGGATGCGATCGCCTCGATGCGGCTGAGCGCGCTGGTGGTCGATCTGACGGTGCTCGCGCCCCAAGCGTGGGAGTGGCTGGAGCGGCTGTGCGACGCGCTGCCGCAGCTCGGCGTGGTGGTCTGCACGGGTCCCTCGACGGTGGCCCAGCGCGTGCGGGGACTGCGGCTGGGGGCGGATGACTGGATCACCAAGCCGTGTCACCCCGAGGAGGTGATCGCGCGCATCCAGGGTGTGACGCGGCGGCGGCGGCGCTCGACGGCGCGGGCGGAGGTCAAGCCGCTGCTGGCGGGAGAGGTGCAGATCAGGACGGATCACTTCCAGGCCTTCGTGGGTGGGAGCAGCCTCGAGCTCACCCGGCGGGAGTTCGAGCTGATCGAGCTGCTGGCGGCGGCGGAGGGGCGGGTGCTGGAGCGCGAGGAGATCTACTCGCGGCTGTGGGGCTACGCGATGGTGCGGGGCGACCGCTCGGTGGACGTGTTCGTGCGCAAGCTGCGCCAGAAGCTCGAGAAGGCCTCGCCGCGGTGGCGCTACATCCACACGCACTTCGGCATCGGCTATCGCTTCGCGGCGGAGTCCCTGGACGCCGAGGCCGCCGTGCAGGTGCCGGCCTCAATCCCGGTCGGCTGGAGGGCTGGCGGTCCGCAGGAGCGGGTTGGCGACGAGGGCCAGCTCGCGGGGCCGGAGCAGGACGACGAGCTCGCCGCGCGAGCCCTCTAGACGCACCACCGCCAGGCCTCCCTTCTTCAGGTCGATCCGCCCGCCGGTCAGCTCGGCGACCAGCAGGGAGAGATCGGGCTCATGGCCCACCAGCAGCAGGCGGCCATCCTGCGCGGGGACCTCGGCCAGGGCGTCGAAGGCCTGGGCCGCGTCGAAGCCGCCCGCCAGCGGCGGATGCTCACGCAGAACCTCGCGCTGCTGAGCGCTCCAGCCTTCGGCGGCGAGCGTGGCCGTGCTCGCGGCGCGCTCCTTGGGGCTGTAGAGAACGGCATCGAAGGCCACGGCCAGACGGGAGATGGCGATGCCGGCCGCCCGCGCCTGGTGCTCGCCGCGGGAGGTGAGCATGCGCTGGGCGTCCGCGCGCGTTCCGTGCGGCTCGGCCTCGGCGTGACGTAGTAGCCAGAGTTGGCGCGCCATTGCCCCCGCGGGCAGCCTACCTTGTAGCGTGGGAGGCCACAATGTCCGCGGACGGCACGCTAGAGGAGCAGCTCGAGGATCCCTCGCTGTACATCAACCGGGAGCTCTCCTGGCTGGACTTCAACGATCGCGTGCTGCAGCTGGCCGAGGATGAGCGGGCGCCGCTGCTGGAGCGGGTGAAGTTCTGCGCGATCTACACCACGAACCTCGACGAGTACTACATGGTGCGGGTGGCGGGCCTCGACGACCAGATCGTGGCGGGGGTGGAGACGCGCAGCCAGGATGGCCACACGCCCTCCCAGACGATCGCCCTGATACGCGAGCGGGTGCTGGAGCTCGGCGTGCGTCTGAGCGGCTGCTTCGAAGGCGTCCTGCGCCCGCAACTGGCCGAGCAGGGCATCGAGCTGGTGGGGGTGGACGATCTCGACGAGGACCAGCGGGCGGAGCTCGCGCGCCACTTCCAGCGGGTGATCTTCCCGGCGCTCACCCCCCTGGCGGTGGCGCCGGGGCGGCCCTTCCCCTACATCTCCAACCTCTCGCTCAGCCTCGCGGTACTGGTGCGAGACCCGCTCACCGAGGAGACGGTGTTCGCGCGGGTGAAGGTGCCCACGGAGATCCTGCCGCGCTTTCTGCGTGTGGGCGGCGAGGGGCGAGGGCACGGCGAGGGCAAGGTGGTGCTGGTGGCGCTGGAGGACGTGATCGCCAACCACCTGGATGCGCTCTTCCCGGGCATGGAGATCGTGGAGTGCGACGTCTTTCGCGTCACCCGGGACGCAGACCTCGAGGTCTCAGACGACGCCGCGGACCTGCTGCAGGCGGTCGAGGACGAGCTGCGGCGACGGCGCTTCGGCGAGGTGGTGCGGGTGGAGATCGGCACCAGCTGCCCGCCGCGGCTGCGGGGCGAGCTCATCGAGCTGCTGGGGGTGGCGGAGGACGAGGTGTACCCGGTGGAGGGACTGCTCGACATGGGCGCGCTGTGGGAGATCGTGCGGCTGCCGGGCCACGTGGAGCTGCGGGAGGAGCCGATCGTGGGCAGCACCCATCCGCGGCTGCTGCGCCACGAGGGAGAGCGTCCGGACGTGTTCGGGGCGATGCGGGAAGGCGATCTGCTCGTGCACCACCCCTACGACTCGTTCGCCACCTCGGTGGAGCGCTTCGTGGCGCAGGCGGTGGCGGATCCGAACGTGCTGGCGATCAAGCAGACGGTGTACCGCACCAGCGACGACTCTCCGCTGGTGCCGGCGCTGATCGACGCCACCGAGCGGGGCAAGCAGGCGGTGGCGCTGGTGGAGCTCAAGGCGCGCTTCGACGAGCGCATGAACATCCATTGGGCCAAGGCGCTGGAGGAGGCGGGGGTGCACGTGGTCTACGGCCAGCCGGCGCTGAAGACGCACGCCAAGTGCGTGCTGGTGGTGCGCCGGGAGGGGGATCGGGTGCGCAACTACGTGCACATCGGCACCGGCAACTACCACTCGGCCACGGCGCGGCTGTACACGGACTTCGGCCTGTTCACGACCGACGAGCAGATCGGGGCGGACGTGGCGGACATGTTCAACTACCTCACGGGCTTCGGCCGGCCGCTGCACTATCGCAAGGTGCTGATGGCGCCGCAGCAGCTGCGGGACGGGATCCTCGAGCAGATCGAGCTGACGATCGCCTCCCACTCGTCCTCCACGCCGGGGCGGATCGCGATGAAGATGAACGCGCTCGTGGACGGGCGCTGCATCCGGGCCCTCTACCGGGCCTCCCAGGCGGGCGTCAAAGTGGATCTCAACGTGCGCGGCATCTGCTGTCTGCGCCCGGGGCTGCCGGGCGTCTCGGAGAACATCCGCGTGGTGTCGATCGTTGGGCGGCTGCTGGAGCACTCGCGCGTGTACGCCTTCCAGCGGGGAGGCGAGCACACGATCTACATCGGCTCCGCGGACCTGATGCCGCGCAACCTCGACCACCGCGTGGAGCTGGCGACGCCGATCGAGTCGCCGCTGGTGCGAGCCGAGCTGCTGGACACCCTCGAACGGGCCTTCGCCGACAACCAGAGCGCCTGGGAGCTGAACGGCGAGGGCCGCTGGCGCCGGCGCACGGTGGCCGCCGGCGAGCGGCCCCGCTCGATGCAGCTGGAGCTCGCCGAGCTGCACGCCCGCCGCGCCGCCGAGGAGCGGCCGCTGGCGGAGGAGCAGGCGGCGGCTCAGCCGGTCTGAGCGGCGGGCAGCGCGTCCAGCGCCGCCTTGAGATCGTCCACGGACTGGTAGTCCAGGCCGAGCATGTGGTCGTGGCGGTGGCGGACGATGCCCTGCTCGTCGATCACGATCACCGCCCGCTTGGTGCCAAGGCGGGCGGAGTGGGCGCTGTAGGCGCGCGCCACCTCGCCGTCGACGTCCGCGAGCAGGGGCACGTTGAGGTTGTTCTTGGCGACGAACCCCTTGTGGGAGTCGAGATCCTGGGAGGAGATGCCCACCACGGTGGCGCTCAGCCCCGCGAAGTCGCCCGCGCGGTCGCGATAGGAGCAGAACTGTTTGGTGCACACCATCGTGTTGTCGCCGGGGTAGAACAGCAGCACGACTCGCTCGCCACGGTGCTCGGAAAGCTTGAAGGGCCCGTCGGTGCCCGGCAGCTCGAAGTCCGGCGCCTGCTCGCCCACGCGGGGTGTCTTGGCCATCGCCGCACAGCCTACAAGGGAACCTCGCTTCACGAACGCACTCCCACGGAGTCTTATTCCACCAACGCTGTCCCACCATGGTTATACGGTCCTTAAAAAAGGTGGTGTCTCAGTTTGAGGCGGCCCTACTCGCCTCTGGCGAGTAGGCTACGCGCTCGTCGTCGCTTGGAGGCTCGCGCGCCGGCAAGCTGACGACGAGGGGCATCCGACTGCATCTCCTCCCACTCCGAGAACAAGCCCGGGCGATTGCGTCGCATCCGAAGTTCTTGAATCTGACGGCTACTGGCCGACCACAGATCCTCAACGTAGACGCCCAATAGCTCTGCCGCGACCGCCCGATCCAACAATCGCCGGTTGTAGAGGAACGCCACCTCCTCGATCAGGTTCGGGAGCATCATCAGCTCCAGGCGTTTGGCCCGGGGGAGATTCTCCCAGTCCTCGGCGGAGTGGTTTTCCCAGTAGTCCCGGTACTTGGCACCAGCCGCCAACGTCTTAGGTCGATTGAAGCGGTCAGCATAGTCGTAGACGCGCTTTAGGCGAGCGTGAGTGCGGCTGATACGGACCTCGATGGCGGCATATACGAGCGCGACCAATGCCGCGCCCGCAGTGACGAGCAGTCCGATGTCGCCCCAAGCGCTGAGCGAGAGTGCTAGTAGAAGCTGATCATCCATGATTCCTCAAATCCGAAAAGCGTCGTGACTGATAGACAGACTAGACGTTTGGGGCCGTAACCGCTATGCTGTTGGACATGGATGGCATCCTCACGGACTGAGTGCGGGCCGTGGCTGGTTGGCGGCTTCTTGTTGGTGCATCTA
>DATJMB010000122.1:0-11171 GCA_035508995.1 Solirubrobacteraceae bacterium | reverse complement strand
CCCACCCGCACCTTGACCTTGAAGGGGCGGCCGCGGCTGCGCCCGGCGCCCGTGAGGGGCACCTTCAGCGAGGCCGCTTTCTGAGCCTGCTTGAGCTTGCGGAAGGTGTTCGCCAGGCCGCTGCCTTTGCCGCTTATGCGCCCGGGCGAGAAGGTGCGCACGGTCAGGTAGGCGACGTTTCCGACCGTCTGCTTGCCCACCACCTGCACGGGGCAGTTGGTGACCTTGACGGTCGTGTTCTGCTTCACTTTCACGCCGTTCTGGGCCACGATCGTGGTGGGCATCACGAGCTTGCTCTTGCAGAGGTCGCCGTTGGCCGCGAGCGCCGAGTGGGGTCCGATGGGCAGGTTCACGGTGATGCTCGAGACCGGGTCGTCGGGCGTGTTGGCGAAGTTGGTGGTGGTGATGCCTTTGGTGATCTTGGTGTTCCCCACCAGGATCACCCGCACGCCTTCGCCTTCGAGCAGCAGGTCGAGGTCCGGGAAGGCCTCGCCGCCGTGGGAGACGAGGATCGCGGGCCCTTTCAGTTTCGTGGCCAGCGTGGGCGTGTTGGCCCGCACCCCGCCCACGAACGAGCCCGACGGGCAGTGGTAGGGATCGGAGGCGAAGGTCTTTTCCGGGCACGCTTTCTGCAACGTCGTCAGCCGCGAAGGCAGCTGCTTGGGCAGCTGCACGAGCACCGATTTCGTGTTCGCGTCACCGGCTGGGATGTTGAGGGTGGTTTCGATGCTCGCGCCGTTGGCTTTCGAGGTCTTGGCCCCGGTGGCCGCTCCGAACTTGGGCTTGTAGGCGAGCTTGTTGCAGTTGGACACCTGGAAGGGCGTGGAGATGGTTTGCGTGGCGCTCCCCGCCACGCCGAGCGTCGTGAAGCCGCTCAGGGTGGTGTCGGTGGAGAGCTTGCCGCAGTTGGTGGGGTTCTGCAGGAAGCTCTGCTTGTTGATGTTGACCGCGATGTGGCGCAGGCGCAGCGGGATGCCCTTGACGATCGTGGGCACGTTGCTGGTGGCCACCACACGAGCGGTGTACGGTTCGACGTCGAGGGTGCCACGGGTGACCACGTTGCCGAGGTTGAACGGCCCGGCCACCGCGGGAACCACGATCGAGAGGCCAAACGGCGCGCCGCCGTAGGGCCCGGTCAGGTAGACGGGACCGGAGAAGGCGTACGGCGTGGGGCCGGCGCCGGCGGTGACGCCCACCACGCCGATCTGGCTGGCGGACGGGCATTCGCCTTTGCTCGCCTGCGGTTCGCCGCACTTGGTCACGGACGGCAGCAGACCCACGAGACCGGCGGGCAGCACGGTCTTGACCTGCGAGATGTACTGCTGGCCTTCACCGCGGTCGATGCTCACGGTGTAAGAGGTCGGCGCCCCTCCGTTGCCCGGAGCCTGGTTGACGGTGCTCTGGCTGAGGGAGAAGGGCAGCGGCGAGGCACAGGCGCCACCGGCGTTGTTGCTGTCGACGGCGAACGAGCTGGAGGGTCCTTTCGTCGCGAACGAGCCGATGTACGGTTCGATGCTCGTGGTCGAGGTAGCGGTGCCGCACGCAAGCGGGTTGGCGATCGGCGCCAGCGCGCCGCCGCTGAATTTGAGGATCGCGTTGCTGAACGGCTGTTCGGGCAGCGTTTCGAACTTCGCCGTCAGCTGCCCCGTTTCTTCATTGGGCGTGACCGTGCCTTTCACGCGCACGTCCACGCCGTATCTGGTCGATTCGGCGTTGAGGTAGACGGTGTACGGCGGGCCCGTGATCGGGCCGCCGCCTTCAGGTCCGCCGAGATACATGTTCCCGGTCAGTGAGCCTTCCGGCAACGTCGGCACTTGGATGACGTCCGTGCCGATCTTCGATTTGCCCGGGCAGCCCACTCCGAATGTGGAGCTGTTGATCCTCGCCTGAGCGGGCGTGCACGATTCGGTGACTTCAGCCGCCGCCGACGGGTTCATCGTCATGCCCGGGGGAAGAGTGGCGATTGTCGTCTTCACCTGCGAGGTGTCGATGCCCGCCGGGCTCGGGTCGTGGGGGATCTTCAATTCGGTGGTGATCCCGTCGGGGCTGTCCGATTGCTTGGTTTCGGGGGTGAGGGCGAATTCTGGGGCGAAGGGCACCGGCGAGAACGGAGACGCGCCATTGCAGCCTTCGGTGCCGATGGGGGTTTCATACGCCCGAGGAGCCACGGCGTTTCCGGTGGATGTAAGTTTGACTGTGTTCGTCGTCGCCGGCCCGGGGCCCTGACAGCTGCTCGGGTTCGTGATGAAGCCTCCACGCCCGGTGTTGCCGATGTTGCCTTTCAGGACCAACACCGATGAGATGAGCGGCAACGTGGTGGAGACGTTGATTTCGTAATAGTCGTGGTAGTTTCCCTGGCCGGTGCCGTTGGATTCCTGACCCCATTCCACGCCACCTTCGATCATCGTGTGAGCGTATAGCTGGGTGGGACTTTTCGTGATTTCTTCCGGAATGGGCAGCGCCACGCCGAAGTCCGAAGCGCGCCCAGCGGGCTGTTCCAGATTGTAGACTTTACCTTCGAGCGGCACGTCCTCCAAGAACGTGCCCCCTTCGTTGTAGAGGGCCACGATCACCCTGTTGACGCCAATGATCGTGTTTTCACTTTCGGGTGTCGTTTTACACGCAGGCGCCAGATAGAGCCCCGTGCCTGGAGCAGCTTCATGTTCGCCGAATTCTGACAGCGAGCACTGCTTCACCGCCTCCGGATTGGTGCTCACGCCAACGCCCACATCTGTGCGAACGTGCTTGATTACTCCGGTCGGCTGTGCGTTGGGAAGACTTCCTTCAGTGGTGACCTTGAAGGCGGTCACTCCATATGCGGGATGTCCCGCGGCCTGGGTGTAGCCTTGTTCTTTGGCTTCGGTTGGGCTCGGTTCCTTTGGGAGGACGTAAGGTCCGACTTCCTGTTGCACACACGTTTTTTCGGTTCCAGCCTGACAGTTGGCCGCGGCGAAGCTTTCCACGCCAAAAGCCGGCGCAGCCTGCGCCGCCGGCGCCGAGACGGCGACGAGCGCCAAGACCGCGCCGACCAACGGCGCCAGAAGCGAGATGCGGACGTGGAACCTCATGTTGCGACCTCCCGTTGGACCAGGCTCATGCTGGTTTTGACCCGTGGTGCTCCCCAAAGTTGCGTTTCCCTGAGAACTCCCTTTGGACGGACGGCACAGGTTTCCTTCGTGGAAGCCGTCCCGATGACCCTCTGCACGCTCACGTGCACAACCACCACCCGACAGTGTGGTGCAGCATTCGGGCCACATTCGTCGGTACTCGACCGCGCCCCTGTTGCGGGAAACTACGGAATGACTTCTGCCCCGGTTAGGGCGCATCACGATGGGCTCAGACACGCATCGTGATGCCACGCTGGACTCATGCGCACCACGGTCAACCTCGCCGATGACGTGATCGTCGAGCTCGATCGGCTCAAGCGCGAGCGCTCGATCGATGCGAACCTGCTGCTGTTCACGGTGAACATCGATAGCCCGTTCCACGCCAAGGCGACCCGCTAGCCGACTGAGCGCCTGCGCCCCTGGCGCCGCCGCTCAGCTGCCCGGCGCCGAGAACGCCGCCAGCGGCCCGAAGCTGACCTGCAGCAGCGCTCCCCCACCCGGCGCGTTGGCCGCTCGCGCCCAGCCCCCGCTCGCCTCCGCCGCCTGGCGCACAATCGCCAGGCCCAGGCCCGAGCCCGGCAGCCGCCGGGCTCCATCGGCCCGATAGAAGCGGTCGAACACGTGCGCGAGATCCTCCTGCGCGAAGCCCGGACCGTGGTCGCGCACGCTCACCACCCCACCCCGCAGCCCCACCTCGATCGGACCCTCCGGGGGGCTCCACTTGCGTGCGTTCTCCAGCAGGTTCCCCACCGCCCGGTCGATCCGCGTCCCGTCCCCCCGCACCACCGTGGGCTCGAGCTCCGCGGCGAAGCTCATCCCCGGCGCCCTTCGCCGGACCCGCTCGATCGCTGCGTTGACGATCTCGTCGAGGCGCACCTCGTCCTCGCGCCCCTCCGCCGCCGTCCCCCGCGCCAGCTCCACCACGTCCGCCACCAACGCCGTGAGCTCGTCCAGCTCGCTGACGATGTCCGCCCGCAGGCTCCGCCGCTCGGACTCCGGCAGCCGCTCCGCTTCCCCCAGCACCTGGATGTTCGCCCGCAGGCTCGCGATCGGCGTGCGCAGCTCGTGGCCCGCGTCCGCCACCAGCTGTCGCTGTGACTCCACCGAGCTCTCCAGCGCATCGAGCGTGCGATTGAAGCTGTCCGCCAGCCGCCCCAGCTCGTCCCGGCCCCTCACGTCCAACCGCCGCGAGAGGTCCAGACGACCGCTGCGCCGTGCGCTCTCGGCGCTCACTTCCTCCGTGCGCGCCGTGAAGCGACTCACCGGCGCGAGCGCCACCCGCGCCACCAGCGCGCCCAGCGCCGCCGCCAGCGCGATCCCGCAGGCGCCCACGAGCACGAGGATCAACAGCAGTTTGCCGAGCTCGCTGTCCACCTCCCCCAGCGGCCGCGCCACCATCACCGCTCCCCGCCCCCCCACGCCCTCCGTCAGCACCCGCAGCCGCACCCCTTTCACGCTGCGGTCGCTGAGCGCGCTCCCGCTCCCCCGCCTGGCGATCGCCCGGTCGCTCGCGTCGATCGCGATCCGCCCCGTCGTGCTCCCCTGGCCGCCGGGCACCTGCACCCGCCCATCCGACGCGATGAACTGCACGTACCCCGGCGCCCCGCCGAACGGCACCGGCCCCACGTGGCTCGGGAAGGGCCCTTTCGCCCGCCCTTGCGCCGCGGCGCTCCCCGGCGGGTGCACCGCCGCTGCGCCAGTCGCCCCCTTGCCGTTTCCGAACAGATACACCCGCCCCGCACCCGTGGCGATCGCACCCCGCGGCGGCCGCGTCAGCACCAGCGCCCGGTCCCGCAGCCCCCGGTCGAGTTCTCCCCGCAGGTCCGCCCGCACCGCCACATACAGGCCCACCGCCACCGCCACCACCGCCAGCGCCACCGACAGGCCCGCCGCCGCCGCGATCCGCGTCCGCAGCGTCATCTCTCAGGGCTCCCGCAGCACATAGCCCACCCCCCGCACCGTGTGGATCAGCTGCCGCGCCCCCGCCCCCTCCAGCTTGCGCCGCAGATAGCCCACGTACACCCGCAGCGCGTTGGAGGCCGGCCCGAAGTCGTACCCCCACACCCGGTCGTAGATGAGGCTGTGCGTGAGCACCCGTCGCGGGTTCAGCATCAGCAGCTCCAGCAACTGGTACTCGGTCCGCGTGAGCTCCACGAACCGTCCCTCCACCTGCGCCCCGTGGCGCGCACCGTCGAGGCGCAGCTCCGCGAACTCGAGCTCCTGCGCACCTCCCCCATCCGGTCCCGTCCGTCGCAGCAACGCCCGGATTCGCGCCTTCAGCTCCCCCACGTCGAAGGGCTTGACCATGTAGTCGTCCGCCCCCACGTCCAGCCCGTCGATCCGGTCGGACACCGCGTCCCGCGCCGTCAGCATCAGTACCGCCACCCGCTCTCCCGCCCCGCGCAACCGCCGGCACACCTCCAGCCCGTCGATCCCCGGCAGCCCGATGTCCAGCACAACCGCGTCCGGCGGCGCCCGCACGATCACATCGAGCGCCTCCTCCCCGCTCTCCGCCAGCTGCACCTCGTACCCGGCGAGCGTCAGCGCCCTACGCAGCGCCTCCCGCACCGCTCGGTCGTCGTCCACGACCAGGATCCTCACGAGCCGATTCTCACGCCTTTCTCAACTGGACCGCCCGTCCCTTGCAGTCGTACAGGCCGCTTTCGCCGCTTTCGCTCGCCGCCCCCGTTTCGCTCGCCCCTTCGCCCTGCCCGAGCGTCACCTTCGCGCACGCCTTCGCCGCCGCCGCCATCGCGCTCCGCGAACCCGTCCGCGTGTCTCCCGCCAGCCGCGGCCCGCCGCCGCTGGAGCCTTCGCTGAGCACCCAGCGGATCTTGCCTTTCGCCACCTCTTCCGCGAGCCAGCTCACGCTCACATCGCTCTCCCGGCCCGAGAAGCCGCCGATCCCCGCCACTTCCGCGCCGTCGTCCACGATCTCCGTGGCCGCGCTCGACTGGCTCTCGACGGCCACCGTCCCGCCCCCGTGCGCCTTGGCGTACGCGACCGCCCGCGCGATCGTCTGCGAGTTCCCGAGCGGAGCTCCGAGCGCCCCGCCCCCGCCGGGCCCGCCGAGCCGCGCCGCGCCCGCGGCGGCGCTGTTGTTGCCGCCGCTGCCGCTGCTGCTGCCGCTGGCGCCGCCGAACAGCGGCACGCCACCACCGCCCTGGCTGCCCACCGCCGGGGGACCGCCGGCCGCGCCGCCGCCAGCCGCTCCGGGTCCGCCCGCGCCGCCGAGGCGACCCGCGGCACCGGCGCCAGAGGGGCCAGCGAAGCCCGCCGCGCCGCCGCGCCGTGCGCCGCCGCCGCGGCCGCCAAAGCCGCCCGGACCACCGGGTCCGCCTCCGGCCGTGAGCGCCGAGGCCGGCCCACCCTCGGGGAACGTCCCGCTGGTGGCGTGACCGAGCGTGTCCACCGCCCAGATCGCAGGCCCGATCGCGAGCACGCACAGCGCTCCCACGAGCGCCCCCGTGCGCAGCGCCCCGTCGCGCGCCAGCGCGAGCAAGAGCGCCGTGGCGACACCGACCGCCAGCAGCAGCGGCACGAGCCATTCGAGTTCTCCCGGGTAGCGGCTCAGCACCACGAGCTCCACCGCCACGCCCGCCGCCACCGCCAGCGGCCCGAGCACACGCCCGCCGCGCCCAAGTCCCCGCAGCTGCGCCGCTCCGGCGCCCGTGAGCGCCGCCGCGAACGGCGCCAGCAGGGAGACGTAGTAAGGGTGAAAGATGCCTTTTGCCTCGCTGAACACCACCGCCGTCACCGCGAAGCTGCCTCCCACGAGGAGCAGCCAGCCGCTGCGCTCGTCGCCGCGCCGCAGCCGGCACGCGAGCAGCACCGCCAGGCCGCCCACCAGCGCGAAGCCCAGCAGCCAGCCCGCCTGGCCGCCGAGCGCCGCGTTCAGCAGCCTGGTGGGACCGGTGGTGCCGCCGAACATGTTCCCGCCCGCACCCGCCGGGCCGCCCGTCTGACCGTCGAGCCTCCCCGCGCCGTTGTATTGGCTGATCAGTTCCCAGACCGTGTTTCCGCTCGTGCCCGAGATCCACGGCCGTGCCGAGGCCGGCGTGAGTTCCACGAGCGCCGGCCACGCACCGCCCACCAGCAGCGCCGCCCCGCCTGCGCCCGCCAGCTCGAGCAACGCCCGCCCGCGACCCCGTGGCGCGATCCACAGCCACGCCGCCACGATGCCCGGCACCACCATCAGCGCCACGCCCATCTTCGTCTCGAAGCCCAGCCCCACGCACACACCCGCCAGCGCCAGCCACCGCCCGCTGCCCTTTTCGAGGGCCCGCACCGTGAACCACAGCGCCGCCACGCTGCACAGCACCAGCAGCGCATCCGGGTTGTTGTGACGCGACACCGCCACCTCGATCGGCGTGATCGCCAGCGCCAGCCCCGCCACGAAGCCGCCGAAGCCGCCGAAGCGCCGCCGCACGAGGTCGTAGACGAGCGCCACGCTTGCCATCCCCATCAGCGCCTGCGGAACCAGCACCGCGAGCGGGTGATAGCCGAACACCCGCACCGACAGCGCCTGCACCCACAGCGCCAGCGGCGGCTTGTCCACCGTCATCGCCCCCGCTTTGTCCATCGAGGCGAACAGGAAGTCGTGCCAGCTCGAGCTCATCGAGCGCACCGCCGCGCTGTAGTAGAGGTTCGCCCAGCCGTTGCGGCTCAGCGCCCACAGGTTCAGCACCGCGCTCAGCGCCAGCAGCGCCGTGAGCTGCACCCGCACCGTTCCCGCGGCCGCCGCCAGCGCGCCGGGAACGCTCTTGGCGGAGTCTCCCCCGCCGGTCTTGCCCACATATGCGTGCTCGCTAGTGCTCATGGCAGAGAACACTCGCGCCTTGCCGTAGGAGCAGCGTGTGAGGAGGCTAAAGATTCCCTGAGACCATCCTGCCCGGATGTCCAGTTCCGCGACCCTGAATCTCCGACTCAGGTCCATACGGTGGGCCCGCCCATGGCGCGATGATTCTGCTCACATGGGATAGCTCTCTTTGGGGATCGAATCGATGGGCCGCCAATCGCCACCGTCACGCACACCGCAGATCGTCGCCCTCGGGGGCGGCGGCTTCTCGATGGAGAAATCCTCCTCCGTTCTCGACGACTACGTGCTCTCCCTCACCGGCTGTGAGCGGCCCCGCGTGTGTTTCCTTCCCACCGCCTCCGGCGACGCAGACCATTACATCGTGCGCTTCTACCGCCGCTTCGCCCCCACCTGCGACGCCTCCCACGTGTCCCTCTTCCGCCGCGACCAGGGCACGAGCGGCGTCGAGGACGACCTCGCCAGCCACCTGCTCGCCCAGGACCTCATCTACGTGGGCGGCGGCAACGTCGTCTCCATGCTCGGCGCATGGCGCGCCTACGGCCTCGACGACATCCTGCGCTCCGCCTGGCGCGCCGGCGTGGTGCTCTGCGGACCTTCCGCCGGCTCGCTGTGCTGGTTCGCGGAGGCCCTCTCGGCCTTCCACGGCGCCCCCCAGCGGGTGCGGGGACTGGGCCTGCTGCCCTACTCCAACTGCGTGCACTACGACGCCGAGCCCGCCCGCCGCCACGAGTACCACCGCTTCGTGGGCGACGGCATGCGCCCGGGCTTCGCCGCCGACGACGGCGTGGCGCTGCACTTCCGCGGCACCCTCCTGGAGCGCGCCGTGGCCTCCCGGCCTGGCGCAAGCGCCTACCGCGTTGAGCCCGCCGGCCGAGCGGTGGCCGAGTTCCCCCTCGATGTCACCCACCTGGCAACGAGTCGGTCCCCCGACACGGACGGCGCCAGCGCGGACGCCGCCTACGCTCGCCGCGTGGGCGTGGCCGCGTGAGCCATCCCCCCACCGGCGCCGAGACGCCCCTCGCCCGCCGCGTCATATTCGCGATGGGCGGCGGTGGCTTCACGATGGAGCCCAGCAACCCGCTGCTGGACGACTACGTCCTGACCCTCGGCGTGGAGCGCGTGCGCGCAAGCCCCGGCGGCGGCCTCCACGCCCACGAGCCCCGCATCCTCTTCCTGCCCACCGCCTCCGGCGACACCAACGCCCAGATCAACGCCTTCCACGCCCGCTTCGCCGACCGACATTGCGTGGCCGAGCACCTCTCCCTCTTTCGCCTGCGCGACCTGCGCCGCTCGCTGGCCGAGACGGTCCTCTCCCAGGACATCCTCTACGTGGGCGGCGGCTCGATGCGCAACCTGCTGGCCATCTGGCGCGCCCACAACCTCGACCGCCTGCTGATCCGCGCCTGGCGCGAGGGCATCGTGCTGGCCGGCATCAGCGCCGGCGCGATGTGCTGGTTCCAGGGCGGCATCACCCGCTCCAGCGGCCCCCCCGAGCCGCTCGCCGGTCTCGGCCTGCTCGCCGGCTCGCTCACGGTCCACGCAGACGGCGAGCCCGAGCGCCTGCCCGTGTGGTTGGCGGCGGTGCGCGAGGGCCGTCTTCCCGGCGGCTGGTCGCTGGACGACGGCGTCGGCCTGCTCTTCCGCGGCGAGCAGATGAAGCGCGTGGTCAGCTCACGTCCCGGCGCCTCCGCCCAGCGGGTGGACGCCATCGCCGGCGAGCTCGTCCGTCACCGCCTCACCCCCGAGCTCCTCGGCGCTCCCGTCGCCGGCGGCCCGCTGGCGACGATCGACGACGACGTGCGGGAGCTGCGCGCCGTCCATCGCATGCGCCGCGGCATCGCCCGCGAGCCCGGCTCCTAGCCCGGCCTTCCCACCCGCCGGCGCGCCTGGCGCTCGCGCTCGCGCTGGCGCACGCGGGCCTGATCGACGATCGCGCACACCTCCCGCGGATGCTCCACCACCTGCAGCACCTCGAGGTCGCGTGCGTCGATCCGCCCGTCCGCCAGCGCCCGCGCCCGCAGCCACTCCAGAAGCCCGTCCCACTCCTCCCCGCCCAGCAGGATCACGGGGAAGTGCCTGATGGTCTCCGTCTGGATCAGTGTGAGCGCCTCGAACAGCTCATCAAGCGTGCCGTAGCCGCCGGGCCCGATCACGAACGCCGAGGCGTAGCGCATGAACATCACCTTGCGCGCGAAGAAGTGTTTGAAGCGCAAACCCGTGTCCACATACGAGTTCAGCCGTTGCTCGTGAGGGAGCTCGATGTTGCAGCCGATCGAGCGCCCGCCCGCCTCCTGGGCGCCCCGGTTGGCCGCCTCCATGAGCCCGCCTCCGCCGCCGGTGATCACCGCGTAGCCGGCCCCCGCCAGGCATCTGCCGAGCTCTCGCACCAGCTCGTAGTGGGGGTGCTCGGCCGGCGTGCGCGCCGAGCCGAACACCGTCACCGCCGCCCCGATCCCCGCGAGCGCGTCGAAGCCCCGGGCGAGCTCGCTGGCGATGTCGTGGATCCGCCCCGCGTCTGCCGCCCGCACCGCCGGCGACTCGTCGCCGAGCCACAGCAGCAGCTCCTCGTCAAAGGTCAGCGGAGTCGTGCCGCCGGCGGGGCTCTGCTCGGGGGATGCCATCGGCCGGAAGCGTACGGCCCTCGTGCCGCGTGAGCGCTGCCGCCGTCGCGGGGAGGTTTCGTTTTTGGAGGCCCCGCGCGCGCCCGCGCGCGCGTGCGCGCTCGCGCGCGGGGCCCTCTTTTTTGTCTCTCTCGCAGCCGGCCCCCGGACGGCTGTAAGATCGCCCAGGACCATTCGACGGCGACCCTGGAGGTCACGATGGCGGCGCTGGGCAGCGATCTGCAGAACACGCTCCTGCTGGAGCGCGAGGTGTGGGAGCGGGGGGTGCCGCACGAGCTGTTCGCCCAGATGCGCAGCGAGTGTCCGGTGCACTGGACGGCCGCCCTCACCGAATTCCCCGAGGAGGCCGGCCTGTGGTCGGTCACCACAGCCGATGACGTGCACGCGGTGAGTCGCGACTGGAAGACCTACTCCTCCGAAGTGGGAGGCGTGACGGCCGCGAACATCGCCTTCCCGCTCGAGCTGGCGAGGGCGATGTTCATCGGCATGGATCCCCCCAAGCACGATCGCGTCAAGGCTCTCTTCCAGGCGGGCTTCACGCCCAAGCGCATCGCCGCCCACGAGGAGGCGATCCGCGAGATCGTGGTGGGGACGCTCGAGCGCCTGAAGGGCCGGGAGCACTGC
>DATJMB010000121.1:0-3154 GCA_035508995.1 Solirubrobacteraceae bacterium | reverse complement strand
GCGCCAGCGCACGCAGCTCCTGCGCCAGCGCCAGCGGGTCGCCCGCCGGCACGAGCTGCCCGTCCACGCCGTCGCGCAGCACGTCGCGGTAGCCGGGGATGTCCGAGGCGAGCACGGGGGTGCCGGCCGCGAGCCCCTCGGTGAGCACCATGCCGAAGCTCTCGCCGTGCAGGGAGGGCGCGCAGAGCACGTCCGCGCTGCGCAACTCGGCCAGCTTCTCGGCCTCCGAGACCTTGCCCAGCGCCCGCACGTCGCGGTGCTCGAGCGCCATGTGCGCCACCTCCTGCGCGCTCGCTCCCACGAGCGTGAGCGTCGCGGGAACCTGCTCGCGCAGCGCCTCGAAGGCCCGCAGCAGCACCGGCAGCCCCTTGCGCTCCACCGCCTGGCCGATGAACAGCACCCGCAGCGGACCCTGTCCCTCGACCTCAGCCTGAGAGTTGGCGCTCGCGGCGAGCTCCGGGGGCGGATCGCCGTCCAGGTGCACGCCGTTGGGCACGATCCGGTAGCGCCCGCCATAGAAGCGCCGCGCCGTCCAGGCGGCGGCCTCCGAGACGGCGATCCGCACCTTCAGCCGGTTCATCCGCCGGCGCCCCCCCAGCGGCACCGCCGCGATGCCGTTGGTGATCGGGTTCTCGGAGTAGGTGTGGAAGGTGCCCACCAGCGGCGTGGGACCGGCGTTCATCAGCGTGTCCCAGCAGATCATCGGCACGATCGGCTCGTGCAGGTGCACCACGTCGTAGTCCCCCCGCGCGAGCTCTCGCCGCAGCGCGAGCACCGCCGTGGGCAGACCGGTGATGTTCGAGACGGCGCCGTTCATCGGCAGACCGAAGGTGCGCCCGAGCGAGACGAAGCCCTCCGGCGGCTGGCGCTCGTGGGGGCGCGCGCCGCGGTGCAGCCGCCGCGCCAGCGCGTCGTCGGGGTCGTAGGGGGCGAGCACCCGCGCGTCGTGGCCCAGCCGCCGCAGCTCGGCCGAGAGCGCCTCGATGTGCCGGGTTACCCCGCCCGGATAGGTCCAGGAGTACGGCGAGACCAGTGCGATCCGCACCCGAGCGATTCTATCCCCAGGCGCCGACGCGCCGCGGACCCGCCACGCCGGGCGGGCCACGCTCCCTGCGATAATCCCCCCGTGGCCACGCGTCACTTCGTCAAGTACACCTTCCTGAAGCTCGACCCCGCGTGGCGCCGTCAGGACCCCGAGCGCCGAGCGCGGGACAAGGCCGAGCTGATGGCCGCCTGCGAGGACTTCGCCGACGGGCACCTGCTGCAGGCCTTCTCGCTCGTGGGCACCCGCGGGGACGCCGAGCTGATGCTGCTCGCCGAAGCCGAGAACCTCGAGCGCATCCACGAGTTCCACGTGGTGCTCGCCCAGAGCGGCCTGATGAAGTGGGCCGACATCCCCCACTCGCTGCTGGGCATGCGCAAGAGCTCGGAGTACTCGCAGGACGAGCGCACCGTGCCGCGGGGCTTTCGCGGCAAGTACGTGTTCGTGTACCCGTACGTGAAGTCCCGCGAGTGGTACGCGCTGCCGGCGCGGGAGCGCTGGCGGATCATGCAGGGCCACATCGAGGTGGGCCGCGAATACCCCGGCGTGGACAACCACACCGCCTACTCCTTCGGCCTCGACGACCAGGAGTTCGTGGTGGCCTTCGACACCGACGACCCGGGCACGTTCCTGGACCTCGTGCAGCGGCTGCGCACGACGGAGGCCTCCCGCTACACGATCCGCGACACGCCGAGCTTCACCTGCATCCGCATGTCCCTGGAGCGCGCCCTGGGTGCGCTCGACGGGGAGCCGGTCGGCGCCGAGGCGCTGGGCTCGCTCTGAGCGGCGTGCCCCGCGGTCTCGCCCACCTGCGCCGCGCCGACCCGGTCCTCGCCGAGGTGATCGAGGAGGTCGGCAAACTGCCGGACCCCCGCGACGGCAGGCCGGACCCCGACGACCACTACGGCGCCCTCGTACGCGCGATCGTCGGCCAGCAGCTCTCCGTGAAGGCCGCCCGCTCGATCTACAACCGCCTCACCGACCGCTTCGCCGGGCGGCCGCCCACACCGCGGGAGATCCTCGAAGAGGAGCCCGAAGAGCTCCGCGCCGCCGCCGGCCTATCGCGCGCGAAGGCGAGCTACCTGCGCTCCCTGGCCGAGCACACCCTCTCGGGCGAGCTCGAGCTCGAGCGCCTGGACGACCTCGACGACGCGGCCGTGATCGCCGAGCTCGTGGCGGTCAAGGGACTCGGCCTGTGGACGGCCCACATGTTCTTGATGTTCCACCTCCAGCGCCCCGACGTGCTGCCCGTGGGCGACCTCGGCATCCGCAAGGCGATCGAGCGCGCCTACGAGCTCCCCGGGCTCCCCGACGCGCCCCAGATGGAGGAGATCGCCACGCCCTGGCGTCCCCATCGCACGCTCGCCTGCCGCTATTTGTGGCGCTCGCTGAGCAACGAGCCGACCTAGCGTCAGCGCAGGAACGTCACGTACGCCGCGACCGCCGTGGCGTGGCTGCCGTGGGGCGTGAAGAGCACCCGCAGCCGCAGGCGCACGCGGCGCCTGTGCGCGAGGATGCGCTTCTCCTTGGCCGTGAGCGTCACCGTCAGTCGGTAGACGCCGGCCTTGGACACCGTGCGCGCCACCCCGTGCAGGCCCGCGCCGGCGATTGCGATGCGTCCCGCGGTGGGCGCCGCGATCGCCACCGTGACCTTCGTGCCCTTGACCCGGCGCTTGACGCTCAGGGAGTGGGCCGTGAAGGCGGCGACGCCCTTGCTGCCCGAGCCCGGCGTGGCGGTGGAGGCCGCGAGGTTGCCGGCGGCCTGCGATTCGCTGCCGTAGCCCGCGGGGCTCTGGGGCGGGTGGAATTCACCCTGGCACGCTTCTTCGGCGCAGCGCGCCTTGGCCGCCGGAGCGGGCACGCCGCCGTCGGCGCGCACGTCGTAGAGGTCGCGCAGCCCGTCCTGATCCTGGGCCACGAGCGCCTGCTGGGTGGTGATGTAGACGTCCTGGCCGCTCGCGCTCGCGTCGGCGAGGTAGGAGGCGTGTGAGTCCACGCCGCTGTCGAGCAGCCCCAGGCAGCCGTTCGCGCTTTCACAGCGTCCAGCGCCAGGGCTTTCGAGACCGTCTGGTCGCCATTCGTAGACGTTCTCGGTTCCGTTCTTCGCCTGCC
>DATJMB010000120.1:0-7236 GCA_035508995.1 Solirubrobacteraceae bacterium | reverse complement strand
CTCACGGGCATCACGTAGTCGAGCGTGCTTCCGAAGAGCCGCCGCGCCCACAGCCTGGCCACGCCGTTCAGTTCGGGCTCCTGCCACACGACGATGCCGTTCCCGGTCGGGCCGATCGCGATTCGCGGCGCGTTGGCTTCGGTCGGCGGTCGCATGGCGACCTCGCTGTCGCGGTTGACGGCGCCCAGGTTGCTCCAACGCCGGCCGTCGAAGTGGGCGACGCGGACACTCTGGATGACGTCCCCCGCACGGATTTTGACCGCGCTCGACCGTTCCGGTTCGGCGACCCGGTAGACGAGGTCGGCCTGGCCGGTGGAGCTGACGGCGAGTTCGGGGCTCATGCCGGTGGCTTCGCCGACGTCGCGGTCCACCAGGATCGCCTGTCCGAAGCGTTCGCCGCCGGGGCTCAACTCGGAGCCCAGCATCTCATAGCGGGGCTTTTCCTCCGGCGGCGGCGTGAGGGCGTACTCCGTGGCCCAGGTGACGATCAGCTCGCCCCCTTCGGCGGCGCCGATCCGCGGCCAGCTGGCGGCGAAGGGCTCTTCGGTGTCCACCCGGATCGGCGCCGACCAATGCCCGTCCGCGAAGCGCGCCACGAACACGTGCGGCACGCCGCCCACCCGCTTCAGATACACCGCGCCGCCGGTGCCGTCGGGGGCCATCGCCACGCCCCCGAAGCCCACGATTTCCTCGCTCGGGCCGTCGATCGTCTGCGCCGGCAGGATCACGGCGTGCGCCTGCTGGGCGCACACGGCGAGGGCGATCGCGCCGAGCCCGAGGGCGAGCACGAGCACAGGCCAGCGCCGCCGGCGCGCCGTCGCATGGTGAGTCTGCACGGCCGCGAGGCTCATCGAAGGGCCAAGATAAGAGATGGACGAAGCGCTGAGTGGCGGTCGGGCTCCGGTTTCACCAAATCGTCACGAGTCGGTTACAAGACGCGCGAACTCACATCGCGGCAGGAACCGCCGGCCGGCCCACCAATGCGCCAGATCGGGTGCATGATGCGCCAAATCTGGCGCACTATGCGCCAGCTAGGGTGCATCTGCTCACGATTCCGATTTGTTGATGGCGCCCGTGGTCTTGTTGTAGGCGCAGCGGAAGTTCTGCGGTTCGGTGACCGGCTCGGAGCCGGCGAAGCCGCCCTTGTTGAAGTTGTCGTACACGGTCACGTACTGCAGCGATTCGGGGAACGGGTTGGCGGGCAGCGGGATCGGATTGGCCTGGCCCTGGCGGGGATCGCCGGTGGCGCCTTCGCTGACGCCCTCGAAGCCCGCCGCCGCTGAGCCCGCTTCGGTGGTGACGAGCGTGGAGCTCATCTCGCGTTCGTCTTTCAGGCCCCGGGTGGGATCGAGGTTGATGGTGGCCGTCAGCTGGGAGTCGTGGATCACCGACTCGAGCTTGATCTTCGCCGCCGCGCCGATCAGTTCCGAGGCCGAGGGCAGCCAGCCGCCCGCTTCCTCGCACGTCTGGCTGGCCCACTGGAAGTCGTTCTTGCCGATGTCCGCGTTGGTGAGCGGGTAGACGGTCGTTTCCATGCACCAGCTGCCGATGCTGATCGAGTCCGGCGGGCAGGTGCCTTCGAGCTGGGCCGCGGTCTTGCCGCCCACGCGGCTGGCGTCGCGCACCGTGGGAATCGCCGAGGCGGGGAATTTCCTGTTCTTGCCCAGCAGCAGCACACCGCCGGCATGGGGCTTGGCGCTCACGGGATGGCCGCCGAAGGAGCTCACCACCGCGCGCCGCGCCGCCTCGCCGGCGCCCGTCATCGAGAGCACGAGCGCGATCAGCGCCACCACCATCGCCGGCGAGGGCAGCCGGCGCCTCAACGCTCCGGCCCCTGCTCGCGCGCGGGCGGGGTGCGGCGCACCTCCTCGAGCTCCTCGAGCGTTATCTCCTGCACGGTGGAGAGCATCGCGTCGAGCGCCACGCCCGAGAGGGTCTCCTGCTCGAGCAGCGCCGTGGCGGTCTCCTCGACCGTGTTCCAGTTGCGGTCGAGGATCACCGAGGCGCGCGCCTCCGCGTCGCCCACGAGGCGCTCGATCTCGTTGTCGATCAGGTTCAGGGTCGCGGGTCCCACCGAGCCGAGATCCTGCAGCGAGGCGCCGAGGAAGACCTCGCCGCTCTTCTCGCCGATCGTCACGAGCCCCAGCGCCTCGGACATGCCGAAGGAGGTGACCATGCTGCGCGCCAGCGCGGTCGCCGCGTGCAGGTCGTCGTTGACGGTCGTGGAGAGGTTGCCGAAGGCCTGACGCTCACCCGCCATCCCGCCCACGATCGCGATCAGCTGGCGCTTGAGATCGGGTTCGGCCATGATCACCTGGTCGCGGTCGGTGAGCATGTGCGCGGCGGTGCCGAGCTGGCGCCCGCGGGCCACGATCGAGAGCTTGCGCGTGGAGGTCGCCTGGCCGAGGGCGTCCGTCACCACCGCGTGCGAGGCCTCGTGCACGGCGATCCGCCAACGCTCCTCCTCGCTGAGGATGTGGTGCTTGGCCGGGCCCGCCACCACGCGGTCGATCGCCTCCTCGAGCGTGGCCTGGCTGATCTCCGGGCTTTCGTCGCGCACGCTCAGCAGGGCCGCCTCGTTGATCACGTTCGCGAGCTCGGCGCCGCTGAAGCCGGGCGTCTGGCGGGCGACCTCCTCCAGCGAGGCGTCCGGGGCGAGCGGCCGCTTGCCGCCGTGCAGGCGCAGGATCTCCAGGCGGCCGTGCACGTCGGGAGTGTCGATCACGACCTGGCGATCGAAGCGACCGGGGCGCAGCAGCGCCGGGTCGAGGATGTCGGGGCGGTTGGTGGCGCCCATCACCACGAGGCCGCCGTCGCCGGAGAAGCCGTCCATCTCCACGAGGATCTGGTTGAGCGTCTGCTCGCGCTCGTCGTTGCCCTGGCCGATGCCCGCGCCGCGCTTGCGCCCGGCGGCGTCGAACTCGTCGATGAAGATGATCGCCGGCGCCGCCTTGCGAGCCTTGCGGAACAGGTCGCGCACGCGCGCCGCGCCGACGCCCACGAGCGACTCGACGAAGTCAGAGCCCGAGAGCGAGAAGAACGACGCATCCGCCTCGCCCGCCACGGCCTTGGCCAGCAGCGTCTTGCCCGTGCCAGGCGGGCCCACCAGCAGCACGCCCTTGGGGGCGGCGGCGCCCACGCGCAAATACTTGGTGGGGTCCGCGAGGTAGTCGCGGATCTCGCGCAGCTCGGCAACCGCTTCGCCGGCGCCGGCGACGTCGGCGAACGTGACTTTGTCGGTCGTGCCCTTGCCCTTCTTGCGGCCTTTGCCGGTGAACTCCGAGAAGGAGGCGATCCCTCCCGCCGCGCCCTCGGCACCCACGCGCATGAACAGCGAGAACAGGCACACCAGCAGCAGGATCGGGATCAGGAACTGGACGATGATCGTCTTCGTGCCCTTGCCCGACTGCTGGTCGACCGCCACGGGCGCGCCGCTGGCGTCGAGTTCGCGCAGCAGCTGCTGGGTCTGGGCGCCCGAGGCGGGGTAGGAGGCCCACAGCAGCAGGCGCGTGCCGGCGCTGCCGCCGATGGCGGGCGCGGTCTTCGCGCTCGGTTCGAGGCCGCTGAGCGCGTTCGGCTTGGTCGTGATCTCGACGCGGTTGTCGTGGTCGAGCAGCAGCGCCGTGGTGATGCGCTTTTCCTTGGCGAGATGCTGCACGGTGCTGATCGGGACCTGCATGCCGGCGCTGCTCGGCTTGATGTCGCCCAGCAGCGTCGCGAAGGCGATCGCCAGGCCCAGCGAGGCGATCACGAGGAAGGTCGCCAGGGGATCGCGCATGATCATCCTGGCGGCGCCCTGGCCGAAGTCGCCGAGCGCCACCAGCACGGGATTGCGTCGCTGGGCGAGCCCCGAGCGGACCGCGGGCAGGTCCCCGCGTTTGATCCCGTTCGTGGCGGCCGGCTCGGGGGAGCCGGCGTCTGGAGGGCTGTTGTCGTCGGTCATCGCGGGTTGACGCGAGCGAGGCCGCGCTCGTACGGCGGCCCTCGCTCGGACGGCGCCAGCCTCACACGCGCCGCTGTGAAAAGCAATGCGCGTTCACAAAAACGACACATCATGCAAACCGAGGGCCGACACGCTTGCGCCCCTGTCACACCCAAGAGCAAAGGAGCACCGCAACGTGCGCGCGCACCGTACCCTCATCGTCTCCGCGATCCTCGCCCTGGCCCTCGTCGTGCCCGCGGGCGCGCTCGCGGCCAAACAGCTGATCATCGGCGGCTCCACCTCGGTGCTGCCCCTGATGCAGAAACTGGCGAGCGCCTACCACAAGGCCTACCCGAAGATCCCCGCGCCGAAGGTCAGCGGCGGGCAGTCGGACATCGGCATCAGCGGCGCCGCCTCGGGCAGCCTCGACATCGGCGACTCCTCGCGCGACCCGATCGTGGGCGTGGACCCCAAAGGGCTCGTGTTCACCAAGCTCGCCCGCGACGGCGTGTGCATCATCACCAACGAAGCCAACCCCATCTCCAACCTCTCCCAGCAGCAGGTGGAAGGCATCTTCACCGGCAAAATCCACGATTGGAGCGAAGTCCCCGGAGCCAAGGTCTCGGGTCCGATCTCGCTCTTCCAGCGCACCAGCGCATCGGGTACCGAGGACGCCTTCCAGCACATCTTTCTCGGCGAATACCTGAAGATCTCCCCCAGCGCCGTGCCGGAGTCCTCCAACGGCCTGATGCAGCTGCACGTGGAAAAAAACCCGGCCGGGATCGGCTTTGTGTCCTTCGCCTACACCGCCGGCGTGCACCCCGTGCCCTATCAGGGCGTGGCCTGCAACCTGAACAACGCTCGCTCGGGGCAGTACGAGGGCGTGCGTAACTTCTGGATGGTCACCAAGGGCGCCCCCAAGGGGGAAGCGGCGAAGTTCATCAAATGGGTGACCAGCGGCAACAAGACCACCAAATCGATCATCAACTCCAGCTGGATCGCGGTCTACTGAGCGGCTGGAATTCGCTTTGACGGTGCCCGCCGGGGCTGCACATAGCTCGCTTGGTGCACGCCTCGGTGGGCTCCGCGCCCGCATGGGCGGCGACGCCGGCGCGGACCGGCGCGTGGAGCTCGTGCTGCGGACGCTGGCGGGCGCCACGCTGGTGCTGATCGCGGCGATGGTGGTGACGGTGTTCGTCAAGGCGTGGCCCTCGTTTCGGGCCAACGGCCTGGCGTGGTTCGGCTCGGGCGGCGACGTGGACCTGCAGCTCAAAGCGATGCAGAGCGGCCAGCCGCTGCCGGGCCACGAAATCCTCTACCTCCGTGCCTGGCCGCTGATCTGGGGCACGATCGTCACCACCGTGCCCGCGGTCCTGATCGCCCTGGTCGGCTCCACGCTCGCGGCGATCTGCCTGACCGAGTTCGCCGGCGAGCGGGTGCGGCGCACGCTCGAGCCGATCGTGCGCCTGCTCGCGGCGGTGCCCTCGGTGGTCTATGGCCTGGTGGCGATCCTCGCGCTCGCGCCCTGGCTGGAACAGCACCTGATCAGCGACGGTCGCAAGCAGTCGGTGATCTACGTGGTGCAGCTCGCAGGCACCAACCTCACGCTGGCGATCGTCGTGCTCGCGGTGATGATCACGCCGATCATGGTGGCCTTGATCTCCGGCGCGCTGGCCGCCGTGCCGCCCGCGTGGAAGGAGGGCTCGGCGGCACTGGGGGTCAACCGCTGGCGCACGATCGTGCGTGTCTCGCTGCGCACGGCCCGCCCGGCGATCGTCGCGGCCACGGTGCTCGCCACCGCACGCGCGCTGGGGGAGGCGATCATGCTCTCGATGGTCGCCGGCAGCCGCGGCTTCGCCGCCAACCCGCTCGACGGGCTGACCTTCTTCTTCGAGCCCGTGCGGCCGCTGGCGGCCACGATCTTCCAGGAAGCCGAGGGCCTGACGATCGGGCCGATGAGCCACACGCTGTACGCGATGGGCGCCGTTCTGCTCGTCTCGGCGGCGCTGCTCTCGTTCGCCGGCTGGGCCGCCAAGCAGCCGCTCAAGCGCTACGGGATCCGCGTGTAATGGAGGGCATGCGCTGATGGCCGCCGAAGGACTCGCCACGCCGGCTCTGCAGGCGCCGCAGGGGCCCCCGCCCGGCCTGAAGGTGGTGCGCCCGCCCCGCCAGGGCACCTCGGCCTGGCCGCTGGTCGATCGTCTCGGCTACTGGCTGTGCTGGGCCTCGGGGCTCGCGCTGTGCGCGATCGCGATCGGGATCGTGCTGTACATGCTGATCGAGGGCATCGCCTACGTGCGCCCGCACCTGCTCTTCGAACACCCCGCGGCGGAAATCCACCAGAGCTCCTCGGGCGGCTTCCTGGACCCGATCGAGGGCACCTTCCTGCTCACGGGAGTGGGCATCGCGATCGCTGCTCCGGTGGGCGTGGCGCTGGCGATGTGGCTGAGCGAGTACCGCCGGCCGGCGCGCCTGGCGCGGGCGGTGGAGTCCGCGATCGAGATCATCGCGGGCGCGCCGAGCGTGGTGCTGGCGATCTTCGGCCTGCTGATCTTCTCCACCAGCGTGCTCGGCTTCCTCTCCCAGAACACCGCCGGCGGGGCGGTCACGGGACAGTCGTTTCTGACGGCGGGGGCGATCATGTCGCTGCTGGCGCTGCCGCTGGTGGTGGGCGCCACCCGCGAGGGGCTCGCGCTCGTGCCCGAGCGCATGCGCGAGGCCTCCCTCGCCCTGGGCAAGACCCGCGCCACCACCATCCGCCGCGTGCTGATCCCCTCGGTGCGCTCCAACATCGCCGAAGGCGCCGTGCTCGGCATGGGCCGCATCATCGGCGACACCGCGATCGTGATCATCCTGCTGGGCGGCACCCTGACGACCGAACCGGAGAGCTCGACCCCCGTCGTGGGTCTGCTGCGGGGCACCGGCTCGACGCTCACCAACTACGTCTACTACAACTCCCCCGCCAGCGATGGCAACTCCCACCAGAAGGCCTACGCCGCCGCCTTCGTGCTGCTGATCCTCGTGCTCGTGCTCAACTTCCTCGTGGTGCGCATCGCCCGCGGCAGCGGCCGGCCGGCGGGCACGCGCCGGCCGTGGCGGAGCTGGAGCCTGTTCATGGGAGGATCGGCGCCGTCGTGAGCCCCGTCAAGCCTCCCCCCATCAGGCGCATCGCGCTCGATCGCGAGCCCCACGTGGCGACCCCGCCCACGGGCGACCCCAACGGCGCCACGACGGCCACGGCGGCGCCGTCCACCTCCGCGCGCCTGCGGGCCGAGCGCCCCGCGGTGGGCAGCGTGCGCGAGCGCATGCGGGTG
>DATJMB010000119.1:0-2130 GCA_035508995.1 Solirubrobacteraceae bacterium | reverse complement strand
GCACATGTGCCGACCAGCAAGCTCCAAGAGCACGTGTGCGCACAACCGCGGCACATGTGCCGTTCGGCCATAATGTGAAGACGTGATCGACCGCTACACCCGTCCCCAGCTCGGCGCCCTGTGGACGGACGAAGCTCGCATGGAGAGTTGGCGGGAGGTGGAGGTCGCCGCCTGCATGGAGCTGCCGGAGCTGCTGGCCCAGGACGGCCCCACGCAGGATGAGCTGGCCGAGATCGCCGCCGCCACCTTCACCGTGCAGGCCGTCGCCGACCGGGAGGCCGTCACCGACCACGACATGGCCGCCTTCGTGGACGTCCTCGCCGCCTCCGCCGGCCCCGCCGGTCGCTGGATCCACTTCGGCCTCACCAGCTCCGACGTCCTCGACACCGCCCTCGCCCTCCAGCTGAAGGCCGCCGGCGAGCTCGTGGTGGCGGGCGCCCGGGATCTCGTCGCCGTCCTCGCCGCACGCGCCCGCGAGCACGCCGCCACCCTCTGCGTGGGCCGCACCCACGGCGTCCACGCCGAGCCCACCACCTTCGGCCTGAAGCTCGCCGGCTTCGCCTTCGAGGCACACCGCAACGCCCTGCGCCTGGAGCGCGCCTTCGACCAGGCCGCCGTTGGCGCCATCTCCGGCGCCGTTGGCACCTACGCCGCCACCAGCCCCCACTTCGAGTCCCGCGTCCTTGCCCGCCTGGGCCTTCCCCGCGAGGACGTCTCCACCCAGGTCGTCGCCCGCGACCGCCACGCCGAGCTCCTGCAGGCCATCGCTCTCGCCGGCGCCGGCATCGAGCGCCTCGCCACCGAGGTCCGCCACCTGCAGCGCACCGAGGTTCGCGAGCTCCAGGAGCCCTTCCGCGCCGGCCAGAAGGGCTCGAGCGCCATGCCCCACAAGCGCAACCCGATCAAGAGCGAGCAGCTCTCCGGCCTCGCCCGCGTCCTGCGCGCCAACGCCCAGGCCGGCCTCGAGGACGTCGCCCTGTGGCACGAGCGCGACATCTCCCACTCCTCCGTCGAGCGCATCCTCCTGCCCGACTCCACCATCCTGATCGACTACATCCAACACCGCGCCATCGCCCTCGTACGCGACATGACCGTCCACACCGACCGCATGCTCGCCAACCTCGAGCTCACCCACGGCGCCCTCTTCTCCCAACGCGTTCTCCTCGCCCTCGTCGCCCGCGGCATGACCCGTGACGACGCCTACCGCCTCGTCCAGGAGCTTGCCCAGCGCGCCTGGGACGATGCCATCCCCCTGCGTGAGCTCCTCGCCGCCGACCCCCGCGCGGAAGGTCTCGATCTCGAGGACATCTTCGACTACCGCCACTACCTGCGCTACGTCCCCGACGTCCTCGCCCGCCTCGACGACATCGCCTGACACGACCCCGCCGGGACATCCGGACGTCCGGCGGGTGGAGGGGCTATCGTCCGCCCCGTGACCCCCCTCGCCGACCTGTCCCTCATCGCCAGCGGCAAGGTCCGCGAGATCTACGACCTGGACGACGCCGCCGGCGACCGCCTGCTGATGGTCGCCAGCGACCGCATCTCCACCTACGACGCCGTCCACCCCACCCCCATCCCCGACAAGGGCAAGGTCCTCACCGGCCTCTCCGTCTTCTGGTTCGAGAAGACCGCTCACATCGTCGAGAACCACCTCATCTCCGCCACCCACGGCGTGCCCGAGGAGGCTCTCGGCCGCGCCCTCGTGGTCCGCAAGCTCGCCATGCTCCCAGTCGAGTGCGTCGTCCGCGGCTACATCACCGGCTCCGGCTGGAAGGACTACCAGGCCACCGGCTCCGTCTCCGGCATCCCCCTCCCCGACGGCCTGCTCGAGTCACAGCAGCTCCCCGAGCCCATCTTCACCCCCTCCACCAAGGCCGACGTGGGCCACGACGAGGCCATCGACTTCGACGCCGCCGCCGAGCTCGTGGGCGACCGCGCCCTGATGGACCGCGTTCGCGAGGTCTCCATCGCCCTCTACTCCTTCGCCGCCGCCCACGCCCGCGACCGCGGCGTGATCCTCGCCGACACCAAGTTCGAGCTCGGCATCGACGAGCACCATCCCGAACGCCCGCTCGTCCTCGGCGACGAGGTCCTCACCCCCGATTCCTCCCGCTACTGGCCCGCCGACGG
>DATJMB010000118.1:0-8975 GCA_035508995.1 Solirubrobacteraceae bacterium | reverse complement strand
GCGCATGCGCCGCCCGGATACCCTCCTCGCAAGATGGGACCGGAGGAACGATTCGTACCCCGCTTCGCCGCGGAGCCCCCCCAGGAGGTGCTGCCCTACGGTCGTTGGGCGGAGCGCCTGGGCAGCGAGCTCCTCGCGGCGTGCCTGGCGCTCGAGGCGGATGAGGTGGACCTGGGGGAGCCGGGGGAGATCGCCTGGTATCCGGACCGCAGCTGGCACGGCCGGACCTACGTGCCGGGGAGCGCCATGACATCCACGGGGTATGAGCTCTACGGGTATGTGCGCTTCGTGCCGGCGCCCGAGGGGGGAGAGCCGAGCGACTTCCACGCCCAGGTGGACTACACGGAGGAGACCGCCGAGCGCAACCCCGACTGGAAGCTCGACCTGTGCGAGGAGACCGTCGGCTCCTGGCGGGGGGAGTCCGGGCAGGTGGCGGCGATGACGCTCGTATGGGGCCGCCCCCTGCTGGCCGGCGGCCGGGTGGCGACGGCGGAGCTCGGCGGGGTGACGGTGGACCAGTGTGAGCTGATCGAGGAGCGCTTCACGCTGATGGCCCCCGACGACTATCGCGGGGACCTGCTCGAGGTGAGGCTGTTCGGCGCCGGCGCCAAGGAGCTCGCCAGCGAGTCCCTGTATGCCGGCGAGGAGGCCTGAGCCGGTGCGGGAGGCCGTCATCTGCGAGCCCCTGCGCACGCCGGTGGGGGCCTTCGGGGGAGTGCTCAGGGAGGTACCCGTACAGGAGCTCGCCGCCACCGTGATCCGGGAGCTCATCGCCCGCACCGGCCTGCCCCCACAGACCGTGGATGACGTGGTCCTCGGCCAGGGCTACCCCAACGGCGAGGCTCCCGCGCTCGGCCGCGTGGCGGCCCTCGACGCCGGCCTGCCGGTGGAGGTGCCAGGCCAGCAGGTGGACCGCCGCTGCGGCGCCGGCCTGCAGGCGATCGCCCTGGCCTGCATGGAGGTGCAGACGGGCGCCGCCGATCTGGTGCTCGCGGGGGGCGCCGAGAGCATGAGCCAGGCGGAGTTCTACGCCACCGGCATCCGCTGGGGAGTGAAGGGCGGCTCCGTGAGCCTCGCCGACCGCCTCGCCCGCGGCCGGGTGACGGCGGGCGGCCGCGACCACGAGCTGCCGGGGGGCATGATCGAAACGGCCGAGAACCTCCGCCGCGAGTATTCCATCCCGCGCGCCGACCAGGACGAGCTCGCCCTGCGCTCCCACCGCCTGGCGGTGACGGCTCAGGAGGACGGCACCTTCGCCCAGGAGATCGTTCCGGTGACCGTGCCCCACCGCAAGGGCGCAACGGTGGTGGACCGCGACGAGCACCCCCGAGCGGACACCACGCTGGAGAAGCTCTCCGGCCTGCGGGCCATCATGGCGGCGAGCGACCCCCAGGCGACGGTCACCGCGGGTAACGCCAGCGGCCAGAACGACGGGGCGGCGGTGTGCATCGTCACCCACCCCGACCGCGCCGCCGAACTGGGCCTCGACCCCTACGCCCGCCTGGTCTCCTGGGCGGTGGCGGGGGTGGCGCCGGAGACGATGGGCATCGGCCCCGTGCCCGCCACTCAGCGAGCGCTCGAGCGGGCCGGGCTGACGCTCGCGGACATGGACCTGATCGAGCTCAACGAGGCCTTCGCCGCCCAGGTGCTGGCGGTGCTGCGCCAGTGGGATCTGCCCGACGGCCTGGAGCGGGTGAACGTGCACGGCTCGGGCATCTCCCTGGGCCATCCCATCGGCGCCACCGGAGGCCGCGTCCTCACCACCCTCCTGCGGGAGCTGCGCCGGCGGGAGGCACGCTATGGCCTGGAGACGATGTGCATCGGCGGCGGCCAGGGGATGGCGGCGGTCTTCGAGGGGATGGCCGGGTAGGGCCTTTCAAAACCGCCGCCCCGCGCGTGCGCGCGCGCGCACGCGCGGGCACCCGCTTTTTTCTCTCCGTCAGCCCTCCTCAGGGGTTCCTTCGTCAGCCTTCCCCGGAGGCCGCTTCGCGGTGTTCCTGCTTCTTGTAGTCCGCCGCTTCCTTGGCTTCTTCCTTGGCGAACTGTTCGCGGGCGGCCTTTTCTTCAGGCGTTTCGCTCGCGGAGGTCTTCTTGGAGCTCTTGGGCTTCTTGGTGGAGCCCTTCTTGGTGCTGTCACCGGAATGGCCCTTGGCGGCGGTGTGCTTCTTGGCGGCGCTCTTCGTGGCGGCTCCCGTGGCGGCGGCCGCCGCTGCGGCTTTGCGGGCAGCTTCCTCCTTGGCTTTCAATTCGGCCGCTTCCACTTCTTCGCTGTGCTTCTCCCGAGCTTTCGCCGCCGCCGCCGCCCGCCGTGCTTCGGCTTCAACGGATTCTTCGGGCTTCGAGCCTTCCGCTACTTCGGAGCCCTTTTCGCCTCCCCCGCCCGAGCTGCCACAGCCGGCCACGAGACCCGCGCAGGCGACGGCCGCCAGCGCCAGCAGCAGGACGCGCAGGATCTCTCGTCTCATTGCTGGCCCGCCGAGGTGGTCTGGGTCTTGGCTTCCGGTTGGGTGGTGGTCTTGCTCACGCCTTCGCTCGCTTCGGTCTCTCGTGCAGCCTGTTCACGTTTGCGTCGGGCCGCTTCCCGCTGTCTCGTCACGGCCTGTGCGCGTGCCGCTTCTTCGGCCTTCTTGACCCTTTCGGCGGCTTGCTTTTCCTTCTTCTTGGCTTCTCTGTCGGCCGTATGTTCGCGCTTCTTGGCCTTTGCAAGCGCCGCTTCTTCGGTCTGCTTGGCGGCCGCTTCGGCGGCTTCTTCGCGCTTGCGGGCTTCTATCTCCGACAGCAGTTCGCTGTTTTTGGTCGCTTCGGCGTTTTCTTCGCGCTTTTCGGCGGCCGCTTCTTCGTTGCTTTCGCTCTGTTCGCTGGCTTTTTCGTGCCTTTCCTGACCGCTTGATCCGGAGCCACCGCTTCGCGTGGAGCCACCGGCACAACCGGCCAAAGTGGGCAGTGCGGCGAGCGCGATGACGCAGGCGAGGACCGCCCCTGGACTACTTCGAGCTCCCACCTAGATCACCTGATTCCTACGCTACCAGGATCATTGGTGGCGCTGGACGGCGCTTGCGCGCGGGCGACCTTCGTGGCGGGGTTCAACAGGTTCCTGGGGTCAAAGGCGCGCTTGACCTGCTCGTGGAGCTCCACCGGCCGCTCATCCCAGCGGGCCGCCAGGCGGCCGCTCTTGAGCGTCCCAACGCCGTGCTCGGCGGCGATCGTGCCGCCCATGGCAGCCACCGCGTCGAACAGCTCCTCGCCGACCTGCCGCGCGGCCTCCAGCTCGATGGGGCTGGCGGAGTCCACGAGCACGGTGGCGTGCACGTTGCCCTCCCCGCCGTGACCCCACGCGCACGCGGGCAGGCGGTGGGCGGCGGCGATGTCCGCGAAGTGCCGCAGGCCCTCCCCCAGGCGCTCTACGGGGAAGGCCACGTCCTCGGAGACCTTGGCGCCGCGGGCGGCGGTGACGACGCCGTTGAAGCCGTCCCGCCAGCGCCACAGGGCGGGCGCGTCTGGAGGCTCCTGGATCGAGATGACGCGATCGACGAGCACCTCGCGCACGGCGGCGATCTGGGCGAGGGCCTGTTCGCGGGAGCCATCCACCTCGACGATCAGCGCAAAGCCCGCTCCCCGAGGCACCTCCCCTGGATAGCCGCCCGCCACGATCTCGACGGTGGAACCGTCGAGAAACTCGAGCGCCGAGGGCTGAATGCCGGCAGCGAGGATCTCGAGCATCGCCGCACACCCATCGGCTTGCGACGGCAGGAAGGCCACCAGGGCCAGCGCGCACTCCGGCGCCGGCAGCAGCCGGAGCTTCACGGCGGTGATCACGCCGAGAGTGCCCTCCGAGCCCACCAGCAGGCTGCGCAGGTCGTAGCCGGCCACGTCCTTGGGCGTCCAGCCGCCGATCCGTGCCAGTTCCCCGGGTGCCAGCGCCACCTCCAGGCCAGCCACCCACGCGCCGGTAACGCCGTACTTCAGGCCGTGAGGCCCGCCGGCGTTGGTGGCCACGTTGCCGCCGATCTGGGACTGCTCGGCGGCGCCCGGGTCGGGGGCGAACATGAGGCCGTTCTCGCGCGCCAGCCGTTTGACCTCCGCGGTGCGCATCCCCGCCCCCACCTCCATCCGCCACAGCTCCGGCGAGAGCTCCCCGATCGAGCGCAGCCGCTCCAGGGAGCACACCACGCCGCCCTCGCTGGGCACCGCCCCGCCGGTGAGGCCCGTGCCACCGCCGCGGGCCACGATCGGCACCCCCCGCTCGTAGCACCAGCCCAGCACCGCCGCCACCTCCTCGCCGCTTCCCGGCAGCGCCACCGCGTCGGCCCGTCCCACCAGCTCGGGGCGACCGGAGGAATCGTGGTTGTAGGGGGAGTCGGCGGCCGCCTCCAGCACGTGCTCGGGGCCGATCAGCCGGCCCAGCTCGCGCCGCAGCACCCGCCTGTCCACCACCCGGCGCGCTAGGCGCCGCCGGCGGGCGCCGAGGCCGGCTCGTGCTCTCGCGCCCAGCGCACGATCTCGCCGGAGCCCACGATCGCCTCGCCGTCGTCGAGCACGAGGATGGGCGCCCCTCGCTGGCCGCTCAGCCGCTCGATCTCCGCGCGATCTCGCGCCCGGCTGGGCCACGTCCACGGCATCAGGCTGCCACCCCGAGCCCGCTTGACCTCATAGGAGTGGCCCGCGTCGTCGAGCGCCTTCGCCGCCTTGCCACACGGATGGCCGAACGGTCCGGGAACGCCGCCGAAGGAGGTGCCCACGGTGCAGGTGTGAAGGACCACCATCACACCGTAGCGAAGGTCTCCCACTGGCGGGCGCTCGCGTCAGGCGGCAGGGCGAGCGCTGGGCCGGGCCCGAAGGCCCGGTGTCGTAGCGCGCGGCGATGCCCCCGCCAGGAGTCGAACCTGGATCTACCGCTTAGGAGGCGGTCGTCTTATCCATTGGACTACGAGGGCTCGTGTTCTGCGCGGCCGAGGTGGCGGCAGGGTCTGGTAGTAGAGGCTACTCGGGCACGGAGGCATCACCGGTTCGCGGGCTTCGCTGACCTTCCTACGCGGAGGCGGCCAGCTCGCGCAGGGCCGAACCGTCGAGGCGATGGCTGATCCATTCGCTCATCGTGCTCGCCCCGATGTTGCGGTAGAAGCCCAGGGCGAGCTCGTTCCAGTCCAGCGCCGCCCACTCCAGGCGGCCGCCCTCGGCCCGCACCACCTCCCGCGCCACCGCCGCCAGCAGCGCCCGCCCCACGCCTTCTCCGCGGACGGAAGGACGCACGAACAGGTCCTCCAGCCAGATGCCGGTGCTGGTGAGGAAGCTCGAGAAGGTCTTGAAGTAGAGCGCGTACCCCAGCGCCCGGCCCTCCCGCTCGGCGATCAGCGCGTACGCCACCGGCTCGGCCCCGAACAGCGCCTCCGCCAACCCCTCCTCGGTGGCCTTGAGCTCGTGGGTGAGGTGCTCGTACTCGGCGAGCTCAGCGAACAGTTCGAGCAGCGCCCCCACGTCCTCCCGCCTGGCCGGGCGGATCAGCGGCGGCTCGCCCGTCTCAGCCACGGTCGGGGCGGTCGGGGTAGACCTCGTCGATGGTGGCGAGCGCCGTATAGGAGGCCCGCTCGCCGATCGCCGCCTGGATCGCCTCTCCGCCCCCCGCCAGCCGGTCGAGCACGCACACCACTCCCGCCACCATTAGCCCCTCGCCGCGCACCCGCTCGATCGCCTCGATCGTGGAGCCCCCCGTGGTGACCACGTCCTCCACGATCACGCACCGCTCGCCGGCCTGAAGCTCCGGTCCCTCGATCCACCGCTGCAGGCCGTGCTGCTTGCGCTCCTTGCGCACGATGAAGGCCCGCTCTGGCGGCTCCCCCGCGGCGAGCGCCGCACAGGCCAGGGGGATGGCGCTCACCGGCACCCCGCCCACCGCGCTCGCACCGCAGGCCTTCGCCCGCTCTGCTATCAGCTCGCCCAGCAGCCCGAAGGCCTCCGGCAGCAGGATCACCCGCTTGGCGTCCACGTAGTAGGAGGCCGTGCGTCCGCTCGTGAGGGTCACCTCGCCGATCACCAGCGCGTGCTCCCGCAGCAGCTCCACCAGCCGCTCCCGCGCGCGCTCGAGCGCGCCGCCGCCGACGCTAGTTGTAGACATCCACCGGCGTGCCCGTCCGCACCCAGCCGTAGATCGCCGGCGCATCCGGGATCGGCACCCGCAGGCAGCCGTGGCTGGCGGCGTAGGTGGGCACTTCCGCGTAGCCGTGGATGGCGTAGCCGCGGATGAAGTAGTTGGCGTCCACCATCCCCTCCGAGTTCGTCCCCGGCGTCTTCAGATACACCCGAAAGCGTCCCAGCACCGTCGGCGTGGAGGGCTTGCCGGAGCTGATCGTGTAGATCGCGTGCACCCGCCCGCCCGGTTCGATCTCCGCCAGCACCTGTTTGTCGAGATCCGCCTCCACGTGCCTGCCGTCGGACCGGTAGCGCACGCGAAAGTCGCCCTCCCCCAGGGCGAGCTTGGCGAACACCTGCCTGCCCGCGAGCCCCACTCGCGCGAGATTCGTCATCTTGCGATAGGCGATCAGCGCCCGGCCGGTGCCTTCTTCGAAGACCCCGCTCAGCGGCACCGCGTAGTGCAGCCCCGCGAGCTCCGACTGCAGCAGCCGCACCGACTGGCCCGCCGCGCCCGGCCCGATCGCGTCCGAGACGTAGCGCACCTTGGCCGAGACGCCGCTGAACGACCCCTGGGCCGCCGTCGCGGGGTGCGCCGCCCGCGCTTCCACGAGCCCGCCGTCGGCGCTCGCGAAGCTCACGTGGAACTGCCCCGCGCCGTTGCCCACCGCCGTGATCGAGGCGCCCTTGACGAGCACCCTGCGCCCGTCCCGGTAGAAGCTCACCTGCACCTGCTGGCCGGCCACGTATGGGCTCACCACCCCTCGCACCACGATCCGCTGGCCCAGGAGCGCGAACAGCGGCTTGCCGCCGACATGCTGGAGCGTGAGCTCGAGCTTGCCGCTCGGCACCCCGCCGCCGGGGGCCGGCGCCGCCGGCGTGGGCGTGGCCGTGGGCGTGGGAGCGGTCGGCGTTGGTGCGGGCGACGCAGCCGGCATGTGGCCGGGCACCGTGGCGACAGGCGCCGTCGCGACGTGAGCCGGCTGGGGCAGCTGGGGCGGCGGAGCCGGCTGGGGCGGCGGAGCGAGCACGAGCGGAATCCTAGGCCGTGGGCACGACGGTGGTCCCGCCAGCTTCGATCAGGCCGATCCTCCGCGCCACCATCGCCACCCCCGCGATCGCCGCCAGCGCCCCCACCATCAGCAGCGGCGCTTGCCAGCTCCAGCCCTCGAGGCTCGCGAAGGCGATCGAGTTGTTCAGCGAATGGGCCGCCATGCACGGATAGAGAGAGCCCGTGTAGCGGTAGAGCAGGCACAGGCCGAAGCCGAGTCCCGCCAGCGGCACGAGGTCGAGGGCCGGCGCCGAGCCCGCGTGCACGCCCCCGAACACCAGCGCCGTGACGATCGCCGCCGGCCAGGTGCCGTGCCAGTTGCGCAGCGCCGTGAACACATAGCCCCGGAACAGCAGCTCCTCGCAGATCGGCGCCACCACGCACGTGAGCGCCGCGCTCGCCAGCAGCAGGCCGGCGCCTTCGTTGGAGCCGAGCTGTTCGAGCAGCTTCTCCTTTTCCGGGTTCACCGCCGCCGCCCAGATCGCGCTCACCACCACGAACGCCAGCAGCAGCGCCACCAGCAGGCCCCCCGCCGAGAGCCAGCCCACGCCCGGCCGCCGCAGCCCGAACTGCCACGAGCGCACCACCCGGCCGCCGAGGTGCGCGCAGAACACGGCCGCCACCACGAACGCCACGTCCTGCACCAGCGTGTCGAGGATCTCGAGCCCCGCCGGCGTGTGGGAGCTCGTGATCTTCGCCCCCAGCGCCAGCGCCGGCAGGTCCACCACGAAGCCCGCCACCGCCGCCAGCACCAGTCCCCCCACCAGCGCCGCCGCCGCCGTCCAGGCCGGCCAGTCGGTGTCCGGGGAGCGTCGCGGGTCGCCGCCGTCCGGCGCCGCAACCCTGCCGTCGGGGCCCGGCTCCCGCGCCGGCTCGTCCATCGCGGCGGCGCTCACGAGCTAGGCGACCCAGTGCCAGGTGGCGAACTCGGCGGCGAAGAACATCAACGCCACCGCCGAGCAGCACAGCGCGGGCGCCCGTGCCCGCGGCCGCGCCGCCAACCACGCCGCCACCACCATGCTCAGCGGGAACAGCACCACCAGGAACCGCGCCAGGCTCATCAGCGGCTGGGGCGCCACCGGATAGGAGAGCGGCAGCGCCAGCGCCGCGATCGCGTACGCCGCGTAGGCCAGCGGCAGCATCCGCACCACCGCCACCAGCAGCGGCACCGCCACGATCAGGAACGCCAGCAACATCAGGTTGTGGCCCGCCGTGATGAACGGGCTGCCGCCCGCCAGCGGGTAGTACACGTGCGTGCGCTGCCCCGAGAGCAGCTGCCGGGCGCCCGCGAAGGCCGCCTTCATCCCGTCCCAGATCCCGCCGTAGGGCCCCGCGAAGTGTCGCCCCCAGGTCTGCTGGGAGTGAAACGGCGCCAGCGCGCTGCCACCCGCGAGCCCCAGATAGGCCATGTACGCGAGCAGCCCCACCGGCATCAGCCCCAGCCACAGCGCGTCCCGCCGCAGCCGGTAGCGCCGCCGCAGCGCCAGCCCGAGATCCCGTGCCCGCGCCCCCACCGTCCATCCGCCCGCCGAGCCGGTGGTGGCCACCCCGGCGGCGCTCCCGCCGCCCACCCGCAAACGCGGGAAGTCCGGCGAGCGATCCTCGCGGGGGCCGTACAGGTAGAGCATCGCCGCCGGCGCCAGCAGCAGCACGCCGGTGCTGCGGGTGGCCGCCGCGAGCGCTCCCAGCACCCCCACCCACATCCACCGTCCCCGCCGGGCGAACAGGAACACGCCCACCGACAGCGCCAGGTACAGGGACTCGGAGTACACCGCCGAGAAGTAGAAGGCCATCGGTG
>DATJMB010000117.1:0-15280 GCA_035508995.1 Solirubrobacteraceae bacterium | reverse complement strand
GGAAGCCTACACGGCGCCGGCCGGCACGAGCCCGTAGGCCTCGGCGAGCTCGGGGTCCTTGCGGGCGAGCATCTCGGCGAGGTTGACCATCACCTTGCACTGCTTCCAGGTGGCGTCGTCCTGCATCTTGCCGTCGATCATGTGCACGCCGCGGCCGTCGGGGATGGCCTCGATGACCTTTTTGGCGAACGCCACCTCCTCGGGGTCGGGGGAGAAGACGCGCTTGGCGATCGCGATCTGGGCGGGGTGCAGCGACCAGGCGCCCACGCAGCCGAGCAGGAAGGCGGCGCGGAACTGGGTTTCGCAGCCCTCCTCGTCGCGGATGTCCCCGTAGGGGCCGTAGAAGGGCAGGGCGCCCACCGCCGTGCAGGCGTCGACCATGCGGGCGATGGAGTAGTGCCAGGGGTCCTGCTGGTAGGAGGGACGGGGGGCGTCGGGGTGCTCCGGGTCGGGGTCGGCGATGGTGCGATAGCCGGGGTGGCCGCCGCCCACGCGGGTGGTCTTCATGCGGCGGGAGGCGGCGAGGTCGGCGGGGCCGAAGCTCATGCCCTGGATGCGGGGGCTGGCGGCGGCGATCTGCTCGAGGTTGGCCACCCCGAGGTGGGTCTCGAGCACGCAGTGGATCAGCAGCGGCCGGTCCAACCCGGCTTTGGCCTCCAGCTGGGCGAGCAGGCGGTCGGCGTAGTGGATGTCCCACGGGCCCTCCACCTTGGGGATCATCACCACCTCGAGCTTGTGGCCGATCTCGCTCACGAGCTGGGTGATGTCGTCGAGGAAGTAGGGGGAGGCGAGCTCGTTGACGCGGGTCCAGAGGGCGGTGTCGCCGAGCTCCATGTCCTTGCCCACCCGGATCAGGCCGGCGCGGGCGGCCTCCTTCTTGTCCAGCGGGACGGCGTCCTCGAGGTTGCCCAGCAGGATGTCGACGGTGGGGGCGATGTCGGGGACCTTGGCCACCATCTTCTCGTTGGAGAAGTCCAGGAAGTGGATCATCCGGGAGGGCTTGAAGGGGATCTCGGGCGCCGGCTCGGGCGCGTCGATGGCTAGTGGCTTGAAGAAGTCGCGGGGGTTGCGCAAGTGGAAATCGTCTCCTGTGGGTCGTCTTTCGGCCCCTGAACCGTAGCGTCTGGACGCTTGGCACTAGAGTTTGCCGGGCACGTAGGCACCAGCCCAAGCGATCAGGAGAGAGCCACAGACCCATGACCGAGACCGTCACCGAGGAGAAGTTCGCCACCGACCAGGCCGCCCGCGAGGCGAGCGGCGCGCACCCCTACGGCCGCTACCTGGAGGAGTTCGAGGTGGGCGACGTCTACAAGCACTGGCCCGCCAAGACGGTGACCGAGGGAGACGACCACCTCTTCTGCCTGCTCACCATGAACCACCACCCGCTGCACATCAACGACGTCTACGCGGCGAGCTCCCAGCAGGGCCGCAACGTGGTGGTGGGCCCGCTCGTGTACTCGCTGGCGCTGGGCATGTCGGTCAGCGACGTGAGCGGCAAGGCGATCGCGAACCTCGCCACCGAAGAGCTCAAGCACCCGGCGCCGGTGTTCCACGGCGACACCCTGTTCTGCGAGTCCGAGGTGCTGGAGAAGCGGGAGTCCCAGTCCAAGCCAGACCGGGGCACGGTGAAGGTGCACACGCGGGTGCTAAACCAGGACGGAGTGCTGGTGGCGGAGTTCAAGCGGCTGGTGCTGGTGCCGCGCAGGAACCCCGGGGCATGAGGCGTCCGATAGGCTCCCAGGGTTGTCGAATGCAAGGAGCCGCCTGAATCGCCATGGAGACCACAGCCCCCGCACCAACCACGCACAAACGCCTGCTCGCCTGGGTCGAGGAGGTGGCGGCCCAGACCGAACCGGATGACGTCCACTGGTGCGACGGCTCCGCGGAGGAGTACGATCGCCTGTGCGAGCGGCTGATCGAGGCGGGCACCTTCCGGCGCCTCTCCGAGGACAAGCGGCCGGGCTCCTACCTGGCGCTGTCGGACCCCGGGGACGTGGCGCGGGTGGAGGACCGGACCTTCATCTGCTCGGCCGCCGAGGAGGACGCGGGGCCGACGAACAACTGGCGCGACCCCCAGGAGATGCGCGAGGAGCTCGGTGAGCTGTTCGACGGCTCCATGCGGGGCCGCACGATGTACGTGGTGCCCTTCTCGATGGGTCCGATCGGCTCCGAGCAGAGCCACGTGGGGGTGCAGCTGACGGACTCCGCCTACGTGGCGGCGAGCATGCGGATCATGACCCGCATGGGCTCGGAGGCGCTGCGGGCGCTGGGCACGGAAGGGGAGTTCGTGCCCTGCCTGCACTCCGTGGGCATGCCGCTCGACGACGACGTCGAGGACGTGCCGTGGCCGTGCAACGCGGAGAACAAGTACATCGTGCACTTCCCGGAGACGCGTGAGATCGTCTCCTACGGCTCCGGCTACGGCGGCAACGCGCTGCTGGGCAAGAAGTGCTTCGCGCTGCGGATCGCCTCGGTGATGGCGCGCGAGGAAGGCTGGATGGCGGAGCACATGCTGATCCTCAAGCTGACCTCACCGGAGGGCGAGGTGAAGTACATCGCGGCGGCCTTCCCGAGCGCCTGCGGCAAGACCAACCTGGCGATGCTGATCCCCACCCTGGCGGGCTGGACGGTGGAGACGATCGGCGACGACATCGCCTGGATGCGCTTTGGGGAGGACGGTCGCCTGTACGCGATCAACCCCGAGGCGGGCTTCTTCGGCGTGGCGCCGGGGACCGGCGAGGAGACCAATCCCAACGCGGTGCGGACGATCGAGCGCAACACGATCTTCACCAACTGCGCGCTCACCGACGACGGGGACGTGTGGTGGGAGGGCTTCACGGCCCAGCCGCCCGCGCACCTGATCGACTGGCACGGCCAGGACTGGACGCCAGACAGCGACACGCCGTCGGCCCATCCGAACGCACGCTTCACGACGCCCGCCGCTCAGGACCCGGCGATCGCGCCCGAGTGGGAGGACCCGGCGGGGGTGCCGATCGACGCGATCCTCTTCGGCGGCCGGCGTTCGGGCGTGGTGCCGCTGGTGACGGAATCCTTCGACTGGGAGCACGGGGTGTTCCTGGGCGCGACGATGAGCTCGGAGAAGACGGCGGCGGCGGCCGGCAAGGTGGGCGAGCTGCGCTTCGACCCGTTCGCGATGCTGCCCTTCTGCGGCTACAACATGGCCGACTACTTCGCCCACTGGCTGGCGATGGGCGCGCGACAGGGAGCGAAGCTGCCACGGATCTACTACGTCAACTGGTTTCGCAAGGACGCGGACGGTCGCTTTCTGTGGCCGGGGTACGGCGAGAACTCGCGGGTGCTCGCGTGGGTGTTCGCCCGCTGCGCCGGCCATGGCGCCGCCCAGGAGACGCCGATCGGCCTGATGCCGCCCGTGGGCGGCGAGGGCATCGACACGAGCGGGCTGGAGGTCTCCGAGGCCGACATGTCAGAGCTGCTGCGCGTGGACGTGGAGGAGTGGCGGGAGCAGCTGCCCCAGTTCCGCGAGCACCTCGACCGCTTCGATCGCCTGCCCGCCCAGCTGCACGAGCAGCTGCGGGCCCTCGAGGGTCGTCTCGCCGACTGAGGACACGGCCACGGGCCGCCGACCGGCGGCCTAGTCGTGTTCGTGGGCTTCGCCCCCGCCGGCTGTCGCCGCCGGCGGGCGTGACTCCTCGGCCAGGGAGGTGATGGCGAGGGCGCCGCGGGCGGCTGACTCGAGCACCTCGGTGGCCTCCTCGTGGGAGCGGGCGTAGAGCTCGACGAGCAGGTGGACGACGATGCGGGCGTCGTCTTCGTGCTTGTGAAAGCGCACGTGGGTGAAGAACTCGCGCACGCCGTGATCGCCGAAGGCGGCGAAGGAGAGCGCGTCGCCGGCGTCGGGGCCCGAGCAGCTCTCGACGTCGTCGGCGTCGACGGTGACGGTGCAGGAGGCCACCCAGGGGGTGCCGGCGATCATGCGCTCCCAGCGGTCCTCGATCGGCTCCACGCGGCCGTTGTTGAAGCCGAGGTGGGGCTGGTCGTGCATGCAGTCCAGGCATTGCACCACCGCCTCCTGGAGCTCGTCCACGACCTCCGAGCGCTCGCCGGTGTCGGGGTCGATCTTGTGGATGCCCTCGTAGTGGACCTGGACCTCGAGATCCTGGGACCAGCAGCGGTAGCAGCGCAGCCAGCTGCGTGCGCTGGTCTCCGACATCGGGCCCTCCATGGAGATCATTGTATGCCGTGAGGGCGCCACCCGAGCCTGGGGTCCACCGGCGGGAGCCGGACGGGCGCGGACGCGGGCTCGACTACCCGAACGTGAAGGCGTAGCCGACCACGCCGGGGGAGAAGCGCAGGGTCAGCAGGCGGCGTTCGTCGCGGGGCAGGGAGACGAGGGTGTAGAGGCGTTCGCCCTGCACGGTGACGCGCCCGTCGTGCACGTCGGCGCCGGCGTAGCGAGCGGGGATGGGATGGCCGTCGAGCAGCACTTCGACGGTGCGTGGGCGGCCGTCGCGGGAGCTCAGCACGAGGTACACGTGCTTGGCCTCGAAGTCCACGCCCACGGAGGCGCCGGCGAGCGCTTCGGCGGGCTGGCCGGCGATGTTCCAGGTGCCGCCGTAGGCGAATTCGCTCAGGCCGAGGCTCTGGGGCAGGGGGCCGTAGTCGTGGACGCCGCCGTGGGGCCCGTTGACCCATCCCTGGGCGCGATCGGTGCCGAGGTAGGTCTCGGGGGTGGCCTCTTCGCTTGGCATCACCACGCCGTGGGGTCGGCTCATGGAGCCGACGTTGGCGCCGGCTTCCGCGAGCAGCGCGCGGATCGCGGTCTCGGTCTGGGAGTAGTCGCCCTCGCCGAAGGTGGCGTAGCGGACGTGGCCGTGGGCGTCGATCAGGTAGTCGGCGGGCCAGTACTCGTTGTCGTAGGCGTTCCAGGTGCCCATTTCGTTGTCCTGCACAACGGGGTAGTGGATGCCGAACTGGGAGATCGCGTTGGCCACGTTGGAGGCGTCGCGCTCGAAGGAGAACTCGGGCGTCTCGACGCCCACGATCGTGAGGCCGTCCTTGCGGTAGGCGGCGTCCCAGGCCTCGAGATAGGGAAGGGTGCGGATGCAGTTGATGCAGGTGTAGGTCCAGAAGTCGATCAGCACCACGTGGCCGCGCAGGCCCGTGAGCGTCAGGGGCTGATCGCCGGGGGTGTTGAACCAGTCCTCGGTTTCGCTGAATTCGGGCGCTTCGCCCGCGTCCTTGAGCCGGTGGGCGTCTTCGAGGAGTTCCTCGCGGGTGGCGGTGAGGGGGGCGGAGGGAGAGGAGACGCTGGCTTTGTATTTGGGGGTGCGGCCGGTGAGCTGTGGCAGGCGGCTTTCGACGGCGTGGGATTTCTCCAGCGAGGCCGTGAGGTTGACGTCGGGGATGTGCTGGGCCACGTACTGGTCGAAGTTGACGTCCAGTTCGGCGGCGATCGCCACGGCGGTGACGATCATGATGGCGCCGAGCACCCGTTGCAGCGTGAGGGCGCCGCCGGCGCGGCGGACGCGGTCGAAGAGGCTGCGGCCGCCGAGGGTGAGGGCGAGCAGCATCGCGCCGGAGCCGAGGGCGTAGGCGATGGCCACCGCCACGCCGCGTCCGGAGGCGGCGCCCACGGAGATCACGGCCGCGAGGATCGGCCCGGCGCAGGGGGTGTAGACGAGGCCGAGGGCGGCGCCCACGATCAGACCGGAGGCGAACCCGTCGCCCTCGCGCTCGCCGGCGCGCATGCCGCTCACGCCGAACGAGGACAGGCGCGAGAGGCGCGCCTCGAGGCGATCGCCGAGGCCCGGCACGAGCAGGGCGAGACCGGCTAGGAACAGGACGGCCACGGCGAGCAGGCGCAGCGGGTCGGAGCCGAGGCCGACGCCGCCGACCACCTTGGCGATGCCGGCGATGGTGATCGTGAACGTCACCACCAGCCCCAGCACGACCCCCAGCGGCCGGCGCCGGCCGCCCACGCCGCCAGCGGACAGGAGCGCCGGCAGGACGGGCAGCACGCAGGGCGAGAGCGCGGTGCCCGCTCCGGCCAGGAAGGCGAAGCCGACGAGGACGATCATCTGACCAAGAGACTAGCCCGGGGAGGCGCTGGGGACGCCGGCAGGCGCACGCGGGGCGCACGGGAGGCGAGCGCGGTCAGCGTGTGACGTGTCCTCAGCGCCTGAGGATGACGTAGACGGTGGCGATCGCGAATGCGATCTGGCCGAAGGCGAGGGCGGTGCCGAGGTCGATCGCGCCGAGGGCGCCGGCGAGGGCGGCGGCGAGCGCGAAGGCGCCGAACATGATGGCGAGGTCGCGGGCCATCTCAGCTCCGGCCGCGGGCGGCGTGCTGGAGGGCTCCGGTGAGGACATCGGTGAGGGCGGCGGAGTCGCGGGCCGGGTGCTGGGCGGCGAGGAGCGCGCGGACGGCGCGACGGCCGCCGAGGCTGCGCAGGCCGTGCTCGCCGTGCTCGCGGGCGAAGTCCGCGAGGGCGCCCTCGCGGCGGGCGGCCAGGCGGCGGGCGGGCAGGTCGAGGGCGGCGCGGTGCTCGGCCAGGGCGGCCACCAGCTCATCGATGCCCTCGCCGGGGGGCAGCGAGGAGATGGCGACCACGCTTCTGGCGCCACGGGGGCCCAGGGAGCGCAGGGCGGCGAGCAGGTCGCGTCTGGTGCGCATGGCGGGGGCGCCGAGGTCGGCCTTGGTGACGGCGAGCACGTCCGGGATCTCCATGATGCCGGCCTTCAGGAACTGGAGCACGTCGCCGCTGGCGGGCTGGACGACCACGAGCACGGTGTCGGCGACGTCGGCGACCTCGGTCTCGGCCTGGCCCACGCCGACGGTCTCCACGACGACGACGTCGAAGGCGGCGGCGAGGGCGTGGGCGGCGGCGCGGGTGGCGAAGGAGAGCCCGCCGAGCTGCTCGCCGGTGGAGGTGGAGCGGATGAAGACGTCGCTGTCGGCGGGGTCGAACTCGATGCGGGCGCGGTCGCCGAGCAGCGAGCCGCCGGAGCTGCGGGAGCTGGGGTCGACGGCGAGGATCGCCACGCTGAGGCCCTGCCTGCGCCAGGCGGCGAGCAGGCGGGAGAGGAGCGTCGACTTGCCGGCGCCGGGCGGTCCGGTGACGCCGACGATGTGGCCGGGCGCCTCGCCGTTGAGGGCGGCGGGGGAGAGCTCGCGCAGCAGCTCGCGGGCCTGGAGGCGATCGCGGGGAGCGGTGCTCTCGAGCAGGTTGAGGACGTCGGGGGCGGCGCTCCTGTCGCGGGCGCGCAGGCGCGCTCCGAGCGCGGCTCCGCCCTCGCTCACGCCGAGCCGTTGGCGGCCGAGCCGTTGGCGGCGGCCGGCGAGCCGTTGGAGCCGGCGCCCACCAGCTCGACGATGTCGTTCATGATCTTGGTGATGTCGAAGTCCTTGGGCGTGTAGACGGCCGCCACGCCCGCCTGCTGCAGGGCGGGCACGTCCTGGTCGGGGATGATGCCGCCGACCACCACGGGTGCGCTCACGCCGGCGTCGTGCAGGGCGCCGATCACGGCCGGGATCAGCTCGCGGTGAGAGCCGGAGAGGATCGAGAGGCCGATCACGTGCACGCCCTCCTGGCGTGCGGAGGCGGCGATCTGGGCGGGGGTGAGGCGGATGCCCTCGTAGACCACGTCCATGCCGGAGTCGCGGGCGCGCACGGCGATCTGCTCGGCGCCGTTGGAGTGGCCGTCGAGGCCGGGCTTGCCGACGAGGATCTTGGGGCGGCGGCCGAGGCGCTCGCCGAGCTCGGCCACGCGGGCGCGCAGCTCGCCCAGATCGCCGGCCGGCTGGGCGGGAGCGGCCTCGCCGACGCCGGTGGGGGCGCGGTAGCTGCCGTAGACCTCGCGCAGGGTCTTGGCCCACTCGCCGGTGGTGGCGCCGGCGCGGGCGGCGGCGATGGTGGGGGTCATCAGGTTCTCGTGCTCGGCCTCGGGCAGGGCGGCCACGCGGGCGAGCTCCGCCAGGGCGGCGTCCACGGCCTGCTGGTCGCGCTCTGAGCGCCAGCGGCGCAGGTCCTCGATCTGCTCGGCTTCCACAGCTGGGTCAACGACGAGGATGCCGCCCTCGGCGTCCGCGGTGAGAGGCGAGTCCTCGGTCTCGATGAAGCGGTTCTGGCCGACCACGGTGAGCTCACCGGACTCGATGCGCTGGATGCGCTCGCGGTGGGCGTCCACGAGGGCGGCCTTCATGTAGGGGACCGCTTCGATCGCGCCGCCGTGCTCGGCCACCACGGCCATCTCGGCGCGAGCGCCGTCGAGGAGCTCGGCGACGAGGCCGTCCATCACGTGGGAGCCCTCGAAGATGTCGGGGTACTCGAGGATGTCGGTCTCATACGCGAGCACCTGCTGGATGCGCAGCGACCACTGCTGGTCCCAGGGACGGGGCAGGCCAAGAGCCTCGTTCCAGGCGGGCAGCTGGATGGCGCGGGCGCGGGCGTCGCGTCCGAGGGTGACGGCGAGCGCCTCGAGCACGATCCGCTGGACGTTGTTCTCCGGCTGAGCCTCGGTGAGACCGAGGGAGTTGACCTGGACGCCGTAGCGGAAGCGCAGCTGGCGGGGGTCGGTGACGCCGTAGCGCTCGCGGCCGAGCTCCTCCCAGAGGATGGCCATGGCGCGGAGCTTGGCGTGCTCCTCCACGAAGCGCACGCCGGCGTTGACGAAGAAGGAGATGCGGGCGAACACATGGCCCATGCGCTCGGCGGGCACCCGCTCGCGGGCGGCGTCGAGCACGGCGATGGCGTTGCTCATCGCATAGGCGATCTCCTGCACGGGTGTGGCGCCGGCCTCCTGCAGGTGATAGGAGCAGATGTTGATGGGGTTCCACTTGGGGACGTGCTCGACGGTGTAGGCGATCATGTCGGCGATCAGCCGCAGGGAGGGGCCGGGAGGAAAGGCGTAGGTGCCACGGGCGAGGAACTCCTTGAGGATGTCGTTCTGGGTGGTTCCCTGGAGCTGGTCTTGGGATGCCCCCTGATTTTCGGCGGCAACGATGTAGAGGGCGAGCAGCCAGGCGGCGGTGGCGTTGATGGTCATCGAGGTGTTCATATCGGCGAGCGGGATGCCCTCCATCAGGGCGGCCATGTCGCCGCGGTGGGAGATCGGCACGCCGACCTTGCCCACCTCGCCGCGGGCGAGCTCGTCGTCGGGGTCGTAGCCGGTCTGGGTGGGCAGGTCGAAGGCCACCGAGAGGCCCGTCTGGCCCTTGGCGAGGTTGCGGCGGTAGAGCTCGTTGGAGGCCTTCGCGGTGGAGTGACCGGCGTAGGTGCGCATCATCCAGGGGCGGTCGCGCTCGGGCAGCCGGGGGCTGTTGTCGCTGCTCATGCCGCCATTGTACGGACGGGCCGCGCCCATTATCCTTCGCCTCGATGAGCCAGACGATCGAGCTGCCCCGCACGGGCGGGCCCGGCAGTGGCCTGGGGGACGCCTGGAAGGTGATCGTGCGCAACGACGATCACAACACCTTCGAGCACGTGGCGCGGACCCTGGCGCGCTACATCCCCGGCACCACCGTGGAGCGGGGCCACGAGATCGCCAACGTGATCCACAACACGGGGCGGGCGATCGTGTTCAGCGGCCACAAGGAGCTCGCGGAGCACTACTGGGAGCAGCTCAAGGGCGCGGGGCTAACGATGGCGCCCCTGGCTCAATAGGCCCAGGACGCCGCTGCACGGCGCGAGGCGGCGTCCTCAGTCGCTCGCGTGCCAAGCACGCCACGCTCCTTGCGTCCTTGCCTCGCTTGTCCAGCGACGTCCTGGAGACATGACGGGTGTGGCGGCGTTAGTCCTGCGCGGCGGGGACGCCGTTGGTCTTGCCGTTGCCGTGGCCGTTGGCTTCGCCGCCGGCGGGGGCGAGGACGTGGCCGTGGGCGCCCAGGTCCCACCAGCCGTAGAGGACTGGGACCTGGTACCAGCTCGAATGGTCGGCGCGGAAGTCGATCATCTCGGGCCCCTCCCAGTAGCGCTCCCAGTCGAGGTGGTGGTCGAAGTGGGCGAGCTGCTGGAACTTGTAGCGGTCGTCGCGGGAGCGGTAGACGGCAAAGGAGGTGGCGCCGTAGCGCAGGGCGATGGCGGCCACCTCGGCGAGCTCCTCGGCAAAGGCCTCGGCGCGAAAGCCGGTGGCATACCAGGGCACGATGACGGTGCCGGGCTGATCAACTCCCGCCATTAGTCATTCACCTCCGGTTCGACGCTGAGCGTCCTGGTGTTCGAGAGCCAAGCCAGACAAGGACGCACCGAGCGAAGTGTGCTCTGCACACGAGCGAGGGAGGACGCCGTATGGCGCCGGCTATCGGACACCAGGGCCATCAGGCGCCCACCTCGGCATGTATCGCGCCTGGGCCCTCGGCGGTCTTGCCCTGGCCCTCTGAGTCGGCGCCGACGAGGATGGAGATCTTGCCCAGGTGCTTGTTTTCGAGCATCAGCTGGTGGGCTTCGGCGACGCCGTCGAAGCCGAGGGTGCGCCACAGCACGGGCCTGATCTGACCGGACTCGATCAGCTCGTTGGCCTTCGTGCACTCGTAGGCGTTGGCGAAGTGGGAGCCGATGATCTCCTTCTGGCGCATCCACAGGTAGGCGACGTTGAAGTCGAGGTCCAGGCCGGTGGTGCCGGCGCAGATGACGACTTTGCCGAATGTCTTGACGGTGAACACGGAGGTGGGGAAGGTGGCTTTGCCGACGTGCTCGAAGACGATGTCGGGGGCGTCGCCGAGGATCTCCTTGACGCGCTTGGCGAAGGCGCGGGAGACCTTGAAGCGCTCCGCCTCCTCCTCCTTGGTCTCGCCGCCCTTGCGCATCATGCCGGCGAACTCGGCGCGGTCGATGTAGTCGACGGCGCCCAGGCGCTTGACGAGCTCGCCCTTCTCGGCGGAGGAGACGACGCCCACGCAGTGGGCGCCGGCGGCGGCGCACAGCTGGGTGGCGAACACGCCGAGGCCGCCGGCGGCCCCCCAGATGAGGACGTTCTGGCCGGCCTGGAGCTTGCAGCGGGTGAGGAGCATGCGATAGGCGGTGAAGTACACGAGGCCGTAGGAGGCGGCCTCCTCCCAGGTCAGGGAGTGGGGCTTTGGCAGCAGCTGCTGGGCCTGGACCTTGGTGAACTGGGCAAAGGAGCCCCAGGTGGTCTCATAGCCCCAGATCGTCTGAGAGGGAGCGGCCATCGGGTCCAGGCCGTGCACCTCGGGGTCCTCGTAGGAGGCCTGGTTGCAGTGGATGACGACCTCGTCGCCGACCTTCCAGCGGGTGACGCCGGCGCCGACCTTCCACACGATGCCCGACGCGTCGGAGCCGCCGATGTGGTGGCCGTACTGGGGGTGGTCGCCGTAGCGCATCACCGAGACGGGCTTGCCGAGGGCGGCCCACACGTTGTTGTAGTTGACGCCGGCGGCCATCACGCGGACGATCACCTCGAAGGCGCCGGGCTCGGGGACCTCGATCTCCTCCACCTGGAAGGCGTCCTTCGGTTCGCCGAAGCGCTCCTCGCGGATGACCCAAGCGGCCATCGTCGCCGGCAGCTCACCCGGCTCGGTGCTCACCTCGGACACTCGTTGCAGATCGATCGTCGCCACGTGCTCTGAAACCTCCGTGATTGGGACCGCCCGCGCGCGTACGCGCGCGCCCGCGCGGGCCATCGATTTGGAGGGCCCATCCTACTGGCCGGGCGGGTGGGGCGGCCTCAGACGTGCAGCGGCTCGGCGGTGGCGGGCGACTCGGCGTTCGCCTCTTGACCGGCGTCGCGGGCCTCTGGACGGGCCTCGGAGGCATGCGCCGGAGCGGGGGCGGGACGGCGGGCCACCAGCACCCAGGCGAGCAGCGCGCCGAGCAGGGCCACGCCGCCGGCTACGTAGAGGGCGTTGGAGAGGGCGTAGACGTATGTCTGGCTGAGGGCGGTCTGGACGTGGGTGGGCACCGTGGCGCCGCCCGTCGCGCCGGAGCCGAGGGCGTTGACGAGCCGGCCACGCTCGGCGGCGGGCACCTGGGGGAGCAGGGTCTGCAGGTGGGTGCGGCCGAGTGTGGCGACGATGGCGCCGATCACGGCGACGCCGAAGGTGGAGCCCACCATGCGGGTCATCGAGAGCAGCCCGGAGGCGACACCGGCCTTGGTGGCCTCGACGGAGTTCATGGCGGCGGTGCTCATCGGCGACATCACGAGGCCCATGCCGATGCCCAGCACCACGAAGCTGACGATCAGGAAGCTGTAGCTGGAGTGGGTGGTGATGCCGGTCATCCAGAAGAGGGAGAAGGAGACCAGGCACAGGCCGATGGTCATCAGCGGACGGGGGCCGATGCGGTCGGCGAGACGGCCGGCGATGGGGGCGACGATCATGATCATCACCGTGGAGGGCAGGAAGCGGACGCCGGCCTGCAGGGGGGTGAAGCGCAGCACGTCCTGCATGTAGAGGGCGAGGTAGAAGAACATCGCGAACATCGCGAAGGAGACGATGAAGGCGACCAGATTGGCGCCCAGGAAGGAGCGGGAGCGGAAGAAGGAGAAGTCGACCATCGGCGCGCGGCGGGTGCGCTCCACGACCACGAAGGCGACGAGCATGGCCGCGGCGAGGGCGAACAGGCCCAGCACGCGGGCCGAGCCCCAGCCCCATTCGTTGCTCTGCACCAGCCCCAGCACGAGGGCGCCGAGGCCGACCGTGAGGGTGGCCACGCCCGGCACGTCCACCTCGCGGATGGCGGTCTCGTCGCGGGACTCGCGGGCGGCGAGCAGGGTGACGATGACGGCGAGGATCGCCACGGGGACGTTGAGGAAGAAGATCGACTGCCAGCTGACGTCCTGGACCAGGAATCCGCCCACCACCGGGCCGATGGCCAGCGCCATCGCCGAGACGCCGGCCCAGGTGCCGATCGCGCGGCCGCGCTCGCGGGCGTCGAAGGTGTTGGTGATGATGGAGAGGGTGGCGGGCATCATGAAGCCCGAGCCGACGCCTTGAACGGCACGGAAGGCGACCAGCCACACGTCGCTCTGGGCCAGGCCGATGAGGAAGCTCGCGGTGCCGAAGAGGATGACGCCGAAGAGGAACATCTTGCGGCGGCCGTAGATGTCGCCGAGTCGTCCGCCGGTGACGAGGGTGATGGCGAAGGTGAGGGTGTAGGCATTGACGGTCCACTCCAGCGAGGAGGTGGTGGCGTGCAGGCCGCGCTGGATCGACGGGAGGGCGACGTTGACGACGGTGTTGTCGAGCATGATCATGAACAGCGCGAAGCACATCGCGCCGAGGGTCCACCAGCGGCGGTTGTCCTCGTTGATGCGGGGGAGGGGAAGTCGGCGTGCGAGCGTCTGGTTCATCGATCTGCCTCCTTGGGGTTGGGCGCCTGAGCGGCGGGGGGTTCGGGGCGGTGGGCGACTATCTCCGGGTGGCGTTCGAGGATCAGCACGAGGGCGTCCTGGAGCGCCTGGGCCTCGTCGTCGGCGAGCGAGCCCATCAGCTCGTTCAGGCCGGAGAGGCGGGCCTCGTTGTGGGCGCGGGGCACGGTGAGGCCGGCGTCGGTGAGGCGCACGCGCTTCATGCGGCGGTCGGCGGGGTCCTCGTCGCGGGTGACGAAGCCCCGGTCGAAGAGGCCGTCGACGGCGCGGCTCATGGCCGGCAGCGACACGCCCATGGACTCCGCGAGGGCCTTCACGGAGCGCTCCTGGCCGTCCATCTCGAGGGCGCACAGGACCTTGATCTGGGTCAGCGAGAGGTCGAGCTCGGCGATGGTGTTGAAGGTGCCCATGCTCGCCGAGCGCAGCATGTAGCTGGCGAGGGCGAACATGTCGCGGCTGAGCTCCTCGCGGGAGGGGCTGGCGCTCGCGCGATCCGTTTGCGTGACCACATCGATTGCTTGCATGCACGCAAGTATACACGTGCGCGCAATCGTTGTGCGTGTGATGTGCATCACACGAGGCGTGATGGCGGGCTCGAGCGGCGTCGATGTGGGCGAGCGTCAGGGGGAGGCGGCTGGGACGGCGAACGGCAGCTCCACGACCTCGGCGTGGGCGCCGTCATCGCCGACGTCCACACGCGCCCCCGGCTCGGCCTCGCGACGAACGAGCGCCAGGCCGATGGGGCCGAGGGCGGGGGAGAGGACGGAGCTCGTCAGATGGCCCACCACCCGGTCGCCCAGGCGCAGTTCGGCGCCGGCGGGGGCGGGCTGAGAGAGGCGCAGGCCACGGAGGTGGCGGTTGGGCTTGCCCCTGTAGTGGAGGCGGGCGACGGTCTCCTGGCCGACATAGCAGCCCTTGGTGAAGCTCACGGCGCGGTTGTTGAGGCCGGCCTCCTGGGGGATGACGGTGTCGTCGAGGTCCACCCCGTAGCGGGGTTCGCCGCGCTCGATGCGCAGGATCTCGGCGGCAGCTTGCGAGACGGGTATGGCGCCGTGGCGGCGCAGCAACTCGGTCAGGGCGGCGGTCTGGGAGGCGTCGCAGAAGAGGTCGATGCCCACGGCGGTGCGCACGGCGAGCGTCTCGACGTCGTCGAGTTGGACGGTGGCGTTGGCGTGCTCGTCGGGGGGCAGGCGCTCGAGGCCCTCCCGGGCGCCGGCGGCGGCCACGACGGCGCTCGCCTCGGGGCCGATCAGGGAAAGCAGGCCGCGCTCGAGGGTGCGCTTGTGGAGCTCGACGTGGTAGCCGACCTTGAAGCGGCGGATCATGTCGAAGAGGGCCTGGAGGGCCAACCGCTCGGTGTCGAGGGCGAGCTCGGAGGGAGTCTCGCCGGGGGTCGGGCCGACGGCGAGGACGCGCAGGTCGCCGAGCATCTTGCCCTTGTGGGTGAGGAAGGCAGCGTAGCGGCCGGCGCCGGCGGGCAGGCGGGCGAGGTCGTTGGTGACCTGGCCGTTGAGGAACTCCACGGCTCCGTCTCCGGTGAGGGCCAGCTTGCCTCGCTGGGAGCGGTCGAGCAGGGCACAGCCGGCGATCAGCGCCTCGTACTCGGCGCCGACACGGGAGGTGTCGCTCTCGAGGGTGGCCACCGGTTCGAGGATAGCCCGGTCTCGCTACGCTTCCCGCCATGGGCTTGGCGCGGGATTTTCAGGAGATCGTGGACGGGCTGCCGGACGACTGGACGGATCTCGAGCTGGACCTGCGGCTGAAGGACGAGTCGCGGTACGTGGAAGCGGCGGTCTACCTGGTGACCTGCAACGCCAGGCCGTACTCCAAGCACGAGTGGCACTGGCGGCTGATCGTGGCCCATCGCTTCGGGCACGCGGCGGCGGCGCCCACGGTGCACGGCACGCTGGGACTGCTCGACGAGGCGGGCATCGAGGCGGAGCTGGCGGTGCGGGAGGTGCGGACGGGGCGGGTG
>DATJMB010000116.1:0-36623 GCA_035508995.1 Solirubrobacteraceae bacterium | reverse complement strand
GGCATCGCCTCGGCGGTGAACCTGCTGGACGTTGAGGGGGTGATCGTGGGCGGCGGCCTGGGGGTGCGCCTCGGGCACCCCTACGCGAAGCGAATCGGCGAGGAGATGAAGCCGCACCTGTTCGTGGACAGCCGCCCGCCGCACGTGCACGTGGCGGCGCTAGGCGATCTCGGGGGTGCGATCGGGGCGGCGCTGCTGGTGGGCCCCGATCCGGTGGTTCGCGAGCGCGTCTGAGCCCTGCGGCTCCCGGACCCCACGGCGGTCGGGGCGCAGTGGCACTACAGGCCGCCCGTCAGGGTGATCACCACGAGCACGAAGGAAAGCAGCGAGGTGACGGCCACGGTGATCCCGGTCGCGGCGCCCAGAACAGGGCCCGTGCGCATCTCTCCCATCACGCTGGGAGAGCGGGAGAGGCGCCAGATGAAGAACAGGTTCACGGGCAGCAGCAGCCCGTTTACGACCTGCACGGCGACCAGCAGGGCGATGACGGGGACGTCGGGGATCACGGCCACGATCGTGGCGATGGCGATCATCGCGGTGATCACGCCGACGAACACAGGCGCCTCCTTGCGGCCGCGACCGAGCCCCTTCTCGTAGCCGAGGGACTCCGAGACGACGTAGGAGGTGGCGATGGGCAGGATGGCGGAGGCCAGCAGGCTGGCGCCGAACAGGCCGATGCCGAACAGGAGCTCGGCGTAGCGGCCGGCGAAGGGGGCCAGGGCGCGGGCGGCGTCGGCGGCGGAGCCGATCGTGTGGATGCCGTGGGTGTAGAGGGTGGCGCCGGTGGCGATGATGATCGATGCGGCGATGAAGTTGGCGAACACGGCGCCGGCGACGGCCTCGCGCTGCTCGTGGGGGAGGTCCTCCTCGCGCACGCCACGCTCGACCACGGCGGACTGGAGGTAGAGCTGCATGTAGGGCGTGATGGTGGTGCCGGTGGTGGCGATCAGCAGGATCAGGAAGGCGGGCTGGACGTGGATCGTGGGGGTGATCAGGGAGTGGCCCACTTCGTGCCAGTCGGGGTGGGCGAGGATGGCGGCGACGGGGTAGGCGAAGAAGGGGATGGTGAGCCAGATGAAGACCCGCTCGGCCGAGCGGTAGGAGCCGCGGACGATCACCGTCCAGATGACGACCGCGGCGATCGGGACGGTGACCTGGGGCGGGATGCCGGCGAGTCCGAGCGCGGCGCCGACGGCGACGAAGTCCGAGATGCAGATGCCGAGGTTGGCGATCAGCACGGCGGTGGTGGCGAACACCGACCAGCGGATGCCGTACTCCTCGCGGATCAGCTCCGCCAGTCCCTTTCCGGTCGCCACCCCCATGCGGGCGGCGAGCATCTGGACGATCGCCAGGGAGATGGTGATGAGCACGATCGTCCACAGCAGGCTGTAGCCGTACTTGGCGCCCACGGAGGAGTAGGTGGCCACGCCGCCGGCGTCGTTGCCGGCGTTGGCGGCGATCAGGCCCGGGCCGAGGAGGCCCAGGAAGACGAACAGGCGGGTGCGTCTAGGGCTGAGACGGGCAGGCAGGCGTGGCCGGCCGCGAACGGCCGAGCGCAGACCACGCATGACGGGCGGTACTCGGACCGCCATCGAACTGTCCACCGGGATTGGTCACGAGAGCCAGTCTATTCGCGGGCCGCCCGCGGAGGCAGCCACGGGCGGGGTCTTGCGGTCGATCCTCGTGGGGAGCCGTCGTCGGTGTTCCATTTCGCGGCCCCCGCGCGCGTGCGCGCGCGCACGCGCGCACGCGCGGGCCCCGCTTTTTGCTAGTCCTCACCCAACAGGCCAAAGCGCACGCGCCAGCCACGGGGGAGCATCGCCTCGAGCACGTCGTCGACGGTGACGACGCCGAGCATGTGGTCGTGGTCGTCCACCACGGGGATGGCGGTGAGGTTGTAGTCGGCCATCAGGCGGGCGAGCTCCTCGAAGGAGGCGTCGGGGCGCAGGGAGGGGCTCTCGTGCTTGAGGAGCTTCTCCAGCCGTCGGCCGGGTTCGGCGCGCAGCAGGGCGGTGACGGGCACGATGCCCTGCAGGGCGCCATCGGGGACGCACACGAACACGACGGTGAGCAGCTCCGGCGCGATGGTGGAGCGGCGGATCGCTTCCAGGGCGTCGCCGGCGGAGGTGGTGTTGCGCAGCAGCACGAAGTCGGGGCTCATCAGGCCGCCGGCCTCGGCGGGGTCGTAGCCGAGCAGGGCGCGCACCTTCACGCGCTGGCTGACGGGCAGCAGCGAGAGGACGGGCTCGCGGCGCTCCTCGTCGAGCTCGCCGATGATGTCGGCGGCGTCGTCGGAGGCCATGTGGGCGAGGATCTCCGCGACCTGCTCGTCGGGTCGGCTCTCCAAGAGCTCGCGCTGGTGCTGGTCATCGAGCTCCTCGAACACGTCGGCCTGGAGCTCGCGGTTGTCGTCGCCGACGGCCTCGAGGATCTCCTCGCCCTCGCGCCTGGAGGCGGCCTCCACGAGGTCGGCGATCTGGGCGGGGTGGAGCTTGGCGAGCTTGGGGTGGGGGACGCGCAGGCGCACGGTGGGCACGTGGCCCACGAAGGGCTCCACGCCCGCCCAGTCGAGGAATTCGCCGGTGGCGATGCGGGCGCCCAGGGGCTTGGGCAGCAGGCGCCTGATGCCACCCCGGGCGCCGGTGTCCACGCCCACCACCCGCCACGAGCCGGCGATGTCGGCCAGCTCGATCTCGTTGGCGCGCACGAGGCGGGCGCCCTGCACGTTGATCAGCTGCCGGTCGAGCACGTCGCGCCGCAGCAGCACCTCCTCGGGGCGGCGCTCGAAGTGGCGCAAATCGAGCTTGGCCTTGCGCAGCATCACCCCCTGGGCTCCGAGCTCGGACACCCGCTCCATGCCGAGATAGGAGGTGCGCCCGGCGACCTTCACGAGCAGCCCCGTGATCGGCGGATAGCCCGTGCCCCCGAGGCGCACGATCACGTCCTCCACGCGGCCGAGCCGCTCCCCGTCGTTGTCGCGCAGCGGTCCCCCCACGACCTGGGAGAGGTGGAGGATGGGCGGGGCTGTCGTCTCGGTGGCGCCCGTCGGGCGTGTTCGTTGCTCTTGGGCCATGGCGAAAGCTTAGGCTGGCGGCGCGACGGGCTCTGTGCGCCGCCCAGGATGCGAAGCCTTTCGGTTGTAGCGGGAATGATCGGGCGAGGACGGGACCTGATGCAGACCGAGCCCTGATCGACCGTAGAAACAAATCTTGCCGATTTTCAGAATTTATATTAGGGTCGCCGCGATGCTCGGCATCGTCCACATGGCGGGGGCGAGGACCTGCGTAGGGGGCGCACAGCCCTGTGAGGCACGGACGTCACTATACGAATCACGAAAGCAGAGGAGCGGAGAAGTGATGAGATTGACCAGGATTGCGTGGCTGTGTCTAGCGGCCATGATGGCATTGGCCGCAGTGAGCGCACCAGTCGCTTCCGCGACGTCGTTAGGCGTCGCGGCTTGGGGTTACAACGATGCAGGACAGTTGGGCAATGGGACGACCAGCAACAGCAGCCTACCGGTGGGTGTCTGTGCGGTGGGGGAAAAAGTGCCGTGCGCCGAAGATCTAGGCGAAGTCATATCAGTGTCGGCGGGCGATGGCTTCAACTTTGGGCATAGCCTCGCTCTGTTAGCAAATGGTACCGTCGTGGCGTGGGGGGAAGGCGGCGACGGAGAGCTGGGCAACGGCACGACCGAAAGTAGCTCTGTACCCGTTCGGGTCTGTGCGGTGGGCGAAAAAGCTCCTTGTGTCGCTGATCTGAGCGAAGCCGCGTCTATTGCGGCAGGCAATACGCAGAGTCTTGCCTTGTTGAAAAATGGCACGGTTGTCGCATGGGGAGACGATAACGATGGGGAGTTGGGCGACGGCACGACCGAAAGTAGCTCTGTGCCCGTTCGAGTATGCGCTGTTGGCGAAAAAGCGCCTTGCACCAACTTGCTGAGCGAAGTCTCGTCTATTGCGGCAGGCAATACGCAGAGTCTTGCTCTGTTGAAAAATGGCACCGTTGTGGCGTGGGGCGAAAATCTTGGCAATGGCACGGCCGAAACTAGCCCGGTGCCTGTGCCGGTGTGTGCGATCGGCGAAAAAGCTCCCTGCTCTGCCGATCTGAGTGAAGTCGAGGCGATCTCTGCTGGCCAGGGAGATAGCTTGGCTCTGTTAAAAAACGGCACCGTCGTGGCCTGGGGGGCTAACTCATGGGGAAAGTTGGGTGATGGAACAGAAGAAGATACCACCGTACCCGTACTGGTTTGTGCGGCAGGCGAAAAAGTGCCCTGCACCAAAGACCTCAGTAAAGTCGCTGCGATCTCGGCGGGCTCCCATCACAGTCTCGCTCTCTTGGAAGGCGGTAATGTTATGGCCTGGGGCCTGAACGAGTGGGGCGAGCTGGGAGACGGGACTTATACCGGACCGGAAAAATGTGGCGTGGTTGGCTGCAGCACGACGCCGGTAGCAGTAAGCGAACTCAGCGGAGTTACAGCCGTCTCGGCAGGCTATCAGCACAGCCTAGCTTTGTTAGAAGGTGGGACGGTCATGGCATGGGGCGACAACAGCAGTGGTCAGCTAGGCGACGGCTCAACAAAAATCAGCGACTTGCCCGTGACGGTGGAAGACTTGGATGAGGTAGTTGGAATCTCCGCCGGTGGACTGAACAGCCTCAGCTACGGGCCGCCGATCCCTACGGTGAACAGCATAAGTCCAAGCAGCGGACCGACGGCCGGCAACTCGACGGTGATGATCAACGGCGTCAACTTCACGGGTGCCACCAAAGTCAAGTTCGGCACTACCGAAGCGAGCTCGTTCACGGTCGAATCGTCGACGTTAATCAAAGCCACCGCGCCGGCGGAGAAACCGAGCTTGATTGGTATTCGGGTGACCACGCCGGCCGGCACCAGCCCGCCAGGCGGCGGCGATCAGTTCAGATACCTCCCGGCAGGCACCGAATATGGACGCTGCAAAAAAGTCACGACCGGCACGGGCAAATACTCGAATGCCAGCTGTACCGTGATGGCGACCGGTAACTACGAATGGACGCCGGGATTCATCAAAGGAGGCTTTACGGGGAAATCTGTGACGGAAACGACGATCACGATCGAAACCGCCGCAGAAAAAAAGATGGTCTGTCAGGCCGAGACTGCCACGGGCAGGTATGCGGAAACCAAGCAGGTCGCTGGCGTGGTCGTCAAGCTGACGGGGTGCGAATACCCCTCGACCGGCGCCAAATGCTCGTCAGCGGGAGCCGCGGAAGGCGAAGTGATCACGAACGCCCTCGAAGGCACCCTCGGCTGGCTCAACGAAGAAAAAAACAAAGTCGGATTGGATCTCTTCCCGGCCGGGGAAGAAGGCGGAGAACCATGGTTCGAAGCCAGCTGTGGGGCGGCCTCGATCAAGGTGAAGGGCTCTGTGATCGCACGCATCACCAGCGTAAACAACATGGTGCCGACATTCACGTTGAAGTACAAACAGAAAAAAGGCATTCAGGAAGAACTTCAATTCCAAGGCGAAGCCAGCGAAGAGACGCTGGAAGCATCGATCAATGGCGGCACCTACGAAAAAGCGGGCCTCGGTCTCGAATCGAAGCTGACCAACGAAGAAGAACTGGAGATCAACACCGTCGTCTGACGTTCACCGTCGGCTGACTTGGTGGTTGCGCGTGGGGTCGAGACAGGTCGGCCCTACGCGCGGTGCGCCTTTTCGACCCCAAGCGTGTCGCCCCGGGACGCCCTGACGAGTCCCCAGGCGGCCCCGCGCCTGGCTCAGTCCCCCGCCAGGCTGGTCGGGATCGGCTGACCGGGGGGTGGGGGGTCGTCGAGCATCAGGCGGGGGATGGTGACGGGTTCGAGGCCTTTCTTGCGGATGCCGGCGACGATGGCGGGCAGGGCGGCGACGGTCTCGGAGCGGTTGCCGCCGGCGTCGTGCATGAGGATGATGGCGCCGGGACGGGCGCCGGCGAGGGCGCTCTGCTCGATCGCCTGGACGCCGGGCAGGGTGTAGTCGTTGGTGTCGGTGGACCACAGCACCATCAGCAGGTGGAGCCTGTGCAGGAGCTTGAAGGTGGTGGCGTCGAAGGAGCCGTAGGGGGGCCGGAAGAGGCGCGGGCGGGGGCCGCCGAGGAGTTCGATGCGGGCGATCTGTTCGAAGAGCTCTTCGTACTGTTCGTGGGCGGAGAGGGAGGCCATCATCGGATGGGTCTCGGTATGGTCTCCCACCACGTCGCCGGAGCGCAGCTCGAGCTGGGTGCCGGGCGAGAAGTACTGCTCCTCCTCGCCGATGGCGAAGAAGGTGGCGTGGACGTGGAGCCTGTTGAGCTCGCTCACCAGCTGGACCGTGTAGGGGCCGGGGCCGTCGTCGAAGGTGAGGGCGAGCTCTTTGCCGGTGGAGCCCCCGGCGGTGATGGCGGGGGTGTAGGAGAGCACGTGGTCGATGGCTCGTTCTTCGGCCTGGTGGGCGGCGGCCGGGCGCAGTGACACGGCGCGGTGGGCCCGCGCGCGGGCCTGGGCGGCGCTCGCGCCGGAGCTCCGCTTGGGGCTCGAGTGGGAGCTCACGGCGGCGATCAGCAGGGCGAGCAGCGCGAGGGCCACGACGATCGCCACCATGCGCCGGCGCCAGAAGATCTGCCGGCGGCTGGGCGGCTCTTGCCCGCGGATGGCCATCGGCGGAAGTTTAGGTCGGGGTTCCGAGGTCGGGGTTCCGATAGGCGCCATGTGCCAACGTTGTGAGCGTGCTTCCCTTCTGGATTTCGATCGCCGTGCTCTCGGTGGCGCAGGGAGCGGTCGTGGCGATCCCCCGCGCGTGGAGCCCGCCGGCGCGGCTGGTACGCGTGGGTGGACGGCGCTGGGCGCTGGTGCCGGCGGCGTCGGTGATCGGCTTCGTGCTGCTCACCAGCGCCGCCGAACGGGCGAGCGCCGACGGCCTCACATACCTGGCGCTCGTGGCGGTGCCACTGCTCGCGGCGGCGGCGCTCGGCTGGCTCGCCTGGTACGTGCCGCCGGCCAGGCGCTGGCGGGCGCTGTTGACGATCCCGCTGTTCGCCCTCGCCTGGGCCGATCGCTCGGGCCTGGCCGGCGAGGCCTGCGCGCTCGCGCTCACGGCTCTCAGCTGCGCGGCCCTGGGCACCCTGCTCGCGGCCGTCACGCCACCCCGCTGGCTGGGGGCGGGCATCGTGGCGATGGCGATCGCCGACACCGCGCTCGTGGTCTCAGACCTGTTGCAGAAGCCCAACGACGCGCTGAACGCCGCCCATCCGCCGGCGGGCCTGCCGCAGCTGCAGCGGGCGGTGTTCGGCTCGGCGCTGATGGGCTACGGCGACCTGTTCGTGGCCGGCGCCCTCGGGGGCCTGCTGGCGGTCGCCTGCGGCCGGGGGTGGCAGCTGCGGGGGGCGCTCCTGATGGGCGCCGTGGCGCTGGCCTTCGACCTGCTGTTCTTCTTCGTCCACGAGCTGCCGGCCACCGTGCCGGCGGCGCTCACGCTGCTCGTCCTGAGCCTGCGTGCGCGGTCTCGGCGGCCGGCTGCTCGGCAGGCTGAGGATTGCTTCCCGGCCGCCGTTGAGACGCTCGGGACAGCGGCGCCAGGGTGCGATCCCCTGGCTCCCGCGGCTCGGCGATCCGGCCGGCCTGAATCTCAGGTGGATCGGGCCGGTCGTCCGGCAGCCGCGCCGTGATCGGGCGGGCGCTCGACTGCACCGCCGCCGGGGTGAGGAGCTCGCGCTCGGAGCCCGCTCCCGCCTGCTCGATCTGGCGCAGTTGGGGCACCACGCGGTGGTCGAAGGAGCCCACCGCCTCGTTGTAGGCGCCCACCGCCGAGTCCAGCCGCCTGCCGATCTGGGCGAAGTGCTCCACGAAGGGGCCCAGGCGCTTGTGCAGCTCGCGGGCGGAGTCGGCGATCTCTCGCGCGGACTCCGCGATCAGGTCCTGGCGCCAGCCGTGGTGGACGGCGCGCAGCAGGCCGATGAGCGTGGTGGGCGTGGCCATCAGCACCTGCTGGCCGGCGCCGTACTCGATCAGCGTGGGGTCCTCCGCGAGGGCCGCCTGGTAGATGCCGTCGGAGGGCACGAACATCACCACCAGCTCGGGGGTGTTCTCGAACCGGTGCTGGTAGCCCTTGGCGGCGAGTTTGGCGATGTGCTCACGGGTCTGGCGCGCATGGCGCTTTAGCTCGCGTCGCTGGTCGGGCTCCTCGCTTGCCTCCAACGCCGCCAGGTAGGCGTCGAGGGGCACCTTCGCGTCCACCACGATCGTCTTGCCGCCCGGCAGCCGCACCAGCACGTCGGGCCGCAACAGGCCCTCGCCGGTGTCGATCGTGCTCTGCTCCTGAAAGTCGCAGTGGTCCACCATGCCGGCCATCTCGATCGCGTTGCGCAGCTGGATCTCACCCCAGGAGCCCCGCGTGCTCGGGCGCTTGAGGGCCGATACGAGGTTGCCGGTCTCCCGCCGCAGGCCGCCCACGCCGTCGTGCAGCTGGCGGACCATCTCCGCGAGCTCCCCCTGGGCCTGGCGGCGCTCGCGCTCCAGGCGCCCGATCTCGCTCTCCATGCGCACGAGTCGCTCCTGGACGGGTCCCACGAGCCCCTTCATCTCCTCGGCCCGCCTGGCCATCTCGCCCGCGGTGCGCTCCTCCTCGGCCCGCCGGGCGTCCACGAGACGCTGAGCCAGCGAGTCGCCGGTCTGCTGCAGGACGTCCACCGAGAGCGCCTTGATCTCGTCGCGCAGCCGCTCGTGCTCGAGCTCTCGCTCACGGGCGCGCAGCTCGCCGTCGTCGCGGCGGCGCGCCAGCCGGACCGCGGCGGCCGCCAGCGCGAGGCTCGCGCCGAGGGCGAGCCCGAGGATCAGGGGCAGGATGCTCACGAGACAAACACGATTGCAGCCGTCGCGGACGCTCATGACGGCGCGGTCGCGGAGGCCGTTCCGGTGCCTCGATAGCTCCAAGTTGACATCGAGACAAGACGAGGATATATTGGCTGTGCGTCGAGTGCGCGATCGGCTGGACGCATACATGAGAGGGACTATCAAAAGACGGGGCTTCCCCCGCGCGGTCATGTCCGCCGGCAGGCCCCGCTCGTATGAGGAGGATGTGAGATGCAAGCCACGAAGGGCTTGGCAGTTTCGTTCCGTTCACGCGCCCGTTTGCTCGGGTGCCTAATGGCGCTGGTCGCCTTTGCCGTGATGGCGCTCGCCCCGACAGCCGGGGCGGCGAAAGCGCCCAAAGAAGAAACCTATCTGGCCCTCGGGGACTCGCTCGCGTTCGGCTACTCCCAGCAGCTGTACAACGAAAACGCGGCCGCCGGCGACCCCGCGAGCGCGTTCGAAGCGGGCTACGCCAACGATTACCTCGCGGACCTGCGGGCGCACCACCTGTACAGGGGCATGCAGCTCACCAACGACGGCTGTCCGGGCGAGACCACGGAGTCGATGATCGGCTCCAACGCGACGCTCATCGGCGGCCTGAACGCGGCGCTGAAAGAAGTTCAGGAAGCCAACAAACTTCCCCCTGTCAGCGGCGGAAGCCCGTGCGCCTACCAGGAAGCCTGGAACGCGTACCACAGCGACGGCACGGGAGGCCCGCTGCACCACCCGTACGTCGGGCACTCACAGCTGGAAAACGCGATCGAAACGATCGCCGTGGACCAGGCGCTCGGCAAACCGGTGACGAAGATCACGCTCAACATCGGCGCCAACGACGAGCTCGCGGTCGTGCACGGCTGTGAAAAAGAAGTGACCGAAGAATTCACCAACGAAGGCAAAAGCAAATACGGCGCAACGCCGAATGAAGCGGTCAAACACTGCCTCGAAGCACACGTGCCGGCGCTGTTCGGGCAGATCCTGTCCAACATCACCGGTGTGCTCGCGGGGATCCGCGACGGCTCTTACTTCGGCGGTGTGAACTACACGGGCACGATCCTGGTGCAGGGCGGCTACGACCCGTACGGGAACGTGTTCGGGACCGGCGAACTGCTGGAAACCTCGACCAACCTGGCGGCGCTGCTCAACGAGAACGAGGCCGCCACGGTGAGCGGCTTTGGCGCCTGTTACGCCAACCCGGAGCCCAAGTTCAATCCGGGCAACAAGAAGGAACCGGAAAGGCTGGAGGCCTGGACGAACATGGCGAACTTCACCACGTTCGAAGGCAAAGCCAACGGGCCGGACATTCATCCGACGCCCGCGGGCTACGAAGAGCTGGCGAAGATAATGAAAGCTGACTGCGGCCTCTAGTCAGAGCAGAACGGCCCGACTGCCAGGTCGGGGAGGCAGCGTCACCGGGGCGTCCGGTCGCTTAGGCGGCCGGGCGCCCCGCGCGCGTCAGGCGGGCGGCGGCTGCCTCGAGCGCGCCGAGCATCGCCGGCGCGGCCGGCACGAGGCGGGCGGCGGGGGGGCTGACGGCGAGCACCCCGCGCACGGGGGGGCTCGGAGCGAGCGCCCGGATGGCGACGTCCTCGCGGGTCACCGAGAGGGCCAGCTGGGGGATCAGGGCCACGCCCACGCCCGCGGCCACGAGTCCCTGGACGGTCTGGTAGTCGTCGCTCTCGAAGGCCACCCGCGGCTCGAAGCCGGCGGCGTGGGCGCAGCGCACCACGTGACGGGCGCAGGGGCTCGCGGCGGAGGTCTGCACCCAGGCTTCCTCGGCGAGGTCCTCCAGGCGCAGGCGCCGCTTCCCGGCCAGGGGGTGATCGCGGGGGAGAGCCAGGTACATGGGGTCCTCGAGCAGCTCCGTGCGGGTCATGCCCTCGAGCTCGGGGCCCTCGCCGGCGAACTCGAACAGCAGCGCCAGGTCGAGCTCGCCGGCGCGCAGCCGGGGAACGATTTCCTCGGGCTCGCCCTCGGCGAGCGAGAGCTCCACGTCGGGGTAGGAGGCGCGAAAGCGGGCGATGGCCAGCGGCATCAGGGTGGCGCCGGCGGTGGGGAGGGAGGCCATCCGCAGGCGCCCGCCGCGCAGGCCCGAGATCGCCGCGAGGGCAGCCTCGGCGGCGTCGAGCTGGGCGAGGATGCCCTCGGCGTGGTTCACGAGCGTCTGACCGGCGGCCGTGAGGGTGGCGCCGCGGGGGTGGCGCTCGAGCAATGTCATGCCGGTCTCGGACTCCAGGGCGGCGATCTGCTGGGAGACGGCGGACTGGGTGTAGGCGAGGGACTCCGCGGCGGCGGAGATGGAGCCGCGGTAGGCGACCTCCTTGAGCACTCGCAGACGACCAACGTTTAGCATAAGTAGCACTAATGTTAGCAATCAAAGATATCATTGGCACTGATGGCAGGAGGGTGTCAAGATGGGGAAGAACAAAACGTCGAAACGCAAACCTGAACCCCCTCTGGCACCCCCTCCTCCAGGGGTGCAGGCAGAAAGGAGCAAGCCATGTCCACCAAGATCATCGTTTCCTACGACGGCACCGCCAACGAGGACGACGCCGTGGCCCTGGGCGGCGTGTTCGCCCGTGCCGGCGCCGAGGTGTCCCTCGCCTACGTGCGCCACGCGCCCGAGTCAGACGGCGACCGCGAGAGCCTTGCCCAGCAGGAGGCCCAGGCGCTCGTGGAACGGGGCGCCCAGCTGCTCGGCGGTCCCGTGGCCAGTACCCACGTGGTGATCGACCCCTCCACGCCCGCCGCGCTGCGCTCGCTGGCGCAGGAGATCGGCGCCTCGGTGGTGGTCTTCTGCTCGGATTCCCACACCGCGAAGGGTCACGTGACGATCGGCAACTCCGCCGAGCGGCTGCTCGAAGGCGGGCCGGTGGCCGTCGCGATCGCCCCCGCGGGGCTGGCCGACGACGGTCCCCAGGCGAGCGTCAAGCGCATCGTGGCGGTCGGCGAGGCCGGCGGCAGCGGCAGCGCTCAGCGCACCGCCCAGGCGCTCGCGGGCGCGCTCGGCGCCGAGGTGGTGCCGGTGGCGGACGAGAACACGGACCTGCTGGTGCTCGACTCCCGCGCGGAAGGCGCGGCGGGAAAGACCTCCATCAGCTCCTCGGCCTCGCACCTGATCGAGATCGCCACCTCCTCGGTGCTCGTGCTCCCGCAGGGCGTGACGCTCGAGCTCGGCGGCGTCCCGGTCGGCGCCGCGGCCTGAGCGCGAGCTGAGGACCCACCCCGGGGGAATCGCCGCAATCGCCATTCCCCTCCGGGGTGGGGCTAGCGCACGGTTCGGCCGCGCGCTCGCGCGAGCAGGTAGCGCGCGAGCGCGCGGCCGAAGTCCAGGCCGCCGCCCACCAGGTGGCCCACGGGGCCGGTCCACAGCCAGCTCTCGACACGCCGCGCTCCCATGAGGGGGCACGGTATCGTGGCGGCGATGCCCGCCGCCGCCCTCGAGCCCGTGCAGACCTCCGTGGAGGAGCTCGCGGATTCGCGGGTGCGCCTGGAGGTGCGGGTGCCGGCGCCGGCGGTGGAGGCGCGCGTGCAGGCCGCCGCGCGGCGCCTGGGACGGGAGCTGAAGCTGCCGGGCTTTCGCAAGGGCAAGGTGCCGGCGCCGATGGTGCTGCAGCGGCTCGGCCGCGAGACGGTGCTCGACGACGCCGTGCGGGAGAGCCTCGCGGGCTGGTACGTGGAGGCGATCCGGGTGGCGGGCCTGGTCACGGTGGGCGATCCCAAGGTGGAGCTCGGCGAGCTCCCTGGCCCCGGCGAGGAGCTGTCCTTCACGGTCGAGATCGGCGTGCTGCCCAAGGCCGAGCTCGGCCCCTACCGCGGCCTGGAGGTGCCCCGCCGGGAGCCGGTGGTCAGCGACGAGCAGATCGAGCGGGAGATCGCGGGGATGCGCGAGCGGCTGGCCCGCCTGCAGACCGCCCAGCGGCCGGCCGGCGAGGGGGACTTCGTGGTGATCGACTACGTCGGCCGCCTGCCCGAGCCTGCTCCCGCGGGCGCCGCCCCAGAGGAGGGTGCGCCGGAGGCGACGCTCGTGGCCTTCGCGGGCGGCGAGGGCCGGGACCAGCTCGTGGAGCTCGGCGCCGGCAACCTGATCCCGGGCTTCGAGGAGGGCCTGTTGGGGGCCAGCGCGGGCGAGAGCCGCACCGTGGAGCTGACCTTCCCGCCCGACTACCCCAACGACGAGCTCGCCGGCCGGGAGGCGTCCTTTGAGATCGCCGTCAAGGAGGTCAAGCGCAAGGAGCTGCCGGCGGTGGACGAGGACTTCGCCATCGACGCCGGCTTCGACGACGTCGAGGAGCTGCGCGAGGACATCCGCGGGCGGCTGCTGGAGGCAGAGCAGGCGCGCGCCGAGCAGGAGTTCCGGGAGGCGGCGCTCGACGCGGCGGTGGCGCAGGCGCGGGTGCCCGTCACCCCCGAGCTCGCCCAGGCGCGGGCCAAGGAGATGTGGGAGCGGATGCTCCACACGCTCGCCCACCGGGGCATCTCGCGGGAGGCCTACCTGCAGATCAGCGGCCGCGAGGAGGCGCAGGCGCTCGCCGAGCTGGCGCCGGACGCCGAACAGGCGCTGCGTCGGGAGGCGGTGCTCACGGCGGTGGTGGCCGCCGAGTCGATCTCGCCCGGCGAGGAGGAGCTCACGCAGGCGCTAGCGGCGAGCGCCGAGCGGGAGGGGGTGCCGGTGGGGGAGCTGCTCGAGCAGCTGCGCCAGGCGGGCCGCCTGGAGGAGGCCCGCGAGGACCTGGCGGCGCGGCAGGCCATCGACGCGATCGCCGACTCCGCCACTCCGATCGCCCCCGAGCGGGCGCAGGCGCGGGAGAAGCTGTGGACGCCCGAGAAGGAGCAGGAGCAGGAGCGCGAGCGCGAGCAGCGCGAGCGGGCGGCGGCGGGCGGCGGCGAGGGCTCCGGGCCGGGCGGCCTGTGGACGCCGGGGAGCTGAGGGTGGCCCGCGGCGCCGGCTGGCGGGCGCGCGTGTACTACGCTGAGGGCCTCACCGGCAAGGAGGCCGGCACGGGCCGCGAGCGCAAGCGCCCCGGCGGTTGGCGCGCCGCGGAAGGAATCGAGCGAGCAAGGGAAAACTAAGCGAGAACCAAATGAGCCCACTTGTTCCCATGGTCGTCGAGCAGACCTCTCGCGGTGAGCGGGCGTTCGACATCTACAGCCGGCTGCTCAACGAGCGCATCATCTTCCTCGGCACCCCCGTGGACGACCAGATCGCCAACCTGATCGTGGCCCAGCTGCTGCACCTCGAGTCCGAGGACCCCGAAAAGGACGTGTCGGTGTACATCAACTCGCCGGGCGGGTCCGTGTACGCGGGGCTCGCGATCTACGACACGATGCAGTTCATCAAGCCCGACGTGCAGACGATCTGCGTGGGCATCGCGATGTCGATGGGCGCCCTGCTGCTGGCGGGGGGCACGGAGGGCAAGCGCATGGCGCTGCCCAACGCCAAGATCCTCATCCACCAGGTCTCCTCGAGCTTTCAGGGCCAGGCCACCGACATCGAGATCCACGCCAAAGAGATCATCGACGTGCGCCACCGGCTGGACGAGATCATCGCCAAGCACACCCACAAGAAGCTCGAGGACGTCAGCAAAGACACCGAGCGGGACTACTTCATGAGCTCCGAGGAGGCCAAGGAGTACGGCATCATCGACCGCGTCATCTCGGAGCACTAGGGCCGCCGAGCATGCCCTGGCGAGCGAGAGAGACCGCATAGGAGCCTCAACAACACGATGGCACGGCCGACAGAGTCAAACGAGCAGCTCCTGTGCAGCTTCTGCGGCAAGTCCCAGCGGCAGGTCAAAAAGCTGATCGCCGGCCCCGGCGTGTACATCTGCGACGAGTGCATCGATCTCTGCAACGAGATCATCGACGAGGAGCTCGCCGCGCCGCCCGCCTTCGACCTCGAGAACCTGCCCAAGCCGCGGGAGATCTACAACGTGCTGGACGAGTACGTGGTCGGCCAGGAGGCCTCCAAGCGGACCCTCTCGGTGGCGGTCTACAACCACTACAAGCGGGTTCAGATGATGCAGTCCGCCGACGAGGAGATCGAGCTGCAGAAGTCCAACATCCTGCTCCTCGGGCCCACCGGCTGCGGCAAGACGCTGCTCGCCCAGACGCTCGCCCGGATCCTCAACGTGCCCTTCGCGATCGCCGACGCCACCGCCCTCACGGAGGCGGGCTATGTGGGGGAGGACGTGGAGAACATCCTGCTGAAGCTCATCCAGGCGGCGGACTACGACGTCAAGAAGGCGGAGACGGGCATCATCTACATCGACGAGGTCGACAAGATCGCCCGCAAGGCCGACAATCCCTCCATCACCAGGGACGTCTCCGGCGAGGGAGTGCAGCAGGCGCTCTTGAAGATCCTCGAGGGAACCCAGGCCTCGGTGCCGCCCCAGGGCGGGCGCAAGCACCCCCACCAGGAGTTCCTGACGATCGACACCACCAACGTGCTGTTCATCTGCGGCGGCGCCTTCGCGAACCTCGACCAGGTGATCGAGCGGCGCATCGGCCACAACGGCGTGGGCTTCGGCGCGGCCATCGAGGTGAAGGCCGACAAGGACACCGGCGAGGTGTTCGAGAAGTGCCTGCCGGAGGACCTGATCGAGTACGGCCTGATCCCCGAGTTCATCGGCCGCCTGCCGGTGATGAGCGCCGTGCACCAGCTCTCCCGGGAGGACCTGGTGTCGATCCTCACCGAGCCCCGCAACGCGCTGGTCAAGCAGTTCCAGCGCTTCTTCTCCTTCGACGGCATCGAGCTGGTCTTCTCCGAGGACTCCCTCACGGCCGTCGCCGAGCGCGGCCTGGAGCGCGAAACGGGCGCCCGGGGGCTGCGGTCGATCATCGAGGAGATCCTGCTCGAGGTCCAGTTCGAGCTCCCCTCTCGGCGGGACGTGAAGAAGTGCGTGGTCACCAAGGAGACCGTCGAGCGGGGCCTCACGCCCACGCTCGTCACCGAAGCCGCCCCCGAGGACGCCGCCGCGGGGGAGCTGCGCGAGGAGTCGGCGTAGAGCCTTCCGTCCCCCGTCCGCTCGCGGCCGCGTGGCGGGAGCGCGACAGATAGCATCGCCCTCGTGAGCGAGCCCCGAAGCGAGGATCTGGAGAGCCTCTCCACCAAGGAGCTCCACGACCGTGCCCTGCGCTGGGCTCAGCGGCACGTGGACGTGAAGTTCATGTGGTCGCTCCTGCAGGTCGTGCCGGCGGCGGAGGCCGCCAGCGGGGACGTCGGGGAGGGGGAGTACGACGCGGAGTCGATGAAAGGCCTCATCTACGACGCCGTCCACAGCGGCGACGGCCAGCTCGGGGAGGCCATGAGGCCGTTCTTCATCGAGTACCTGCGCAAGCACCCCAAGGCATAGCCGCCTCCCGACCGCAGCCAGCTCCAGGCATGCCACGCCCCGACCCTTCAGCAAAAGCCTGCCCCGTGTCCGCGCGCGGGCCCGCGGCGGCGCCCGCGACGCCGCCCGCCTCCGCGGCCGGGCTCTGGACGCCCGCCCGCGCGGAGGCTCACCTGCGCTCCCTGGAGCTGTTCGGCATGCGCTTCGGCCTCGATCGCATGCGCCGGCTGCTCACCGTGCTCGGCTCCCCCCAGCGGCGCTTTCGCTCGCTGCAGGTGCTGGGCACCAACGGCAAGTCCTCCACCACCAAGATGATCGCCGCCATCCTCGAGCGCCACGGATTGCGCACGGGCGCCTACACCTCCCCCCACCTGGTCTCCTACGGAGAACGCCTGCAGGTGGCCCAGCGGGACGTCTCTGCGGAGGCCTTCGCGCGCGCGATCGGGCGGGCGGCGAGCGCCACCGAGCGGGTGAACCGGAGCCTGCCGGGCGACGATCACGTGACCCAGTTCGAGCTCCTCACCGCCGCCGCCCTCTCGGAGATGGCCGAGCAGGAGGTGCAGGTGGCCGTGGTTGAGGCGGGCCTCGGCGGCCGCTACGACGCCACCAGCGTGATCGAGTCCCCCGTCACGGTGCTCACCAACGTGGCCCTCGAGCACACCCGCTGGCTGGGGCCCACCGTGCGGGACATCGCCGGCGAGAAGCTCGCGGTGGTGCGGCCCGGCGGCACCCTGGTGCTGGCGCCGGACCTCGACCCGCAGGCCCTGGCGGTTGCCCGGGAGGTGGCCGGCGAGCGGGGGGCGCGCATCGTGTGGGCCTCTGAGCCGCCGCTGGAGGCGCCGGAGGTCGCGGAGGGGGAGACGGAGGAGGGGGGAGGTGAGCTTTCAAATCGGGGTGCCCGCGCGCGCGTGCCCGCGCCCGCGCCCGCGCGCACGCACGCGCACGCGCACGCGCGGGCAGCCTTCCAGCGAAAGAACTTCGCCCTCGCCACAGCCGCCGCGGAGGCCTTCCTGCGGGAGGCCCACATCGAGCTCGACCCCAAAGCGGTGCGGGAGGCAGAGCTCACCGTGGAGGTGGCCGGCCGGCTGCACACCCTCGCCGACGAGCCCCTCACGATCCTCGACGGCGCCCACAATCCCCACGCGGTGGCGGCCCTCGTGGAGTCTCTGCCGGCGGCGGTGGGCGGCCGGGAGGTGGGCCTCGTGATGGGGGTGCTCGAAGACAAGGACGCGGCAACCATGCTCGCCACCCTGCTGCCCCTCTGCGGGCGGGCCTGGTTCACGGCCCCCGACAGCCCCCGTGCGCTCTCTCCGGCGGCGCTGCAGTCGCTGGCCCGCCAGCTGGGCTTCGAGCGGGCGGCCTGCGAGCCCGACCCCGGGCGGGCGCTCGGCCAGGCGCGCGCCTGGGCCGCCGCCGGCGACACCCCGGCGAACGGCCGGGCGGTGCTGGCCACCGGCTCGGTGTATCTCGTGGGAGAGCTCTTGCGGGATGATCTCGGTTGGGAGAACCTCCAGTGATGAGCCTCCATGAGCCCCAGCGATGAGCCACCCGGAGCACGGGCTGTGAACGACGAGGGCCCGTCGGTGCTCGCGATGGTGGGCGCGGTGGCGCTCATCGTGGCGCTCGTGATCCTCGTGTTCTTCGCCGCCGGCTACGGCTTCGGGCGGCTGTTCCTGTGAGCGGCCGGCCGCTCTCCTCCGGAATAGGCCCTAAACTGAGCCGGCCCGGGCTCCTCGGCGGCCGGCAGTGACCCACACCATGCTCCCCTTCGCCTACTTCGGGATCGAAAGCAGCGGCCTGAACCTGGTCATCGATCTGCTGATCGTGTTCGTGGTGGTGCTGTACCTGTCCCTGATCTACTGGACCTACGGGGACGCCCGGCGACGGATCGAGGACCCGATGCTGGTGGGCTGCGCCACCGCCGCCTCCCTGTTCCCGTTCGTGGGCACCATCGTGTACGTCATCCTGCGGCCGCCCGAGTACCTCGAGGACGCGCGGGAGCGGGAGCTGGAGATGCAGGCCGCGGAAGCCCGCCTGCACGAGCTCGACCACGCCCTGTGCCCCTACTGTGACTACCGCATCGAGCGGGACTTCGTGCGCTGCCCGAGCTGTCTGCGAAAGCTCAAGGAGCGCTGCGTGGGCTGCCAGCGGCCGCTGGAGCAGACGTGGGCCATCTGCCCCTACTGCGAGACCGAGGTGGCGGGCGCCGCCCCCGTGCGTCGCCGCCGGCGCCGGCGGGCGGAGTCCGAGCAGGAGAGCTCGCCCTCGCCGGCGGGCCGGCCCTCACTGGAGGAATCCGCGCCGCTGTTCGTGGATGGCATGTCCGACATCTCCAGCCCCACAGACCTGACCGGCACGAGCGACATCGCCGCCGCTCCCGGCGTCTCCTCGGCCGAGGAAGACACCAGGGCCCGGCCGGTGGCCGCCCCCGAGCCCTCCCCGGCGGCCTCCCGGCCCACCGGCCGCGCACGCCGTCCCCGATCGAGCTCCTGAGCTCGGTCCACCTACGTTCCCCAGCACTCACGACCGCGATCTCCTGATCCGAAGGAGCACAAGAGACCATGGAAAGAACCCTCATCCTGATCAAGCCCGACGCCTTCGCCCGCGGCCTCACCGGCGAGATCCTCGCCCGCTTCGAGCGCAAGGGCCTGCGCATCGCCGCCATCCGCGGCCTCACCATGACGGCGGAGCTCGCCGAGCGCCACTACGCGGAGCACTCCGAGCGGCCCTTCTTCGGAGAGCTCGTGGAGTTCATCACCTCCGGTCCCATCGTGGCCCTGGTGCTGGAAGGAGTGCAGGCCGTGAAGGCCTCCCGCCAGCTGATGGGCGCCACCAACCCCCTGGAGGCCGCCCCCGGCTCCATCAGGGGGGACTTCGCGGTGGAGACCGGCCAGAACATGGTCCACGGCTCGGACTCCCCCGAGTCCGCCGCCCGCGAGATCGCCCTCTTCTTCCCGGACCTCCCCCCGGCCGCCTGATCCGCGGCCGGCGCTCCCGGCGCTCCGATGGCCCGCCCGCTGCTCCTCCTGGCCTCCGAATCCCCCCAGCGGGCCGCCATCCTGCGCCGTCTTGGGATCCCCTTCGTGGCCCGTCCCACCGACGTGACCGAGCTCACCGACGGCCCCCCCGTGGAGGTGGCCCGGGAGAACGCCCTGCGCAAGGCACACGCCGCCCGGGAGATCACTCAGCACCCTTTCTTGGGCGCTGTCGGGGGTCCGCATGCGGACCCCCGTGGGCCGGCACATGTGCCGGCCCAGCCGGCGGCACATGTGCCGCCGGCCCCTCCATCGAAGGCCCGCGCGGGCGGAGAGCCCCCGGGCCCGGCCCCGGAGCTGGTGCTGGGCTGCGACACCCTGGTGGCGCTCAGGGGGGTCATCTACGGCAAGCCCCCAGAGGAGGCCGCCGCGCGGGCCACCCTGGAGGCGCTCTCGGGGGCGACCCACGAGGTGATCAGCGGCCTGGCGTTGCTCGGACCGGGCGCGCTGGAGCGGGTGGCGGTGGCGCGCACCCGGGTGTCCTTCCGGGAGCTCTCGGCGGATCTGCTGCACTGGTACCTGTCCAGCGGCGAGTGGCGGGGACGGGCGGGGGGCTATGCCATCCAGGGGGCGGGAGCGGCGCTGGTGAGGGAGATCGAGGGGGACTACGAGAACGTGGTGGGCCTGCCGGTGGCCGCCCTCCTGGACCTCGCCCCGGAGCTGATCGCAAGCTAGGCAAAGCTGTGCAAATCCGCTCGCAGGCGTGGAAGCTGGAGAGAGGCGTCCGCTAGACTGGCCCGCGGGCACGCGCTGGCCGCCGGACATGCTCTCGGACACCGACGAGCGAGCCGAAATCCGCGCTCCGATGCGACTTTCGCGCCGCGCGCGGACGGACGCGCCTCCGATCTCCACCGATGAGCATCTTCACCTATCTGACAGGCTTCGGCGGCCGCGACATGGCGGTGGATCTCGGCACCGCCAACACCCTCGTGTACGTGCGCGGCCGCGGCATCGTGCTCTCGGAGCCCAGCGTGGTGGCGATCGACTCTCGCACCGGCGAAGTACACGCGGTGGGCATCGAGGCCAAGCGCATGCTCGGCCGCACCCCCGGCACCATCCAGGCCATCCGGCCGCTGAAGGACGGCGTGATCGCGGACTTCGACGTCACCGAGGAGATGCTCCGTCACTTCATCCAGAAGGTGCACCAGAATCGCTGGGCCCATCCGCGGGTCGTCGTGTGCGTGCCCTCCGGCGTCACCGGCGTGGAGAAGCGGGCCGTGGAGGAGGCCTGCCTGTCGGCCGGCGCCCGCACCGCCTACCTGATCGAGGAGCCGATGGCGGCCGCCATCGGCGCGGGCCTGCCGGTGGGGGAGCCCACGGGGTCGATGGTGGTGGACATCGGCGGCGGCACCTCCGAGGTGGCCGTCATCTCTCTCGGCGGCATCGTCGTCTCCCAGTCCATCCGCGTGGGCGGCGACGAGATGGACGAGGCCATCATCAACTACGCCAAGCGCGAGTACAAGCTCCTCATCGGCCAGCAGACCGCCGAGGAGCTCAAGCTCGAGATCGGCTCCGCGTGCGCCATGCAGGACGAGCTCCAGGCGGAGATCCGCGGCCGCGACATGGTCTCGGGGCTGCCCAAGACGGTGGTCCTCACCAGCGAGGAGATCCGCCAGGCTCTCGCCGAACCCCTCAACCAGATCGTGGACGCCGTCAAGGAGACCCTCGATCGCACCCCCCCGGAGCTCGCCTCCGACATCATGGACCGCGGCATCATGCTCGCCGGCGGCGGCTCTCTGCTGCAGGGCCTGGATGTGCGCCTGCGTGAGGAGACCCAGATGCCCGCCCACCTCGCCGAGTCCCCCCTCACCTGCGTGGCCGTCGGCTCCGGCCGCTCCCTGGAGGAGTTCGAGGCCATCCACCGCGCCAACCGCGGCACCCGCAACCGGCGGCGCCGGTGAGGCTCGGCGCTGGCGCGAGCCGCAGCGGGCTCGCTCGCCGCGCCCTCCACCACCTGCCTCCCCCTGGCGGCCGGAGCCGGGGTACTCTGTCCGCTGAACTGTCCGCTGAACGCCGCGGAAGGCTCTGAACGTGCAAAACAAGACGGTCCGCAGGCGACGCGCGGTGCTCGCGCTCCTCGTCGCCCTCTCCCTGATCCTCCTCACCGCCTACTTCGGCGAGGCCACCCTCGGGCCTCTGCACTCCGTCCAGCGGGGCTTTCTCACCGTTGTGGCCCCCATCCAGGACGGCGCCAACAAGGCCCTGAAGCCCGTCCGCGACCTCTTCAGCTCGATCGACGAAGCGTTCCACGCCAAAGGCCAGAACGCGCAGCTGCGCAAGCAGGTGGAGAACCTCCGCCGTGAAGTGATCGCCGACCGCATCGACCGTCAGTCCTACGGCCAGCTCCTGAGCATGTTCCACCTCGACGGCGAGCTCTCCATCTCCGACTACCAGCCCGTCACCGCCACCGTCGTCAGCCAGACCCCCAACCTGTGGTACTCCACCGTCCTCATCGACAAGGGCTCCTCCGCCGGCATCCAGCTCGACGACCCCGTCATCAACGGCGAAGGACTCGTCGGCAAGGTCACCGAGGTGGTCGCCGACGGCGCCCAGGTGACCCTCATCACCGACTCCACCATGGGCGTCAGCGCCCGCCTGGGCTCGAGCTCCGCCACCGGCATCGTCCGTCCCAAGGTGGGCGACCCCAACGACCTGCTGCTCGAATACCTCCCCACCAACACCCCCGCCCTGAAGGGCGAATACGTCTACACCTCCGGCACCGTAGCTCCCCCCGACGACTCTTTGTACCCCCGCGGCATCCCCATCGGCCAGGTCACCTCCGAAGACGAAGAATCCGCCTACAAGGCCGTCAACGTCCATCCCCTCGCCGACCTGCGCAACCTCGACGTCGTCCAGGTCCTCACCGCACCCCCCGGCTCCACCCCCGGCCGCCTCAGCGGCGTGGTCTCGAGCCTGCCCGCCGGCCAGTCCTCCGCTACCGAACCCGCCTCCGGCCAGCTCGCCTCCACGGGGACCGGCTGATGGTCGTTCGCTCGGTGTGTCCTTCGAAAACGGACGCCCCGCGCGCGTGCGCCCGCGCGCGCGGGCTGCGCATCCGGGGGCTGCGCATCCGGGGGCTGCGCATCCGGGGGCTGTGTGCACGGGGGCTGTGTGCACGGGGGCTGTGCGCATGGGGGCTGTGCGCATGGGACGGCAGGCCGGTGTGTCTTTCGAAAACGGACGCCCCGCGCGCGTGCGCCCGCGCGCGCGCCCGCGCGAGGGGGGGTTCGGGCTGATGGCGGCCGAGAAGGTCTCCGGCGAGCTCGTGGCCCGCATCGCCGCCCTGTCGGTGGCGGTGGTGTTCTTCCAGATCGGCGTGGTCTCCGAGGTGCCCGTGTTCGGCGTCACCGTGGACCTCTCCATCCTGCTGGTGGCCTTCGTGGGCCTCCTCTGCGGCTCCACCGTGGGGGCCGTGAGCGGCTTCGCGGTCGGCCTGCTGGTGGATCTCGCGCTCGTGCAGACCCTCGGCCTCACCTCCCTGGTGTTCACCCTCATCGGCTACGCCTGCGGCCGGTTGCGAGAGCTCCGCGACCCCCAGGCTGCCCTCACGCCCCTGCTGGTGGGCGCCGCCGCCACCGCCGCCGCCCTCGTGGGGTACTCCCTGATGGAGTTCATGCTCGGCGTGGACGCCCCCGTGAGCCTGCTGCTGCTGCGGGAGATCGTGCTGGGAATCCTCGTGAACACCATCGTGGCCATCCCGATGTGGGTGCTCGTCCGCCGCGCCATCGTCGGCGGCCGCCCCGCCGATCCCCGCCGCCGCCGCCGCCGCGCCTACACCACCGGCGGCCTCAGCCCCCTCTCCCGGCCATGACCGCCCACCGTCCCCCAGCGGCTGCCCGCGAGTCCCGCCCGGTGCTCACATGAGCGCCATCGAACGCTTTCGCCCCCACCCTCGTCCCGCCGGCGGCGGGAGCTCCCGCGGGGAGCGCTCCGGCGGCGCCGGCTCGGGTCGCATCCCGCCGGTGTCCCCCCAGATGGCCCTGCGAGTGGCCATCCTCGGAGGCATCTCGGTGGTGATGTTCGGGGTGATCTTCTTCCGCCTCTGGTACCTCCAGGTGCTCACCGGCGAACAGTACGTACACGAAGCCGCCGCCAACGCCGTCCGCACCCTGCCCATCGCCGCCCCCCGGGGAGAGATCCTCGACCGGGAAGGCAAGACCATCGCCGCCTCCACCGTGGCCAACGCCGTCCAGATCGTGCCCTCCGCCCTGCCCCCGCCCGGGCATCCGCGGCTGGTCGTCTATCGCCGCCTCGGCGCCCTGCTGGGGATGAGCGCCGCTCACATCGAGGCGCTGGTGGTCAAGGGCCGCACCTCTCTGCCCTACGCGCCCGTCACCATCAAGACCGACGCCGGCCCCGGCGTGCTGACGGTGCTCGCCGAGCAGCAGAACCGCTATCCCGGCGTCACTCAGCAGCCGGTCTCCATCCGCACCTACCCCTTCGGCCAGATGGCCGCCAACGTGCTCGGCTACGTGGGCCAGGTCTCCGAACGGGAGCTCAAGCTGCGGCCCTTCCGAGGCGTCAAACAGGGCCAGATCGTGGGCCAGGAAGGCCTCGAGTACTACTACGACCGCTACCTCCGCGGCCGCGACGGCGAGCAGCGGGTGCAGGTGAACTCCGCCGGCTACCCCGTGCCCACCCGCCTGCAGCCCACCCCCCCGGTGGCCGGCTACAGCCTTCAGACCACCCTCGACCTGGGCCTCCAGCGAGAGGGCGAAAAGGCGCTCGTGGAGGGCATCGAAAACGCCCGCGCCGGCGGCAAACCGGCGCCCGCCGGCGGCTTCGTGGCGATGAACCCCCTCAACGGCGAAATCCTCGCCATCGGCTCCTACCCCAGCTTCGACCCCAACAAGTTCGCCAAACCCCTCACCAAGCACGAATACGAAGCCCTCGAGGGTCTCTCCGGCGGTGGCGAAGGCGGACAGGAACAGTCACCCTCCCGCCTCGTGGACCGCGCCGTCAACGGCGCCTACCCCACCGGCTCCACCTTCAAGCCCATCACCGCCATGGCAGCCTTGGAAGGCGGCGTCATCAACCCCACCGAGGGCCTCGGCGCCGGCCAGTGCATCGACGTGGGCGGCGAGCAGTTCTGCAACGCCGGCAAGGCCGACTACGGCGCCGTGGGCCTCGTGGAAGCCCTCAAGGTCTCCTCCGACACCTACTTCTTCGAAGTGGGCGAGCTCGCCAACCGCTTCGGCAACGTCATCCAGAACAAGGCCCACGAACTGGGCATCGGCGAGCAGACCGGCGTGGACCTCCCCAGCGAGACCACCGGCACCGTCCCCAGCCGCCGCTGGCTGGCCCAGCAGAACAAGGCCGAAGCCGAATGTGAGCACGCCCACCACGGCCGCCCCTGCCACATCGTCGCCGAACCCGGCGAGCCCTGGACGGTGGGCTACAACATGGATCTCGCCGTCGGCCAGGGCAGCCTCCAGACGGACCCCCTGCAGATGGCCGTCGCCTACTCCACCCTCGCCAACGCCTACCTCCACGACGGCTACGGCGTGGTGGTCCGCCCCCACCTGGGCATGCAGATCGACGAAGCCGGCGGCCTCGTCCAGGCCCTCAACTTCCCGCCCGTCCGCCATCTCCACCTCAACGACGAAGACCTCTCCCTGGTCATGCAGGGCATCCACGAGGCCGCCAGCCAGCCCGGCGGCACCTCCGCGGACGTGTGGGCCGGCTGGAACCAGTCCGCCCACCCCGTCTACGGCAAGACCGGCACCGCAGAACGCGCCGGTCACGTCGAACAGTCCTGGTACATGTGCTTCGTGAACGACCCCACCCATCCCATCGTGATCGCCGTCACCGTCGAAGAAGGCGGCTTCGGCGCCGAAACCGCCGCCCCCATCGCCCGTCTGATCGCAGCCAACTGGTTCGGAGCGCCCGAGAAGTTCGTGGTGGGAACCTCGAAGACCTTCTGATCCCCTCCAGCCCATGTCCACCCCCCTCACCAGCCCCCTCAAAGCCACCGACCGCGCCGACCAGGCCGCCGGCCGCTCCACCGCCGGCGCCGGCACCAGGCGCTTCGCCCTGCCCCTCGACCCCCTCCTCACCCTCGCCGTGGTGGGCCTCGGCATCGCCTCCGTCCTCACCCTCAAGGTGGCCACCAGCGAAGCCATCCCCGGCGACCCCACCTACTACGTCAAGCGCCAGACCATCTACCTGTGCATCGGCCTGGCCTTCATGGCGCTCCTCGCCCGCATCGACTACGGCCGCCTCCAGCAGCTCAAAAACGGCATCTATGCCCTGCTCATCCTCTCCATCCTCGCCGTCCTCGGCCTCGGCCACGTCGCCAACGGCTCCCAGCGCGCCATCAGCCTGCCCTTCTTCTCCTTCCAGTCCTCCGAGCTCGGCAAGGTCCTGCTGATCGTCTTCCTCTCCGCCTTCATCGTCGACCGCGCCCGCCACCTCCACGAGCGCGACACCACCGCCCGGGTGCTCCTCGCCGCTCTCATCCCCGCCATGCTCGTCATCGCCCAGCCCGACCTCGGCTCCGGCATGGTCTACATGGTCATCGCCTTCGTCCTGTTGCTCGTCGCCGGCGCCCCCTGGCGCCAGCTCGCCGGCCTCGTGGCCCTCGTGTGCGCCTGCATCGCCATCGTCCTCGTCGCCGCCCCCGCCGCCGGCGTCCATCTGCTGAAGCCCTACCAGGCCGAACGCCTCACCGCCTTCCTGCACCCCACCTCCGACTTCGGCGAAATCAAGGAAAAGGAATCCAAGACCGGCGAACCCGATCCCGCCTACCAGCTCAACGAGTCCAAGATCGCCATCGGCTCCGGCCAGAAGACCGGCCGCGGCGCCGACTCCACCCAGATTCGCCTCAACTTCGTGCCCGAGGACAACACCGATTTCGTGTTCGCCGCCGTCGGCGAGCAGTACGGCTTCCTCGGCGCCGGCATCGTCCTGTGCCTCTACGCCCTGCTCATCTGGCGCGCTCTGGCCATCATCACCATGGCCAAGGACCTCTTCGGTGCCCTCATCGCCGCCGGCACAGCGGCTATGCTGATGTTTCAAGTGTTCGTGAACGTGGGAATGACCATCGGCATCATGCCCATCACCGGCGTCACCCTCCCGCTTCTCAGCTATGGCGGCTCGTCGGTGATCACCATCTTTCTGGCCGTCGGTCTGCTGCAGTCGATCTACGTTCGCTCTCGTGCCACCGCCGCCCTCAAGGGGCGCGTGGCCCTCTACTAGACAATGACAAGACTGGATCTGAAAATTGAAAAAGCAAGTTCTCGTCAGCGTGGACCGCGCGGAGACGCGCGTCGCGCTGCTGGAGGCGACCGGCACCCCGGCCGCCGCGAAAGCTTCCGCCAAAGGCTCCAAACGCAAACGCGCCGGCGGCAACCCCGGGGCCGGCTACCGTGTAGCTGAGCTCTATCTGGAGCGTCGCGGGGGGCGCTCGATCGTAGGCAACATCTACAAGGGCAAGGTCGACAACGTCCTGCCCGGCCTCGAGGCCGCCTTCGTGGACATCGGCCTCGAGAAGAACGGCTTCCTGCACGTCGACGAGATCGTGATGCCCGGCGTGGAGATCGCCAAGCGCGGTCGCGGCGGCGCCGGCGCCAAGAACAGGATCTCCGACCTCTTGAAGCCCGGCCAGGAGATCGTGGTGCAGGTCATCAAGGATCCCCTGAAGACCAAGGGCGCCCGCCTGTCCATGGAGCTCACCATCGCCGGCCGCTACATGGTCTACGCGCCCACCGGCGAGGGCGTCGGCGTCTCCCGCCGCCTGGAGGACGCCGAGCGCGAGCGCCTGCGCCGACAGACCGCCAAGCTCGACCTCGGCGAGGGCGGCGCCATCATCCGCACCGCCGCCCACGGCGCCAAGCGAGAGGACTTCGAGCGCGAGCTCAAGTACCTGCACAAGCTCCACGAGGTGCTCGTCAAGCGCGTCGCCGAAACGGAGGCCCCCGACCTCGTCTTCCAGGAGGCCGACCTCTCCGTGCGGGTGGTCCGCGACATCTTCTCCGCCCACTTCGAGCGCGCCATCGTGGACGACGAGCAGCAGCACCATCGCCTGGTCTCCTTCTTCGCCCGCACCGCCCCCGAGCTCGTGGAGCGCGTGGAGCTGTGGGACGCAGACACCCCCCTGTTCGAGGCCTACAAGGTCGACCAGGCCATCGCGGGCGTCCTCTCCCGCCGCGTCGATCTGCCCTCCGGCGGCTATCTGATGATCGACTACGCCGAGGCTCTCACCGTCATCGACGTCAACTCCGGCAGCTTCATCGGCCGCGGCAAAGGCGCCGCCCTGGAGGACACCATCACAAAAACCAACCTCGAGGCCGCCGAGGAGGTCGTCAACCAGCTGCGCCTGCGCGACATCGGCGGCATCATCGTCATCGACTTCATCGACATGGCCCGCGCCCGCAACCGCGACGCCGTGATGAAGACGCTGCGCAAGGCCCTCGACGAAGACCGCACCAAGACCTTCACCGCCGAGATCTCCAAGCTCGGCCTCGTGGAGATGACCCGCCAGAACGTCACCGAGGGCGTCCGCGAGATCATGACCCGCTTCTGCCCCACCTGCGAGGGCGAGGGCGTGATCAAGAGCGAGGAGACCATCGCCATCGAGTTCGAGCGTCGCCTGCGCGAGCTCGCCGTCGCCCATCCCGACGCCGAGGCCCTGCTCGTGCAGATGAACCCCCGCGTCAGCACCCAGTTCACCGGCCACTCCTCTCGCGTCCTGCACGCCCTGGAGGCCGAAACCGGCAAGTCCTTCCTCTTCGAGGGCTCCGAAGGACTCGCCCTCGACCACTTCGCCATCACCTTCGCCGGCACCCGCGAGGAGGTCGAGGAGCGCGCCCTGCCCTTCCGCCAGGGCGACGAGGTGCTGGTGGAGATCGTGGAGCCCCACATGTACGACGTCGACGACGCCGTCGCCAAAATCGACGGCTACATCATCTCCATCGCCGGCGCCGCCCCCCACGTGGGCGAGAAGCGCATGGTCCGCATCGACGAGGTCGGCCGCACCGCCGCCTCCGCCTTCCTGCTCGACGAGTCCGGCGAGATCGTCAAGCCAGCACCCCGTTCCGCCACCCCCTCGCGCTCCCGCCGCGGGGGCCGCAAACGCTCCCCCGCCAAACGTCCCGACGCCAAACGCTCCGCAGCCAAACCCTCCGCAGCCGCGCCCGTGGCCGAGGCCCCAGTGGACGCCGAGGTGGAGTCCGCCGGCAACGGCGGCCCACCCCCCATCGAAGCCTCCGACCTGCGCGACCCCGTGCCCGACGAAGCCCATCCCGAGGGCGAGGCTGCCGAGGATGGCCTACAATCCAAGCCTCGGCGTCGCGGCCGCAGGGGCGGGCGACGCCGTTCGGCCGCAAAGGCGAAGGCCGGCAGCGAGTAGCCACGGCCGCCGCGCCCGCCTCCCCTCGACCACACCCGACACTTCACAGGATCCCCCCAACCATGTACGCGATCGTCAAGACCGGCGGCAAGCAGTACCGCGTCGAGCGCGGCCAGCGCCTCGTGGTCGAGCGCCTGCCCGCCGCCGAGGGCGACACCGTCGCCCTGGAGCCCATCCTCTACCGCTCCGACGACGCCGTCTTCGACGCCGCCAGCCTGAAGGACGTCAAGGTCACCGCCAAGGTCATCGCCCACGAGCGCGGCGACAAGCTCCGCGTCTTCAAGTTCAAGCCCAAGCGCGGCTACAAGCGCCGCACCGGCCACCGCCAGGAGCTCACCCGCATCGAGATCGCCGAGCTCGGCCCCGGCAAAGCCGCCACCACCAAAGCCAAACCGAAGGCCGCCGCCAAACCCAAAGCGCAGGCCAAACCGAAAGCTCCCGCCAAGCCCAAACCAGCCGCCAAAGCCAAAGCACCCAAGGAGGACACCGATGGCGCATAAGAAGGGCCTCGGCTCCAGCCGCAACGGCCGCGACTCAAACGCCCAGCGTCTCGGCGTCAAGACCTTCGCCGGCGAGACCGTCACCGGCGGCGAGATCATCGTGCGCCAGCGCGGCACCAAATTCAAGCCCGGCCAGGGCGTCGGCATCGGCAAGGACGACACCCTCTACGCCCGCTCCCCCGGCGTGGTGGCCTTCACCGCCGGCCGCCGCGGCCGCGTCGTGAGCGTCCTGCCCGCCGCCGCCGCTCCCGGAGGCTCCTCCTAGGCTCAGCGCCCGGCCGGCGCCCCGCGCGCCCGCCCGCCGCCTCATCATCCGAGCACGCGCCATGGACGACCGTGCGAGGATCCACATTCGCGCCGGCTCCGGCGGTGACGGCTGCGCCAGCTTCCGCCGCGAAGCCCACGTGCCCCGCGGCGGCCCCGACGGCGGCGACGGCGGCCGTGGGGGAGACGTGGTCCTCCTCTGCGACCAATCCCTGCGCGACCTCCACGCCTATCGTCGCAAGACTCACTACCGCGCCGGCCGCGGCGGTCACGGCGAAGGCTCCCTGCGCCACGGAGCCGACGGCGAGACCCTCGTCATCCGCGTCCCCCCCGGCACCGAAGCCTGGGGCGCCGACCCGCTCCCGCGGGAGGCCTCCAGCGACCTCCAGGGCCGGCGCTGGGAGCTCCTCGCCGCCGGCCAGCGCGCCCGCATCGCCCGCGGCGGCTCCGGTGGGCGGGGCAACAAGCGCTTCGCCACCCCCACCCGCCAGGCTCCCCGCTTCGCTGAGCGGGGCCTCCCCGGCGAGGAGGGCTGGATCGAGCTCCAGCTGCGCCTGCTCGCCGACGTGGGCCTCGTGGGCCTGCCCAACGCCGGCAAGTCCTCCCTGCTGGCTCGCCTCACCCACGCCAACCCCAAGGTCGCCAGCTACCCCTTCACCACCCTCTCGCCCGTGCTGGGCGTCCTCGAAGAGCAGTCTGGGGGCCGCCAGCTGGTGATCGCCGACATCCCCGGCCTGATCGAGGGCGCCAGCGAGGGCGCGGGCCTCGGGCACGACTTCCTCGCTCACGTCGAGCGCACCCGCCTGCTCGTCCACGTCCTCGACATCGCCCCCGAGCTCTCCGGAGCCCCCGACGCCGACTCGCTGGCCAATCACGCCGCCATCGAGCACGAGCTCGCCGCCCACGACCCCCGTCTCGCTCGCCTCCCTCGTGTGCTGGCTCTCGCCAAGGCCGATCTCCTGCCCGCGGACCGCTCTGAGGACCTCGCCGCGGAGTGGCAGCGCCGGCTCGGCTCCGACGTGCCCGTGATCCTCACCTCCTCCGCCACCGGCCTCGGCCTCACCGAGCTGGCGGGCCTGCTGCTGAGGGCCGTTCCCGAGGAGGCTGACGCTGGCGCGCAGGGGCGGGGAGATGTTCTCGAAATGGACGCCCCGCGCGCGCGTACGCGCGCGCGCGCGGGCAGCGCAAATGGAGAGCCTCCACCCGCCCCCATGTCCGCCGCCGGCGAGGAGCACACCGAGACGGAGCTCGCCGAGCACATGGTCTTCCGGCCCGCCGGCACCGGCCGCGGCTACACGGTGCGCAGGACCGGCGAGCGCTCCTTCGCGGTCGTGGGCCGGGGCATCGAGCGCTTGATCGGGCGCTTTGACATCGACAACGAGGACGCCCTCGCCTACCTCGAGGAGCGCCTGCGCCGCATCGGCGTGCTCGCCGCCCTGCGCGACGAGGGCTTTCAGCCCGGCGACGACCTGCTGATCGCCGGTGTGCCCTTCGAGCTCGACCCCGAGCTCTACTAGGCTCCTGCCTCCATGCGACGTGTCGTGATCAAGCTCGGCTCGAGCGTCGTCGCGGACGCCGAGGGGGAGCTCCGCGAGGAGCCCTTGGCGCGGGTCTGCGACGCCGCCGCGAGCCTGCACCGGGCGGGAGACGAGGCGATCCTCGTCACCAGCGGCGCCATCGCCCGGGGCATGCGCACGATGGGCCTCGCCCAGCGTCCCACCACCGTGCAGGAGCTCCAGGCGGCAAGCGCGGTCGGTCAGGGCAAGCTCTACCGCGTCTACGACGAGCTCCTGCGCGACCGCGACGTCACGAGCGCCCAGCTGCTGCTCACCTTCTTCGACATGAGCGCTCGCACCCACTATCTCAACGCCCGCCAGACCCTCGAGCGGCTGCTGGCCTGGCGGGTGATGCCGGTCATCAACGAGAACGACACCACCGCCACAGACGAGATCTCCTTCGGCGACAACGACTTCCTCGCCGCTCAGGTGGCCGTGCTGGTGGGCGCCCACGAGCTGCTGCTGCTCACCGACATCGACGGCCTCTTCACCGCCGACCCCCGCCTCAGCGCCGACGCCCGCCTGATCGAGCACGTCAGCGACTTCGCCGAGCTCGACGGCCTTCAGGTGGGCCACACCACCTCGCCGCACGGCTCCGGGGGCATGCGCTCGAAGGTGGTGGCCGCCGACATGGCCACCGCCGCCGGCATCCCCACCACGATCTGCAACGGCCTTGACCCGCACGCTCTGCGGAGGGTGCTCGATGGCGGTCGCGCCGGCACCCGCTTCGAGCCCCGCCAGGCCCGCTATTCGAGCTTCAAGCTGTGGCTGCGCTACGCCAAGCCCGCCCGCGGGCGCCTGATCGTCGACCGGGGAGCGGCGCGGGCGCTGCGGGAGGCGAGCGCCAGTCTCCTGCCGGTGGGCGTGGTGGACGTCCAGGGCGACTTCGACGCCGGCGACGCCGTTGACATCCTCGAACGCGACACATCCCACGGGGGGCCTCCGCAGGCGATCGCCAAGGGCATCTCCAACTACACCGCCGCCGAGCTCGGTCAGGTCAGGGGCATGAAGTCAGACGACGTCCTCGCCGTGCTTCCCCGCGCCAGCGAGGAGGCCGTCCACCGGGACTATCTGGTGCTCGTGGACTAAGCGGGGATTGCGGGCGGGGGCCGCGTCGGCGGCGGGTCTCGGCCAGATCGGGTCCGGGCCAGATCGGGTCCGGTTGGGAGATCGACGAAAAGCGGGCCCCGCGCGCGTGCGCGCGCCCGCGCGCGGAGCCCCCGATTGGGATGTATCCCCGCCCCACCGGAGAACCCCCGGCACCATTGCCTATGCTTGTCCAGATGGCGAGCACCCTCACATCCGTGGCCGAGATCTGCGCCGGCGCCAAGCGGGCGGCGCGCACCCTCGCCCAGCTCGACAGTACCCGCAAGGACGCTGCCCTGCAGGCGATCGCCGACGCGCTGCGGGTGCGGACGGACGAGGTCCTGGAGGCCAACGCCCAGGACATGGCGGCGGGCCGTGAGGGGCAGATCGGAGACGCGCTCCTGGACCGGCTGCTGCTGGACGAGCCGCGCGTCGAGCAGATCGCCCGCTCGGTGGAGCAGATCGTGGCGCTCCCGGACCCCGTGGGCGAGGTGATCGAGGGGCGCCGCCTGCCCAACGGCCTGGACGTGCGCAAGGTGAGGGTGCCGCTGGGGGTGGTGGCGGTGGTGTACGAGGCGCGCCCGAACGTGACGGTGGACGCCGCGGCCCTGTGTTTGAAGTCCGGCAACGCGATCGTGCTGCGGGGCTCCTCCACGGCGGCTCACTCCAATGCCGTGCTCGCCCAGGTCTCCGCCGAGGCGATCGCCGCGCACGGGCTGCCGGCGCAGGCCGTGAGCATGGTGGCGGGCGGCGGACGGGAGGAGCTCGCCGAGCTGGCCACCCAGACGGGAAGCGTGGACCTGATCGTGCCACGGGGCGGCGAGGGCCTGAAGGCGGCGCTTCAGGAGGTGGCCACGGTGCCCGTCATCTATGCCGCCTCGGGCAACTGCCACGTGTATGTGGACGCCGGCGCGGACCTCGAGCAGGCGGAGGAGATCGTGCTGAACGCAAAGATCCAGCGGCCCGGGGTGTGCAACGCGGCGGAGACGCTGCTCGTGCACGAGGCGGTGGCCGATACCTTCCTGCCGCGCATCGTCAGCGCTCTGGACGAGGCGGGCGTCGAGCTTCGCGGCGACGAGCGCGCCCGCGGCCACGGTCCCGTGGGGGAGGCGGGGGAGGAGGATTGGGAGACGGAGTACCTGGCGCCGATCATCGCCATCCGCGTGGTGGAGTCCCTCGGGGAGGCGATCGAGCACGTCGGCCGCTATGGAAGCGGCCACTCGGAGGCGATCGTCACGCGGGATGCGGCAGCCGCACGGGCCTTCGAGCTCGGGGTGGACGCGGCGTGCGTGTACGTGAACGCCTCCACTCGCTTCACCGACGGCGGAGAGTTCGGGATGGGAGCCGAGATCGGCAACTCCACCCAGAAGCTCCACGCCCGCGGGCCGATCGGGCTGCGGGAGCTGTGCACCTTCAAGTACCTCATCGAGGGCGACGGCCACGTCCGCGGTTGAGCACCCGATCATGGCGGCCGCCGTCCGAGCGTGAGGTCGTGGACGGGCGACGCATCGGGATCCTCGGCGGCACCTTCAACCCGCCCCACCGCGGCCATCTCGCGCTGGCACGCTCGGCGCGGGCGGAGCTCGACCTCGAGCAGGTGCTGCTGATGCCCGCCAACGTGGCGCCCAACAAGCGCTCCGAGGCGGCCGATCCCGGGCCCGCGCATCGCCTGGCGATGTGCCGCCTGGCGGTCGCGAGCGACGCGCCCGGCATCGAGGCATCATCGCTGGAGGTGGAGCGGGGAGGTGTGTCCTACACCATCGATACCCTGCGGGCCATCCATGAGCACGAGGGCGACGTCGAGCTGACGTTGATCGTGGGGGCGGACACCGCCCGCACGCTGGCCGGCTGGCGCGAGCCCGCCCAGCTACTGGAGCTAGCCGAGCTCGCGGTGGCCCAGCGGGACGGCGTGGGCAGCGAGGACGTGCGGGAGGCGCTGCTCGGCCTGCACCCCTCGCCGCGGGTGCGACTGCTGCGGATGCAGGAGATCGCGGTGTCCTCCTCGGAGGTCAGGGAGCGCGTGGGCCAGGGCCTGCCGGTGGGCGAGCTGGTGGGAGAGGCGGTGGCGGCCTACATCGGCGAGCACGGCCTCTATGCGAGCGCGCCGCCGGCGAGGAAGGCGGCGCACGCGGGGGAGGGCGCCAGGTGAGCCCGCCGGAGCTGCTCGCCGAGATCGCCCGCTACGCGGATGAGAAGAAGGCCGCGGACCTGCGCGAGCTCGACCTGCGGGGGGTGGTTGGATACACGGACTGGTTCGTGATCTGCTCGGGCAACACCGAGCGCCAGACGAAGGCCATCCACGACGGCATCCTCGGGGGCTGCAAGCGCGAGCACGGCATCCTGCCAAGGCGCGTGGAGGGCCTGGCGAAGGGCGACTGGATCCTGATGGACTACCTCGACGTGGTGGTCCACATCTTCACTCCCGCCACCCGCGAGTACTACCGCCTGGAGCAGCTCTGGGGAGAGGTCCCCTCGGCGGCTCTCGGCACATAGGCGCTACTTGGGCTCCCGTGAGGTGTTGATGTGAATGAGTGAAAAATGCGACGCGGAGGGGGCTCGCTATGTGTGGGGAGAGGTGTGCTGGGGGAGGGCGCGCGCGCGGATTGCGCGCGCGCGGGCGTGGAGTCACGGCGGTTGGGGCGCTGCTGGCGCTGTGCCTGGCTTGCGCCCTGCCGGCTGAGGCGTGGGGGGCGCCGAGCGTGAGGATGGTGGCCAAGGCGGTTCCCATCAAGGGCTTTCCGGGGACGGGCGACAAACTCGGGGCGGGAGCGGCGGTGGAAGCGAAATTCACGATTCACGGAACGGAATCCGTCGGCGGGGTGCCCTCGCAGATCACCCACGTGAACTTCTATCTGCCCGCCGGCACCAGGATCCACAGCCAGGGGTTCGTCACCTGCCGGCCGGCCACGCTGGAAGACGACGGGCCGATGGGCTGTCCGCGCCGCTCTCAGGCGAGCCCCGTGGGCAGCGCTGGGGTGGTGGATCCGATCGGCGGGGAAATGGTGCGCGAGCGGGCCACCCTGCAGGCGTTCTTCGCGCCCGGGGGCGGCCTGCAGTTCTACGTCAACGCCGCCTCACCCATCTCCGCCCAGCTGCTGGTGGCCACGGGGCGACTGAGCGGCGCACACGCGCCCTACGGGGTGAAGCTCAGCAGCGACGTGGCGCTGGTGGACTCGGTGCCGGGCGCCCCGCCGGTGTCCACGGAATCGATCGACATCAAGGTGGGCGCCGCCTACCGCAAGCACGGCCACACGATCTCCTATGGCACCATGCCCAAACGGTGTCCCCGGGGAGGCTTCCCGGTGAAGTCGGAAATCACCTTCGCCAGCGGCGAAACGGTGACGAGCGTCTACCGGGCGGCCTGTCCGAGGCGCGCCCGGCGGTGAGGCGCACGGCCAGCGGGTGGGCCAGCGGGGAGGCGCTCGCGATTCCTCCACCGGTGGGCGGCACCGCGGCCGGCCGTCCGGCAGGCCTTAGAATCGCGGGCCATGAGCGGGATGGGGGGATGAGCGGCACATGAGTCCCGGGCGCGACATGCGACGCGCGCGCAAGGCGGATCTGCCGGCCCTGTCGAAGATGCTCGCGAGAGCCTTCATGGACGATCCGGTGGCCTGCTGGTCCTGTCCACCGGAGCACCTGCGGACACGGGTGCTGGAGCGCTTTCAGGGCGCGCGGCTGCGCCAGCTGTTGGGCTACGAGGAGATCTGGACCAACGAGGACCTCTCCTGCGCGGCCCTGTGGGCGCCGCCCAAGCGCTGGCGAACGACGCTCAGGGAGGATCTGGAGATCGCTCGCAGCGTGGCCCACCCGCGGCTGCTCGGGCGGCTGCCGCTGGCGACATTGGGCCTGATGGGGTTGGAGCGCCAGCATCCCCACGATCCGCCCCACTGGTATCTGGCGGTGCTCGGCACCGACCCGCCCGCCCAGGGCCAGGGGCTCGGCTCGGCGGTGCTCGGGCCGGTGCTCGAGCAGTGCGACCGGGACGGGGTGGCCGCCTACCTGGAGTCCTCCAAGGAGCGCAACATCGACTTCTACGCCCGCCACGGCTTCCGGGTGACGCGCGAGATCAAGCTGCCGCGAGGGCCCCTGATGTGGGCGATGTGGCGGGATCCGCGCTGAGGAGAGGCCGTCGGGCGGTGAGCACGAGCTCGGCGCCTCTCGATGGGCTGATGGTGATGGAGCGCCGTCTCGGGACCTCGGGCTCGGGACGGGCGGGGCGGAGCTCGAAGCGAGCGAGGACGGCGCGGAGCACGATCTTCATCTCCAGCATGGCAAAGCTCGCGCCCAGGCAGCGGCGGCGGCCGCCGCCGAAGGGCAGCCAGGTGTAGGTGCCGGGCGGGTTCTCCAGAAAGCGCTCGGGACGGAAGGCGAAGGGGTCGGGGTAGATGTCGGGGTCGTGGTGGACGAGGTGGGCGTTGACGATCAGGACCACGTTGGGCGGATAGAGGACGCCGCCGATCTCGACGGGCTGCTTGACGAGGCGGGGCTCGGCGTTGGGCAGGACGGGCCGGCGACGCGTGACCTCGTGGATGGTGGCCATCAGGTAGGCCTCGTCCTCGGTCTCCTCGAGCTCCCGGGTGAGGCGGTCGAGCACGGCGGGGGCGCGGGAGAGGAGCACGAAGGCCCAGGCGAGCTGGGAGGCGGTGGTCTCGTGCCCGGCGAC